>DAIRVA010000062.1:0-12089 GCA_036803045.1 Lysobacter sp. | reverse complement strand
CATGCCGACCGTCATCCTGGCCAAGACGGTCAAGGGCTACGGCATGGGCTCGGCGGGCGAGGCGCTGAACCCGACGCACCAGACCAAGAAGCTCGACGACGATTCGGTGCGCACCTTCCGCGACCGCTTCAAGCTCGACATCCCGGACGAAGCCTTCAAGGACGGCGCCGTGCCGTTCCTGCATCCGGGCAAGGATTCGCCGGAAGTGCAGTACATGCTGGAGCGCCGCAATGCGCTCGGCGGCTTCCTGCCGCAGCGTCGGCAGAAGGCCAGCACCTCGCTGGAAGTGCCGAAGCTGGAGGCGTTCGAGCGCCTGACCAAGGCCACAGGCGAACGCGAGATCAGCACCACGATGGCCTTCGTGCAGGCGCTGTCGATCGTGCTGCGCGACAAGCAGGTCGGCCCGCGCTGCGTGCCGATCGTCGCCGACGAGGCGCGCACCTTCGGCATGGAAGGCCTGTTCCGCCAGCTCGGCATCTATGCGCCGCGTGGGCAGAAGTACAAGCCGGTCGATGCCGACCAGCTGATGTTCTACCGCGAGGACGCCGCCGGGCAGGTGCTGGAGGAAGGCATCACCGAAGCCGGCGCGTTCGCCTCGTGGATGGCGGCCGCGACCAGCTACAGCACCAATGATCTGCAGATGCTGCCGTTCTACATCTATTACTCGATGTTCGGTTTCCAGCGCGTCGGCGACGCCGCTTGGCAGGCCGCCGACATGCGCGCGCGCGGTTTCCTGCTTGGCGGTACCGCCGGCCGCACCACGCTGAACGGTGAAGGCCTGCAGCACGAGGACGGCCAGAGCCACATCCAGTCCAGTTTCATCCCCAACTGCCGCAGCTACGACCCGACCTTCCACTACGAAGTGGTCACGCTCCTGCAGCACGGCATGCAGCGCATGCTGGCCGAACAGCAGGACGAGTACTGGTACCTCACCCTGATGAACGAGAACTACACCCATCCCGACATGCCCGAGGGCAGCGCAGACGGGATCATCAAGGGGATGTACCTGCTGCAGGACGCGGGCAAGGCCAGGAAGGGCGAGCTGCGCGTGCAGTTGATGGGCAGCGGCACCATCCTGCGCGAGGCCATCGCCGCCGCCGAGCTGCTCGATGCCGAATTCGGCATCAAGTGCGACATCTGGAGCTGCCCCAGCTTCACCGAGCTGGCCCGCGACGGCGAGGACGCCATCCGCTTCAATCGCCTCAACCCGCAGGCCAAGCAGAAGCGCGTGCCGTACGTGACAGGCTTGCTCGATGGCCGCGCCGGCCCGGCCATCGCCGCGACCGATTACGTGCGCACCTTCGCCAACCAGATCCGCGAGTTCGTGCCGATGCGCTACGTGGTGCTGGGCACCGACGGCTTCGGCCGCAGCGACACCCGCGCCAATCTGCGCCGCCACTTCGAGGTCGACCGCTTCCACATTGCCCAGGCCGCCGTGCATGCGTTGGCCGAGGAAGGCAAGTTGACCGACAAGGACGTGGCGCGGGCGATCAAGGCGTGGGGGATTGTCGGGGACAAGCCGAATCCGCTAGGGGTTTGAAAGATCACATGCGTCGATTCATGATCGCGCTGTGCGTGCTGCTGGCTTTGCCGGCGTGGGCGCAGCAGACGCATCGCGATGATCGCCGCATCGCCATCACCATTGATGACCTGCCGTGGCAATCGATGGGTGCCACTTTGTCCGATGATTGGCGCCCTTGGCACGACAAGCTGATCTCGCAACTCAAGCAAGCGGATGCGCCAGTTATCGGTTTCGTCAATGAGGAAAAACTGGAGGTCGGCGGTCGTCCCGATCTCGCGCGATTGGCGATGCTGGATGACTGGTTGTCAGCCGGATTTGACCTCGGCAACCACACCTATGCACACAAGAGCCTGCATGACATCGGAGTGATCGCGTTTCAGCAATCCATCCTCGAAGGTGAGCGCCAATTGCGGCCGCTGATGGCGGCTCGTGGCAAGACGCCGAAATGGTTCCGTCATCCTTACCTGAGAAATGGCAGGACGGTCGCGGACAAGCAAGCGATGGATGCTTTTCTGGCTGGGCACGGATATCGGGTTGCGCCGGTCACCGTCGATAACGGTGAATGGGTTTGGGCGTTTGCCTATCGACGCATCCTCGACGGCAGCACCAAGGTGAGTGATCGAGACGCGGCGTTGGAGCGGCTGCGCTTGGGCTATGTGCCTTACATGCTGAACAAGCTGGATTATTACGAGGCGCAATCCACAGCGTTGCTGGGTTACAAGTTGCCGCAGGTGTGGCTGATGCATGCAAATGAACTTAATGCCGATACATTCGCGGAGTTGATAGCCGCTGCACGGCGCCGGGGCTACACCATGATTACGTTGGATGAAGCCATGCGTGATCCGGCTTACCAGCGTCCCGACGGCTATGCGGGCAAGTGGGGACCAAGCTGGTTGCATCGTTGGGCGATAGCCGAGAAGAAGCCAAAGGATTTCTACGCAGGCGAGCCGGTGGTGCCGCAATGGGTGCTTGAGATGGCGCAGGTGGAGTCGGAGTAGGCCTCACCATCCGGTAGCGCCCATCTCCTCCACCCGACTGAACGCCGAATGCTCCCCAGCCTCCGGCTTGTCGTTGCCGGTGCTGAAATACACCACCCCCGTCCCCGCCTTGCGATCCACCCACAGCCCTGCCAGCAAGCCATAGGCATTGCCGCTGTGGCCGACGCGCTGCACGCCGTCGCCGAAGGGATCGTCGCCGCAATCGGGCAGGCCAGTGGCCAGGGTATGCACGGCCAGGCCATAGCGGCAGGTGAATCCGCCTCGGGTGCGGACCGGGTCGTCTTCCTCCAGCGTCAGGCCGTTGCCGTTCGCGTAACTCCATTCGGGGCCGATCATCGCGTGCACCGATTCCGGCGTGAGCAGGCGCGCGCCATCAACCTCGCCATCGCCCAACAGCAACCGGCCGATCTTCGACAGGTCCGCGGCGGAGATGCGCAGGCCGCCCTGCGGGCCGAACACGTTGGTCGCCTTGCCGGCGCGCCAGGTGGACAGGTCGCAGCTGCCGTCGCTGGCCTTGGTGACGCCGCATTCGGGCTTGCGGCCCTGGTTGTCGTCCTGGATAGGCTTGCCGTCGCGATACAGCGCCACCGCGCGCGCGGCGGTGGTGCCGTCGCAGCTGGTCCAGCCGTAGCAGGCGTGCAGGCCCAACGGCTTCAGCACCAGCCGCTGCATCAGCAGGTCGAAGCGCTCGCCGGTGGCGCGTTCCATCGCTGCGCCGATCAGCGGGAAGCCGGCGTTGGCGTAGCGCCAGTAGGTGCCGGGCGCGTGTTCGGCGTCCCAGGCCTTCGGGTCGTCCAGCAGCTTGCGGAACTCGCCGTCCAGCGGGACCTGCCAGTAGCCGGCACCGTCGGTCAGGCTGGAGGTGTGCGAGAGCAGCAGGCGCAGGGTGATCTTGTCGTCGGGGAAATTGGGATTGCGCAGGGGCCAGCCCAGCGTCTTCGACAGATCCGCATCGAGGTCGAGCTTGCCTTCCTCGACCAGACGCATCACTCCGATCGCCAGCACCAGCTTGCTGATCGAGGCGATGCGGACCGGGTCGTCGATGGTGATCGCGCGCTTGGTCGCGGGATCGGCGTAACCGGCGGTTTGCGTGGCGGTGATGCCATCGCGGTCGAAGGCCACGCGCACGCGGGCGACCGGTTCGTCGGCCTGCGCGATGCCGAAGCAGGGCAGCAGGGCGAGCAGGACCGCGCATCGGCGGATCGCCCCGGCCATGCCGCGGAATCGTTGCGACGGGGCGCGGCCCGAACCTGCGATGCTCACTGGTTGGTGGCCGTCTGGAATTCGCGGCGGGTCCAGTCGTCGATCATCCGCTTCTCGTAGCGCAGGGGATCGGTGTCGAGCAGGCCGCTGCCTTGCAGGAAGCCAAGGTCGGTGAGCTTGCGTTCGCCTTCGCTCAGCACCTTGCCCTGCGCATCGCTCAAAGTGAAGCGCAGGCGCATGCGCGGCGGATAGATGTCGCGCACGATCCGTACATCCTGATGCAGGCTGCGCCAGGGTTCGAAGTCGCCTGCAAGGTCGATGTCCAGCACGGCGATGTCGAGTTTCTGCCCTTCGGCGATGCGGTTGGCGGCGCTGGAACGCAGGTGCTCCGCTAGCGCCGGAATCCACGTGTAATCATCGATCGGGGCACCGGCAGGGCGCTGCCGCAACTCGGTGAAAGCGGCCGGGTTCTCCCAGCGGACGGCAACCGGCCCGTTGCCGGGCAGCGCGCCGGGTCCTGGCAGGTCGCGTGGGACGGTGGCGCAGGCGGACAGCAGGCAGGCTGCGGCGATGAGCATGGCGATACGGCGCATGGCATGGCCTCCTTGGGGGATCGCTCGATTATCACGCAATGACCGCATGCATGCAGTGTGCTTGAAGTGCGCGTGGTCGGCCCCATTTCGGAAGTTCCAACGGAGGCACCATGGATCCCAGCCAGAATCCCCACGTATTCCACGCCACCACGATCGTTTCGGTACGTCGCGGCGATCAGGTCGTGATCGCCGGCGATGGCCAGGTCACGCTCGGCCACACGGTGATGAAGTCGAACGCGCGCAAGGTGCGCCGGCTCGGCGAAAACGGCCAGGTGCTGGCGGGTTTCGCCGGTGCGGCCGCCGATGCGTTCACCTTGTTCGAATTGTTCGAGGCCAAGCTGCAAAAGCATGGCCAGCTCACTCGTGCCGCCGTCGAGATGGCGAAGGATTGGCGCACCGAACGCCGCTTCGGCAAGCTTGAAGCGCTGCTCGCGGTCGCCGACAAGGACACCTCGCTGATCATCAGCGGCACCGGCGACGTGATCGAGCCCGAGGACGGCCTGATCGCCATCGGTTCCGGCGGCATGTACGCGCTGTCCGCGGCGCGCGGCCTGCTCAAGCACACGGAACTGTCGGCGCGCGACGTCGCCGTGGAGTCGCTGAACATCGCCGGCGACGTGTGCATCTACACCAACCGCAACATCGTGGTTGAAGAACTCTGAAGTCGCGCCTGCGACTCTTTCGAGACGACAAGACATCATGCAAAAGATCGACAACAGCTCCGCCTCGATGACGCCGCGCGAGATCGTCGCGGAACTCGACCGCCACATCGTCGGCCAGAACGATGCCAAGCGCGCCGTGGCCATCGCCCTGCGCAACCGCTGGCGCCGCATGCAGCTCGACGACGAGCTGCGCCGCGAGGTGATGCCCAAGAACATCCTGATGATCGGCCCGACCGGCGTCGGCAAGACCGAGATCGCGCGTCGCCTGGCGACGCTCGCCGACGCGCCGTTCGTGAAGGTCGAGGCCACGCGCTTCACCGAGGTCGGCTATGTGGGTAAGGACGTGGAGCAGATCATCCGCGACCTGGCCGATACCGCGGTCAAGCTGTATCGCGAGCAGGCCAAGCAGCGCGTGCGCACGCAGGCCGAGGAGCGCGCGGAGGATCGCATCCTCGATGCGCTCCTGCCGCAGCGCCAGGCGACCAGCTTCGGTTTCAACGTCGATGAAGCGGCGAAGAACGAGCCATCAGCGGTCGAGAACGACACGCGACGCAAGTTCCGCCAGCAGTTGCGCGCAGGCGCGCTGGACGAGCGCGAGATCGAGATCGAGACCTCGGTGAACGTCGGCGTCGACATCATGGCGCCGCCGGGCATGGAGGAGATGGGCCAGCAGCTTCGCTCGATGTTCTCGCAGTTGTCAGGCGGCAAGACGCAGAGCAAGAAGCTGACGGTGAAAGCCGCGCGCACGCTCCTGATCGAGGAAGAAGCCGGCAAGCTGGTCAACGAGGACGAGGTGCGCGAGGCGGCGATCGAGGCCTGCGAGCAGCACGGCATCGTCTTCATCGACGAGATCGACAAGGTCGCCAAGCGCAGCGAGGGCATGGGCGCGGATGTCAGCCGCGAAGGCGTGCAGCGCGACCTGCTGCCGCTGGTGGAAGGCTCGACCGTCAGCACCAAGTACGGGCCGGTGAAGACCGACCACATCCTGTTCATCGCCTCGGGCGCGTTCCATCTGGCCAAGCCGTCCGACCTGATCCCCGAGATGCAGGGCCGCTTCCCGATCCGTGTGGAGTTGAGCGCACTCAGCAAGCAGGATTTCGTCCGCATCCTCACCGAGCCCAAGGCCGCGTTGACCAAGCAGTACGTCGGCCTGATGGCGACCGAGGGCCTGGGCCTGCGCTTCGCCGACGACGCCATCGACCGGATGGCCGAAATCTCCGCCATCGTCAACGAGCGGCAGGAGAACATCGGCGCGCGCCGCCTGCACACGGTGCTGGAGCGCCTGCTCGATACCTTGAGCTTCGACGCGCCCGACAAGGGCGGCGAGGTGGTGATCGATGCGGCCTACGTCGATGCCCACCTCGGCCAACTGGTGCAGGACCCGGACCTGAGCCGCTACATCCTCTGACGCCTACTTGATGCCGACCGCGGCGAGGTCGCGCAAAAGCAAGTCCGCCGCGTGCCGGTAGCCCTCGTAGGTCATGTGGGTGCCGTCGGGGTTGCCCCAGCCCTGCGCCTGCCAGCGCGGCATGCTGCAGGGGCCGCCCATGGCCTGCTGCCAGTCCCAGAACAGGGCGTGCGCCTCGCGCGCAGTCTCGCGCTGGATGTCGATCACGGTGGACAAGCGGATCGGCGCGGGGGGCGTGCAGCGCATGTCCAGCGTGCCGGCTTGCCCGATCAGATCGGGTGGCCCGATCATCAACAGCACGGCCTTCGGTGCGGCATTGCGTAACTGCGCCACCGTCTCGCGCAGGCTGGCGCGATAAAGCTCGGGATCGGCGGCCCAGTCGACCGCTTCGTTGGTGCCGAAAGCCAGGATCACCAGGTCGGGATTGCGCTGGCGCAGCATCGTCGGCCAATCCTGCCCCCAGCGCTGGAGCAGTTCCGCCTTGGCGCCGTTGTTGCCGATCGCATCGACCTGGGCGCCGCCGCCCCGGGGCGGGTTCGGGCGTTCGAACAGCATGCCGCCCACCTCGACGCCTTCCGGTTGCGGCGCCACCAGCGTGAAGGGCAGGGTGGCGGTGAAGCCGACCGGGCGCCAGCGCCCGTCGGGCGGGACCGGCGGCAGCAGTGTCTGCTTGCCCAGCCCATCGCGCCAGGCCAGCGGCGTGGCGCCGGGGCGGCCGCGCAGCCACAGGGTGACGCGCCAGTTTCCCGAAGCGTCCTCGGGTCGTACCGGGGAAACCAGCGTGGCGGCGCCCGAAATGCCCGGTCGGGCGAGGAAGCCGCCGAGCGGGAAGCCGGGGTCCGGCATGGTGCGGCTGTCGATCAGCGTCCAGCCGGCGGACTGCATGGCGACGCGCGCGGTCAGGAGGCCGGGGACGGCCATCGGCGGTGCCCGGCCGATCCCGCCATCGCCATGTGCGGCCTGCAGCGCGGTACGCAGGCGGTCGGTGAAGAAGTCGGCGGCGGTGTGCGAATCGCCCAGCTGCACCACCACCAGCCGGTTCTGCCGCCCGGACGCCAACCGCGAAGCGAGTGCGCGAAGTCGCGGTTCACCCGGATTCGACAGGGCGGATGCGGGCATCGGGGATGTCGCGTCGGCCTGCGCCTTGAGTGGATCAGGGACGCATAACACCAAGGCGGCGAACAGCAGCGGGCGGATCCAGCGCATCGATGAATGCCTCCTGTGGCTTGGCCGGCAAGGCTCGTCATTGGAACAAAAAACCCGGTCTGGCGGGACCGGGGCGCGCATGCAAGAACGAAGTCTCAACACGCGGATGCCATAATCCCGGCATGGAACCTGAACATCGCCACACCACCCATTTCGGTTACCGCGAAGTCCCGGCCGGCGAGAAGCAAAAGCTGGTCGGGGAAGTCTTTACCTCCGTCGCCGGCAACTACGACCTGATGAACGACCTGATGTCGCTGGGCATCCATCGGGTCTGGAAGCGCTATTTCGTGGCGACTGCACAGGTGAAGCCCGGCGACCGCGTGCTGGACCTGGCCGGCGGCACCGGCGACATCGCTGCGCTGCTGAAGGATCGCGTCGGCGACAAGGGCGAACTGGTCCTCGGCGACATCAACGCGTCGATGCTGAAGGTCGGCCGCGACCGCATGACCGACCGCGGCAACGTGCGCGGCTTCGAATACGTTCAGTGCAACGCCGAGGCGTTGCCCTTCCCCGACGCCAGTTTCGACCTGGTGACCATCGCCTTCGGTCTTCGCAACGTCACCGACAAGAATGCCGCGCTGCGTGAGATGCACCGCGTGCTCAAGGTGGGCGGGCAGGCGCGCGTGCTCGAGTTCTCCGAAGTCACCGCCGACTGGTTCAAGCCGATCTACGATTTCCATTCGTTCAAGGTGCTGCCGCGGTTGGGCCAGCTCTTCGCGGGCGACGCCGACAGCTACCGGTACCTGGCCGAGTCGATCCGCAAGCATCCGCCGCAGGCCGAACTCAAGACGATGATGGAAGCCGCCGGCTTCGCGCGCGCGGGCTACCGCAACCTCAGTGCCGGCATCGTCGCCATCCATTCCGGGTACAAGGCCTGATCGATCCCGCTGCGTGCAGCGCTGGGCAAGGTGTTCCACGACTCGTCCACGGCCCGATTGTTCGCGTTCGCGTTCACCGAATTGCGCTCGATGGCGCTGCGCGACTCGCTGACCCGCGTCTACAATCGCCGCGGCTGCCAGCAGATCCTGGTCAAGTCGGTGGAGGAAGCATCGGCGCGCAAAGAGTCGTTCCACCTGGCGGTGGTGGATCTGGACAACCTCAAACCGATCAACGACCAGTACGGCCACGCTGCCGGCGACAAGGCGCTGGTCGACCTGGCCGATTTGGTGCTCGGCATCCTCCTGCCGGACGAATGGCTCGGGCGCTGGGGCGGCGACGAATTCATGATCGGCTTCCGCAGCGAAGCCGGCGAGCTCCTTGCGCGCACCTCCGAATGGCTCGGCGGGCTGGCGGCGGCCGAGCCGCCGCTGCAGGCCAGCGTCGGCCTGGCCAGCCTGCGCCCCGGGCTCAGTGCGCAGGGACTGTACCGGGAGGCCGATGCGGCGATGTATCGCGCCAAGCAGGCCGGCGGCCATCGCATCGAAGTCGCGATGCCCTGACCGGCCGCGTCAGAAGGCGGGTTGCCAGCCGTAGCTGATCTTCAGGAACACGCTGCGCGCGTTGCCGAACAAGATCGGGTTGTTGTCATTCATGAAGGCGCCATAGGAGCCGCCCGCATAGATCGCGGTGCGCGGGTTCACCTTGTAGGAATAGACCATCTGCGCGGCCCAATCGCGCGAGGTGCGATTGACCCGGATCGCGTAGAGCGCAGTGTCGCGGAGCACTTCGCTGCCTTGCAGGGTCAGGCGCAGGCGCTGGCGCGGGTCGAACTGCCAGCTGCCGCCGCCGTTGAACACGGTGGCCTCGAACGCGGTGCCGCCGTCGCGGCGCAGGCGCTGGCGGGAAATCTCGCCGTTCAGGCTGATTCCCCGGCCTATGTTGGCGTTGGCCCACAGCTCCAGCATGGTGCGGCGGCCGGTCTTCTCCGCCGCCAGATCGAGCATCGTCCCGGATTGCAGGTAGACGCCAAGCTGCAGGTAGGCGTTGGGGCGGAAATTGGCGTTGATGTCAGCGTAGCGCTCGTCGAACATCCGTCCGCGCCAGAAACGAACGCGCGTCATGCCGTGCAACCGCAGGCTGCTCTGCTTCGGGCCTTGCACGCTGACTTGCCCTTCCAGCTCGCGCTCCAGCAGTTGGCCGTCGAAGCGATGGGTGATGTCGAAATCCGCGTAGGCATCGACGCGGTTGAAGGCCTTGTCGTCGCGGAACCAGCTATGGCCGCCGCCGACCAGCGACTTCTCGTAGCCGACCTGGCCCATGAAGCCGAGGTCCGCGCGGAAGCCCGGGTCGATGTCCATGTGCCAGGCGTTGAAGTTCCAGTTGCGGTTGCCGAAGGCGTACTCCGCCCGCCATGCGTTGCCCGAGGGCGTGCTGTCGTTGCCCAGCTCGCGGGCGTAGGCGGCGGCGATCGCGGCCGGATATTCGGACTGGCTGTGCAGGAATTGCGCCGTGGCGGTGTGCGCGCCCTTCTTCCAGCGCGCGTCGATGCCGGCCACGCCGTTGTCGTAGCCGTCGCCCTGGCGGAAGGTGCCGATCACGCCGATGCTGGCGTTCTGGTTGATGTCGTGGCGATAGCGGCCGACCGCGACATCCGCCTTCTGGTCGAGCTGCTCGAAGCGCGAGCCGAGCACGCCCGGCACCAGCAGCACGGTGGTGGCATCCTGCGCGACGATCGCGCCGTAGGCACCGCTGCCGGTGCGGCCGGTGACGCGCAGGCCGAAATCCGGATCGGCGATCTGCCGCGTGTACAGCACGTCGAACTGGCTGGTGAAGTAGTCCGCGCCTTCAAGGAAGAACGGCCGCTTTTCCTGGTAGAACAACGCGAAGCTGTTGTTGATGTCGAGCTGCAGCTGGTCGGTCTCGACCTGCGAAAAGTCCGGGTTCAGCGTCGCGTTGAGGGTCATCGCCGGCGACGGCGCCCAGCTCGCGTCGAGGCCCGGCTCGATCGAGGTGTCGCCATCGCGCCACGGCTGGCCGGCGGCGGCGCGGGCCTGGGTCTTGCCCATCGTCAGCGTCGGCACGATCTCCAGGTTGCGGCCCTGCTCGACGCCGGCCATGCCGTCGTACTTGCCCCATTCGCACTGGAAGCAGTTGGATTCGCGCGGGACCTTGTGGCTGGTCAGCTGGTGGCGCTTGTCGCGCGGCCAGTTGCGGAACAGCGAGATGCCCCAGCGCTGGTCGCCGCCGCCGGTGGGGAAGCGCAGGGTGGAGAAGGGGACGCGGATCTCGACGTCGTAGCCCTCGGCGGTGAGGCGGCCGGCGCTTTGCCACAGGCCGTCCCAGCTCGCGTCTTCCTGGTTGCTGGTGTTGGCCTCGTCGCGGATCAGATCGGCCTGCACGCCGAGCGGGTTGACGATCAGCTCGTAGCCGCGGCGGTTGTCGTTGAAGGTGTCGAGGAACACGCCCACCCAGTCGTCGTTGAACGCGGCGTCGCGGTCGCGCAGGTGGGCGCGGATCGCGGCCGGGTTCGGGTCCATGGCGTGGAAGGCGAAATAGATCGCGTCCTTGCCGTAGCCGATCCGCACCGTGGTTTTCACCGGTGCCGGGGTGTTGTCGCCGGGCTGGATGTCGTAGGCGATTTCCTGCACCAGCGCGTCCCGCCAGGCGGCATCGTCCAGCTTGCCGTCGATCGCGATGTCGCCCTGCAGCTGCGGAATGCGCCCGCCCGGGATGTAGCCGGATGACGCTCCGGTGCCGTTTTGCGCGGCAAGCGCCGGCATGGTGCAGGCGGAAGCCACCGCAAGGGCAAGGAGCGAAGGGGCGAGTCGCGCGGTCATGATGGAAAGCCACCAGGTCGAAGTGGCGAATAGATTCGATGCGAATGATTCGCGCGTCCCGTGCCATTAGTCTCCCGTGCCATTGGTGGGGGTGTCATGGGTGGGACGCAGGGGTTGCGGTTCACGCCGGCATCGCCGTGCCGGCTAAACTCGGGGCTTCCCCCTTAGCGAGATCGCCATCCATGCGCCATTCCGTGCTGATGCTTTCCGTTGCCGCCGTGCTGATGACCGGCTGTGCCAAACAGGAACCGGTTCCGGCCCAGTCGGCCGCGCAACCCGCGGCGTCAGCCCAGGCTGCGACCTCGACCGCCGCAGTGCTCGACGAGCACTCCTATGCCGAGCCCGGCAAGGTGCGCACCAAGGACCTCGCGCTCGAGCTCGGCATCGATTTCGCGAAGAAGCAACTGGCAGGCACCGCGACCTACACGCTGGACTGGATCGACAAGGCGGCGACACAGTTCGTCCTCGACACCCGCGACCTGACCATCGAGAAGGCCGAGGGCGAGGCCGCCGACGGACAGTGGCAGCCGCTCAAGTTCGCGCTGGCGCCGGAAGCGGACAAGGTACTGGGCACCAAGCTCACCATCGAGACGCCCGACCGCCCGGCCAAGGTGCGGGTGACCTACCGCACTTCGCCGAACGCCTCCGGCCTGCAGTGGCTGGAGCCGTCGATGACCGAAGGCAAGAAGTCGCCCTTCATGTTCAGCCAGTCGCAGCAGATCCACGCGCGCAGCTGGGTGCCGCTGCAGGACACGCCGCAGATCCGCTTCACCTACACCGC
>DAIRVA010000061.1:0-12294 GCA_036803045.1 Lysobacter sp. | reverse complement strand
CCGACCGACAGCGCCACGACGTCGCGCGGCCCGCCGAACAGGCCGCGGTCCGCGACCGACAGCACCTGCGCCTTCTGGTACGGGAACTGGCGCTTCGGCGGATGCGGCACGAATTGCAGGTCGTAGGGGATGCTCTCGACCGGCACCACCTTGTCGCCCACCCGCACCTCGTAGAGGCCGTCGTCCAGCAGCAGGGTGGAGGCTTCGATCCCGCCGACTTCGCCACGGGTGATCACGCCGGCGTTGACCTTGCGCAGTTCGGTACCCAGTTTCTCCATCCGGCCGCCCTCGGCGAGCATGATCTCGGTCCAAGTGCGGTCATAGGGCGGATCGAACCTGGGGCGTCCGGCGTAATCGAGTTCGTCACGGCCGACCAGCGCGCAGCAGGCGCGCCGACGGCCCATGGTGTAGGTCTGCACCGGCCGCAGCACCGCGAAGCGCTGCCCGGGGCGTGCGCTGGCGCCGAGCCCGCGGACATAGGCTGCGTGGCCGCGGATGGCGCGCTGCCGGTCGTCCTCGAGTCCGACCACGTAGGGCAGATCGTCGATGCGGTCATAGATGCGAAGGTCGCGCAGGAACGGCTCGACCTGCGACAGGGGAATGCCGGGGATCGGCGGTTCGACCATCGGCCCGCGACGCAGGTAGGCCAGGCTGAGCACGTCGCCCGGGTAGATCAGATGGGGATTCCGCACCTGCGGGTTGGCCTGCCAGATTTCGGGCCACAGCCACGGTCGCCGGAGAAAGCGGGCCGCGATGTCCCAGAGGGTGTCGCCCTTCTGCACCACGTAGGTCTCGGGGTGCCCGTCCCGATATTCCTGCGCCAGTGCAAGCCCCGCCAGCGCGCTGAGCGCGGCGGCGAAAAACAGCGTGCAGAGCCGCGATCGGCGGGTGAACTTGACGGCCATCGGTCCCTTCCCAGTATTTCCCCCACTTGCGCGGCATTTAGACCATATGCGGGCGGGATTCACAAGCATCGCGGTAGAATCATGCGCTAACTATGTGACTTGCTTGGCCATCTTGGGGTGGCCAAGCGCTGGATTGATGCCATGGCCCTGCTCCCCATCCTCGAATTTCCCGACCCCCGCCTGCGCACCAAGGCGGTGCCGGTCGACGTCGCCAAGATCGGCGACGGCGACTTCCAACGCCTCATCGACGACATGTTCGAGACGATGTACGAGGCCCCGGGCATCGGCTTGGCAGCGAGCCAGATCGACGTGCACCAGCGTTTCATGGTGATCGACGTCAGCGAGGAGCACGATGCGCCGCTGGTCTTCATCAATCCCGAGATCACCGCCAGCGAAGGGGAACAGGTCTACCAGGAGGGCTGCCTGTCGGTGCCCGGCATCTTCGCCGACGTGACCCGCGCCGAGGCCATCACCGTCCGCGCCCACGGCCGCGACGGCCGGCCGTTCGAACTCGAGACCGAGGGCGTGCTGGCGGTCTGCATCCAGCACGAGATGGACCACCTGGACGGCAAGCTGTTCGTCGATTACCTCTCGCCGCTCAAGCGCGAGATGGTGAAGAAGAAGCTGGTCAAGCAGCGCAAGGCCGCCTGACGGCATCCGCATGAGGATCGTCTTCGCCGGCACGCCGGAGTTCGCCGTGCCGTCCCTGAAGGCGGCGATGGCCAAGGCCGAGATCGCCGCCGTCTACACCCAGCCCGACCGCCCGGCCGGACGCGGGCGCGGTCTGCAGATGTCGCCGGTGAAGCAGGCGGCGCTGGCCGCCGGCATCGAGGTCCGCCAGCCCGAATCGCTTAGGACCCGCGAGGCTCGAGAAGCGCTGCGCGCGTTGCGGCCCGACCTGATGGTGGTGGTGGCCTACGGCTTGATCCTGCCGCAATCGATCCTCGACATCCCCGTCCACGGCTGCTGGAACGTGCACGCCTCGCTGCTGCCGCGCTGGCGCGGCGCGGCGCCGATCCAGCGCGCCATCGAGGCGGGCGATGCCCAGACCGGCGTGTGCCTGATGAAGATGCAGAAGGGCCTGGATACCGGCCCGGTGCTGTTGCAGCAGGCGACAGCCATCGGCGCCGAGGAAACGGGCGGCCAGCTGCACGACCGCCTGGCCGGAATGGGCGCGCAGGTGCTCGGCGATGGCCTGGGTCTGCTGCGCGTCGGGCTGCTGCCCAGCGCGAGTTTCCAGACGGAGGCGGGCGCGACCTATGCGCACAAGCTGGACAAGGCCGAGGCGAAGCTGGACTGGTCGCAACCGGCCGAGGCGCTGGCCCGCAAGGTGCGCGCCTTCAATCCGTGGCCCATCGCCGAGGCCATGCTCGATGGCGAACGCGTGCGCATCCATGGCGCCATCGCGGTGCCGGGTGGCGAAGGCGCGACGCCGGGCAGCATCATGGCCGCCTCGCGCGAAGGGCTGGATGTGGCGACTGGCGTTGGCCTGCTGCGCATCCGCGTGCTGCAGCGCGAAGGCGGCAAGGCGATCACCGCCGCCGATTACGTCAACGCCCGCCGCTTGTTGCACTGATCTCTGATGAACGGCGTCGAGCCCCGTGTTATCGCTGCGCGCGCGCTGGATGCGGTGCTGCATCGCGGGCGTTCGCTGAAGGCCGAGCTCGCCGCCGCGTTGCCGAAGCTGCCGGATCCGCGCGACCGCGCGCTGGTCGAGGCGATGGTGATGGCCGCGCTGCGCGAGCACGGGCGCTATGGCGGTGCGCTGGCGCAATGGATGGCGAAACCGCCGGGCGCGCGGGACGGCCTGCTGCGTGCGCTGCTGTACATCGGCCTGGCGCAAGTCGATGCGATGAAACTGCCCTCCCATGCGGCCGTCGGCGTGACGGTCGAGGCGACGCGGCAACTCGGCCGCGCGCACCAGGCGGGGCTGGTCAATGCGTTCTTGCGCCGCGCGCTGCGCGAACCCATTCCTGCCGCACCCATCGATGCGGCATGGCCGGCGTGGTTGGCTTCGCGCATCCGCGAGGCATGGCCCACGGATGCCGATGCGATCTTCGCCGCCAGCAGCGAGGCACCGCCGATGTGGTTGCGAGTCAATCGCCGGCGCAGCCCGCGCGCACTTTATGCCGGGCGATTGTCCGGCGCTGGCATCGTGCATCACCTGCCCGATGATCTGGACGACGCCATCCGCCTGGACACGCCGCTGCCGGTGCGTGCCTTGCCGGGGTTCGACGAAGGGGATGTCTCCGTGCAGGACGGCAGCGCCCAGCGGCTGGTCGATGCGCTGGACCTTCCGCCGGAGGCGAAGCTGCTCGATGCCTGCGCCGCGCCCGGCGGCAAGGCCGCGCACCTGGCCGAGCGCCACGTGGATGTGCGCCTGCTCGCGATCGACGTGGACGAGCGCCGCGTGCGCCGCATGCAGGAAGGTTTCGCGCGGCTGGGCCTCGACATCGCCACCGGCGTCGCCGATGCGACAGCACCCGACAGCATTCCGGCGGAGGGCGGCTTCGATGCCATCGTGATCGACGCGCCCTGCAGCGCGACCGGCATCGTGCGTCGCCAGCCGGACATCCTGCTGCACCGTCGCGCGGATGATGTCGATGGCCTGGTCGGCCTGCAGATCCGCCTGCTCGAGGCCAGCTGGTCGATGCTGAAACCCGGGGGCACGCTGCTGTACGCGACCTGCTCGATCCTGCCGGAAGAAAACAGCCGCAACGTGGCGGATTTCCTCGCCCGCCACGCCGATGCGACGCTGCAACCGCTGGACGCGCGCTTCGGCCGCGACACCGGCCACGGCCACCAGCGCCTGCCGGGCGAAGACGGCATGGATGGCTTCTTCTACGCACGCATCGCCAAGCAGGCCTGAACGCTCGGCTATCCTGCGCGGCATGACCGAAACCGATGCCCGCCGCGAGCGCCTGTTCTTCTGGCTGACCGCCATCGTCCTGTTGTTCGCCGGTCTGGGCCTGCGCGACCCGTGGCCCGCGGACGAGCCGCGCTTCGCCCTGGTCGCAAGGCAAATGGTGGAGAGCGGCCAATGGCTGTTCCCGATGCGCGGCGACGAGTTGTATCCGGACAAGCCGCCGCTGTTGATGTGGCTGCAGGCGATCTTCTATTCGCTGACCGGGTCCTTGCGCTTCTCCTTCCTGATGCCGTCGCTGTTGGCCTCGCTCGGCACGCTGGCACTGGTGCGCGATCTGGGCCGTCGCCTGTGGAATCCGCAGGCCGGCGCGTACGCGGCGTGGGCGCTGCTCTTCGCGTTCCAGTTCACCTTCCAGGCCAAGCGCGCGCAGATCGATCCGCTGGTGGTGCTGTGCATCACGCTGTCGGTGTACGGCATCCTGCGCCACCTGCTGCGCGGGCCGGACGTGAAGTGGTGGCTGATCGGCTGGTGCGCGGCGGGCCTCGGCGTGATCAGCAAGGGCGTGGGCGTGGTCGCGCTGTTGGTGTTGATCCCGGCGGCATTCGCGTGGCTGCGCACATGGCCGGGCATTGGGCGCGTGCGCGGGCCTGAGTGGCTCGCCGGTATCGGCATGCTGCTGTTGCCGATCCTGCTTTGGCTGATCCCGATGCTGCTGACGGTCAAGGCCAGCGGGGATCCCGCGCTGCAAGGCTATGCCGACAACATCCTGCTCAAGCAGACCGCGCAGCGTTACGCGAATGCCTGGCACCATCACCAGCCATGGTGGTACTTCCTGATGGTGATGGCGACGCAATGGCTGCCGGCCATCGCCGCCGCGCCCTTCATCGCGCCGCGTTGGCGCGAAGCACTGAAGGCGCGCGATGCGCGCGTGTTGCTGCTGCTTGGCTGGGTGGCCTGCGTGCTGCTGTTCTTCTCGCTGTCCAGCGGCAAGCGCGAGGTCTACATCCTGCCTGCGCTACCGATGCTGTGCGTGGCGATGGGGCCGTGGCTGGGCGATGTGGTTTCAAGGCGCGGCGTGCGCATCGGCGCGTTCATTGCAGGCCTGTTGTTCGCGGGTTTGCTGCTCGCCGCGGGGCTGGCGGCGGCGCTCGGCCACCCGGGTTTCGAGGACAGGCTGGCCTCCATCCGTGGCACGGTCGATGGCGATGCGCTCGGCTGGATGCTCGCCGCCATCGGTGGCGTGGGCCTGCTCGCGGCGCTCATCCTGCGCCCCCGGCGTGGCGTTGCCGCGCTCTACGCGGTGTTCGCCGCGTTGTGGCTGGGCTACAGCTTCATCGGCTATCCGCTGCTCAACGATGCGAGCTCATCGCGCGGGCTGATGCGCGCGGTCGGCGAGAAGATCGGTCCGGATGCCGAGCTCGCGCTGGTCGCATGGAAGGAGCAGAACCTCCTGATGGCCGATCGCCCGGCACGCACCTTCGGCTTCAAGCGCGACTTCGCCCTGCAGCTGGCCGATGCGCGGAACTGGCAGATGGACGCACCGGCCTCGCGTTGGATATTGATGCACGACGTCGCCAAGGACGAATGCATTGATGAGGCGCAGGCCATCGACATGGGCATCTACAACCGTCGACGCTGGCTGCTGCTGCCGGGCGCGGCGATGCGTCCGGGCTGCACGCCCAGGCCGCACTCAACGCCCGGGGCCGAGCTCGCGGAGTAGGCGGTACTTCAGCGCCACGTAGCGCATGTGCTCGCGATGGAAGGCGATGCCCGCCTTTCCGTCCAGCATGCCGCCCTGCAGGATCAGGTTCTTCAGCGCATAGGCCGATGCGGCCAGCAGCCCGCGCCCCGGCCATGCGGTCTTGCCGCGCGCGGCGCGCTCCTTTGCCCACAGACCTGAGTACTTCGTCAGCTTGGCGCGGTATTCGTCCACACTGCGCGCAGTGTCGTGCTCCAGCTCGATGCGTGAGCGCTTCACCGTGTGCCCCGTGGTGTCCAGGTATTCGTGCACCGGGATGTCGGCATGGCGCAGGTCGCTGCGGAACAGCCGTTCGATCGCCTCGCGGGCGAAGCTGCCATGCCGCATCGGCGTGCCCAGCCAGTGCGTGCGTCGCAGCAGCAGCCACACATCGGCTTGTTCGATATCGCCGGCGAAGAGTTTTCGCAGCGCGTCCTGTGCCTCGGGCTCCAGCCATTCGTCGGCATCCAGCAGGATCACCCACGGCTGCGATGCCATCGCGATCGCCGCGTTCTTCTGTCGCGCGAAACCGTCCCAGCCCCGATGCTCCACGCGTGCGCCCAGTCCGCGCGCGATGGCCACGGTGTCGTCGCTCGAACCCGAATCCAGCACGATCACCTCGTGGCAGACCGGCATCAGCGAGGCCACGCAGCGGCCGATGCGGTCGCCTTCGTCCTTGGCCACGACCACGCCGGTGAGCGGCGATTTTCCGGTGAAATCGGCTGTGGGATTCATCGCGCCGAGTATGTCATGCGACACTTCCGCGCATGTCTGACGCGCCGCTTTCCATCGCCCACGTACTGCTGACCCACCGCTTCGCGGGCACCGAACGGCACGCGGTGGAACTGGCCAACGCACAGGCCGCGCAGGGGCACGAGGTCACCCTCATCCTGCGCCAGGCCGGTGCCGAGGACCGGCCCGACGCCATCGCGCATCGCGTGGCGGACAACGTGCGGGTGGTGGTGGTCGGCGACCTGTTTGCGTCGTGGCGGGCGCGACGGGCGCTGAAGTGGTTGCGGCCCGACATCGCCCATGCCCATCTGTCCGGTGGCTGTCGTGCGCTGAAGGGCTGGCGCGACGCCGCCAGCCGCCGAATCGCCACACTGCACATCCGCTACAAGCCGCAGCAGCACGAAGGACTCGATGGGCTGATCGCGATCGCGCCCTGGCAGTTCGACGACATGCCGCCCGCGATGCGCGCGAAGAGCGTGCAGATCGACAACTGGACGGTGCCGCGCGCGCCGTCCGCCGATGCGCGCGAGAGATTGCGGCGCGAGTTCGGCATCGCCGATGACGCCTTCGTGTTCGGCGCGCTGGGGCGGGTGGAGCAGAGCAAGGGTCTGGATGTGTTGGTCGATGCATGGCGGCGTGCCGCGTTGCCGAATGACACGCGCTTGGTCATCGTTGGCCAAGGCGGCGCCTGGAAAGAAGTGCGCGCCAAGGCACCTGGCGAGGTGGTGATGCCCGGCTTCACCGGCGTGCCGCGCGACTGGCTGGAGGCGTTCGACGTGTTCGTCTCGGCCGCGCGCAGCGAACCGTTCGGGCTGGTGCTGCTGGAGGCGATGGGCGCGCGATTGCCGGTCCTCGCCTCCGCCAGCGAGGGCGCGATGCACCTGCGCGAGGTGATCGCCACGCCGCTGGTGCCGGTGGGCGACGCCGATGCACTGGCGGCCGCCTTGCGCGCGGCCCATGATGCGCGCCCTGCGCGTCGCGATTACCCGATGCAGCGCTTCGACATCGGCGACAAGCTCGCGGAAATCGACGCCTTCTACCGCGCGGTCATCGCCCGCGCCTGAGCCTCACCAGCGCAGCGCGCTACGCGCAAGCCGTTTCGACAGGGACTGCTGCAGGCGCTCGGCATCTTCGGGCATCAAGTAAGCGATGGCCATCGATGGCGACAGCGCGCTGGCACCGGCGGTATCCAGCAGCAGGCGGCGCATGCCGAACAGGCGGTCCAGCGGCGAGCGCGAAAGTTGCAGCGCCTGCAGCTTGTCCACTTCGGCGAAGCGCCATTGCCGCGACCACCAGCCGCGGCGCACCGCCACCAGCTGCCCGTCCAGGCTCCAGCCGGCCTTGGTCGCGGCCTTCCATGCCAAGAGCGCCGACCACGGCAGCCACAGCAGCAACAGTGCGCCCCATGCACCGAAGCGCCAGGCCAGCCCGGCCGTCACCGGCAGCACCCAGAGCACATCGCCCAGCCAGATGCGCAGCCAGGTGAGGCGATGCAGTGGGCGCCAATCGGCGGGCGGCCATTGCGCGCCGGGCAGCAAGTGATGGATCAACGCATCGCAGGCTTCCGGCGTGGCGATGGGCGCGAGTTCGCGCAGGCTGCGCTGTTGCTGCTGGCCGCCCCGGCTGGCCGCGGTATCGATGCTCAGCGCCCGGCGCTTGAACAGCCGGTGCAGCACCGTCTCGCGCAGCATCCAGGCCTGGATGCGCCGCTTCGGCGCGCTGGTGCGGATGCGGGTGAGCAAGCCGCGCACCACGGTCAGGCGGCGGCCGATCTCGGACAAGGCGAAGCCGTGGTACTGCAGCAGCGAGGTCAGCACCGACAGCGCGCGCAGGACGACCACGAACAGCGCGAGCAAGGACAGCACGCCAAGCCCGTAGTCGAGATAGCTGAAGTGGTGGCTTTCGGCATAGCCCGCGCCGGCCTTGACCCAGCGCTCGCCGAAATTGGCGAACAGGCGCGGCGAAACCTGCGACATCGCCGCGAAGCCGCCCGCGACCAGCACCAGCCCGCGGTTCGAGATCAGCCCGTGGCGGATGACCTCGCCGGTCGGCAACGAAAGCAGGAGGGTCGATGCGGTTTCGGCGGCCGGTGCATCGCCGGTCGTGGTCGATGCCGTCTCGCCCCCGTGTTCGCGCACCAGTTTCTCCA
Source organism: Lysobacter sp. (assembly GCA_036803045.1). Classification (GTDB taxonomy): domain Bacteria; phylum Pseudomonadota; class Gammaproteobacteria; order Xanthomonadales; family Xanthomonadaceae; genus Solilutibacter. The sequence goes on along the minus strand of DAIRVA010000061.1, from coordinate 3,904 downwards.
GCGCGATGGCCTTCTCGTAGCGCAGCACGCGCATCTCGGCTTCAGGTTTCGTCCCGCCGGCCGATTCCAGCCGCACCTCGGCCACGTCGAACACGCGATGCAGCAGGGTCTGGTGCAGTGCCACGTTGTGGATGCGCGCGTAGGCGATCTGCCGCAGCTTGCGCTCGAGCAGGCCGCTTCGGATCTCGATGCGGTCCGGCAGCAGCCGGTAGCGATAGGTGAAGTACTGCCACACCGAGATCAGCGCCAGCATGCCGACGCCGATCAGCGGCCACAGCTCGTTGCGGTCGCCGCGGCCGGCGAACAGCAGCACCAGCAGCGGCAGGATGAACTGCTTCATGTGCTGCAGGGTCACGAACAGCCATGACCAGGGGTGCAGACGATGCTCCTCGCCATCGATGCGCATCGGCGGCACCGGCGTGGGCGGCGCGGCTTCAGTCGTCATCGCGCGCAGGTTCGGTGCGGGCGGCCAGGGTGCCGCGCAGGGCCTCGGCATCGCCTTCGTCCAGGCACGGCACCTTGATCGATTCCAGCCGCGTGCCGGCGGTGTGGATGACCAGCGTGGCGAGGCCGCGCCCACGCTCCAGCGGGCCGCGCTTCACGTCCAGGTGTTGCACACGGGTGGCAGGCACGAAAGTCTCGCTTTGCCACATCCGGCCCTTGCGCATGGCGAAGCCGTCATCGTCCAGTTTCCAGCGGTAATGGCCGTGGCGGCGCCCGCCGAGGTACGCGCCATACATCGCACCCGCCAGCAAGCCCGGCACGGGCCCCATCCAGATGGGCGTGTCGAAAATGCCATGCAGCAGCGTGGCGATGCCCATGCCGATGCCGCCGCCGATCAAGCCCAGCCAGAGCGCATGGCTGAGGCGGAACAGTGCGCGCCCGCGTGCCGGCAAGGGTTGCCAGACATCGGGATGGACGATGGAAAGAGGCGGGGTCGCGTCGGGGAGCAGCGGGGGCGGGGCGTCGTTCATCGCGCAAGCCTAGCCGGTTTGCCGTGCCGGCTGGCGTGCCGGATGTCACCTTGCGTCAATAGCAATCCGGCCAGTAGGGGTTGCCCAGCGGGCTGTCTTTGGGCTGCTGCGACCAGCGCTTGTAGGTCCACTGGTACTGCTCGGGCGCGCGGCGCACCAGCGCCTCGATGCCTGCGTTGAGCGCAGCCGCGGATTCGACGGCGTCAGGGCTGGCGATGCCCGGTGGAGCGGCTTCGACATGCAAGATGAAGCGGGGCCCGTCGCCCTGGCGCTCGCACCAGACGTAGAGGACATCGGCACCGGTGCGCTGGGCCAATCGCCCGATCAGGGTCATGGTCGAGGCCGGCACGCCGAAGAATGGCGCCCATACGCCATCGCCCTGCTTGGGCTGCTGGTCGGGCAGGATGCCGACCACGCCGCCCGACTGCAGTCGCTTGAACAGCTGGCGGATGCCGATGCCCTCGGCGCGCACCTGCTCGACCCGGCCTTCGTCGCCCTGCGATTCGCGCACCCGGCGCAGGAAGGCATCGACCGTGGGGGATTCCGGGGGCGCGTACAGAATCGCCAGCGGCGTCCGCGTCGCCAGCCAGCGGTTGAGCAGCTCCCAGTTGCCGTGATGCGGCGCGGCGACGATCAGGCCGCGGCCGCCGGCCAGCGCGGCGTCGAACATCGCCACGCCCGGGCCTTCGTCCAGCATCGACAGGCTGTCGGCGGCTGGCCGGGTCCAGATCCGCAGGGTCTCGAAGGTCTGCCGGCCGGTGCTTTTCAGCGCGGCCTCGTGCAATGCGGCGCGCTTGGCGGCCGGCATGTCCGGGAAGGCCAGTTCCAGCCCGCGCATCGCCACCCGGCTTTCGCGGGCGTTGCGGCGGCGCCAGAAGCCAGCCAGCCCATCGCCCAGCCCGCGCAGCGTCGGCCAAGGCAGCCACCCGATCAGGCGCGCGAGAAGGAACAGCAAGAAGGCAGGGGTCGAACCCTTGGGCATTCGCGCAGTGTAAGCGGCGGCATCGACATCAGGCCCCGGGCTGGGGATGATGCGGCTTCACCCCTTCCCGCCAGGACCCATGCTCGCCCTGATCCAACGCGTCAGCCGCGCCCAGGTGGATGTGGAAGGAGAGACCGTTGGCCGTATTGGCCCCGGTCTGCTGGCGCTGGTCTGCGCCGAACCGGGCGATGGCGACGCCCGGGTGGTGCGGATGGCGGAGAAACTGCTGGCGTACCGGGTGTTCGGCGATGAAAACGGGCGGATGAACCGTTCGCTCACCGATGTCGGCGGCCAATTGCTGCTGGTCAGCCAGTTCACCCTGGCCGCAGACACGGGCAGCGGCCTGCGCCCGAGCTTCAGCACGGCCGCCGCACCGGCCGAAGCTGAACGCATTTATCGGCAATTGGTCCTTGAATGCGGGAAGCGGCATGCGCCGGGGGTGGAAACCGGGCGTTTCCGCGCCCATATGGAAGTCAGCCTGGTCAACGACGGCCCGGTGACCTTCCTGCTGCGGACCTGAATCCCCGCGGCCGGAACCGGCAGGTATAATTAGGGGTTCACTTACGCTCAGGTGGCAGCCCGCATGGCCAACGAACGCCAGGCCCAGTCCGAAATCAAGCAGCTCATCAGCAAGGGCCTGGAACAGGGCTACCTGACCTATGCCGAGGTCAACGATCACCTGCCCGACGACCTGGTCGACCCGGAGCAGATCGAAGACATCATCAGCATGATCAACGGCATGGGCATCGACGTGCATGAAGTCGCGCCCGATGCCGAGACGCTGCTGCTGGCCGGCCAGTCCGGCTCCGGCCGCGAGGTGGACGACACCGCCGCCGAGGAAGCCGCCGCCGCGCTTTCCGCGCTCGACACCGAGACCGGTCGCACCACCGATCCGGTCCGCATGTACATGCGCGAGATGGGCACGGTCGAGCTCCTGACCCGCGAGGGCGAGATCGCCATCGCCAAGCGCATCGAGGAAGGTCTGCATCAGGTCCTGTCCTCGCTGGCGCTGTTCCCGCCGTCGATCGAGGTCGTGCTGGGCGATTACGCCCAGCACCTCGCCGGCAAGAAGCGCCTGCCCGAGGTGATCGTCGGCTTCAACGACGTCATGCTCGAGGAAGAGGCCGCTGCGGCCGCCGCCGCCGAGGACGACGGCTCGGACGCCGAAGAGGAAGAGGCGGACGAAGACGAGGACGAAGACGACGACAACGACGAGCCCGCGCCCTCCGGCCCCGACCCCGAGGACGTCAAGGCGCGCATGTCCGCGCTCGAGGTGCTGTTCGGCAAGTTCCAGAAGGCGCACGCCAAGCACGGCCCGGCCCACAAGTCGGTGACCAAGCTGCGCGAGGAGATGGCCGACATCTTCGTCACCTTCAAGTTCCCGCTGCCGTACTTCGACACCCTGGTGCAGCAGCTGCGCGACGTGCAGAACGAGATCAAGATGCGCGAGCGCCGCATCATGGAACTGGCGACGCGCCAGGCCGGCATGCCGCGCAAGGAATTCCTGAAGGCGTGGGACGGCAACCAAGTCAACTTCGACTGGGTCGACGACCTGCTCAAGCGCAAGCAGAAGTGGGGCTCCGGCCTGCGCGACGTGCGCGAGCAGATCATCGACCAGCAGGAGTCGATCCTGGCGCTGGAGGCCGCGACCTCGCTGACGCTCGGGGACATCCGCGAGCTGGTGAAGGCGATGACCTACGGCGAGATCCAGGCGCGCAAGGCCAAGAAGGAAATGGTCGAGGCCAACCTGCGCCTGGTGATCTCCATCGCCAAGAAGTACACCAACCGCGGCCTGCAGTTCCTGGACCTCATCCAGGAAGGCAACATCGGCCTGATGAAGGCGGTGGACAAGTTCGAGTTCCGCCGTGGCTTCAAGTTCTCGACGTATGCCACGTGGTGGATCCGCCAGGCGATCACCCGCTCGATCGCCGACCAGGCGCGCACCATC
>DAIRVA010000060.1:0-12377 GCA_036803045.1 Lysobacter sp. | reverse complement strand
CAGGTAACGCCTGGGCGGCGCGAGCCGACGGAAAGTGCAACAGAAAGATACCGCCCAAGACCGCGAAAGCGGGACGGCAAGGGTGAAATGGTGCGGTAAGAGCGCACCGCGAGCCGGGCAACCGGCCGGCACGGCAAACCCCATCGGGAGCAAGACCAAATAGGGAGGCGACATCGTGACCCGCGATGCCTCCGGGTAGGTTGCTTGAGCCCTGCAGCGATGCAGGGCCTAGAGGAATGGCTGCCCAAGACAGAACCCGGCTTATCGGCCGGCTCCGCCACTTCCTGCGCTCCCGTTCGATGCGCAGCCTGGGGGCGTGAGCCCGGCTGGGTGGACTCGGCCGACATCCCTGGCCGCCGAAACGTCGAGACATCGATACCCGAACCGCCGCGCGGGGAGGCTATGTCTGCGGGTCTAATCCGGGACGCTCGCATTCATGCGCGTGACGGCGCTGGACGTGTCTGCTTCAGGTTTCTAGGCAGAACAAAGGCTTGTGGATAAACCTTCGTCCAACTTCTGAAGTTCATCGCAAGTCATTGACGGGGTTGAAAAAAAACCTCGAAAACTTGTTGACAAGCCTGTGGGTGAAATCTATGGTGGCGATAAGTGGGATATAGGGGGAAACTGTGGTTTCTCATGTCATCCCGAACCACCTTGCCTTAGCCGCCGGACGCCATGTTTCAGGGTGAAACCGCCATCACCGTCGACGACAAAGGTCGACTGACCATCCCCACCGCCCATCGCGAGCAGGTGGCGGAGGCGTGCGGCAACCGGCTGGTGATCACTTACAACCCGTTCGAGGCCGGTTGCCTGTTCCTTTACCCGCTGACGGAATGGGAGCGGGTGCGCGACCAGGTCAACGCCTTGCCGACCACGCTCAGTGCGCATCGTCGACTGCAGCGCACGCTGGTCGGTTCCGCCGCCCACGTGGAGCCGGATGGCAGTGGCCGCATCAGCATCCCGGCCAGCCACCGCAGCGCGGTCGGCATCGAAAAGAAAGCCGTGCTGCTCGGGATGGGCGAGAAGTTCGAGCTGTGGAGCGAGCAGGCGCACCACGCGCAGATCCGCCAGACCGTCGGCGACGACGACCTCAGCCCGCAAATGATGGAGCTGCGTTTGTGACCGCGGCCGAAGCCGTCGTCTCGCCCCCGCCCTCGCATCTCCCGGTGTTGTTCGCCCAGGTGTTGGATGGTTTGCGTGTGCGCGCCGGCGGGACGTATCTGGACGGCACGTTCGGGCGCGGCGGCCATGCTGCCGGTGTACTGGCCCAATTGGGCGATGACGGTCGCCTCCTGCTCATGGACAAGGATCCGGCCGCGATCAATGAAGCGCGTGCGCGCTTTGCTGGTGACGGGCGCGTGGCCATCCATCACGGCAGCTTCGCCGACCTGGGCGATTGGGATGCAGTGGCCGGTGGGCTGGATGGTGTGCTGTTCGATCTTGGCGTCTCATCGCCGCAGCTGGATGTCGCCGAGCGCGGCTTCTCCTTCGGCAAGGACGGCCCGCTCGACATGCGCATGGACGACAGCCGCGGGCAGAGTGCCGCCGAATGGCTGGCCGAAGCGCCGGAGCGCGAGATCGCCGACGTGCTGTGGACGTATGGCGAGGAGCGCATGAGCCGGCGCATCGCGCGGGCCGTCGTCGCGCGTCGCGCTGAAGCGCCGATCACCCGCACCTTGGAGTTGGCCAACCTGATCGCCTCGGTGATGCCGCGCGGCAAGGACGGCATCCATCCGGCCACGCGCAGCTTCCAGGCCATCCGCATCCACATCAACCGCGAGCTGGAAGACCTGGAAACGGGGCTCGCCGCCGCGCATCGCGCGCTCAAGCCGGAAGGGCGGCTGGCGGTGATCAGCTTCCATTCGCTGGAAGACCGCATCGTCAAGCGTTTCATGGCCGCGCATGCCAAGGCCCCGCCGGCGGATCGCCGCCTGCCGCAGGTCGATACGTTCCGCCCGACGCTCAAGCTGATCGGCGGTGCGATCAAGGGCGGGCCTGCCGAAATCAAGGCCAATCCACGCGCCCGCAGCGCCGTGCTGCGCGTGGCCGAGAAGCTGGAGGCGGCGGCATGAGCCTGCGCTTCGTCGTGCTGCTGCTGCTCGCGCTGGACATCGCCAGCGCGATCGGCGTGGTATGGGCGCGCCACCGCCATCGCCAGCTCTTCGTCGAGTTGTCGCGCGAGGAAAAGGCGCGGGACGCGTTGAACGTGGAGTTCAGCCGATTGCAGCTGGAGCAGGCGACCTGGGCCGAGGGCACGCTGATCGACCGCGCCGCCCGCGAGCGGCTGGGGATGGTATTGCCCCGGGCCGACGAGATCGTGGTGGTGCGCCGGTGAAGCCGCGCGACCGTCGCGACCGCCGGACCACGCCGCGCAACCCGCGCGGCGGCTTCGATGTCCGCAAGCGGCTGCTGCTGGTGGGGAGCGGGCTCGGCCTGTTCGCCGTGGCGTTGGTCGGGCGCGCGGTGAACCTGCAACTGGTCAACAACGAGTTCTATCGCAAGCAGGGCGACGAGCGATTCCTGCGCGATGTCGAGATCGCGACGGTGCGCGGCATGATCACCGACCGCAACGGCGAGCCGCTGGCCGTTTCCACGCCGGTCGAATCGGTCTGGGCGAACCCGCAGGAGCTGTCGAAGAGCCCGGAGGGGATCGAGAAGCTGGCCGCCGCGCTGGGGCTGAGCGAGGAGGACCTGCGTCGTCGCGTGTCGCAGAAGGCCGACAAGGAATTCCTTTGGGTCAAGCGCCGGATGAACCCCGCCATCGCCCAGCGCGTGGTGGCGATGGGTATCCCCGGCGTGTATGCGCAGCGCGAGTTCCGCCGCTTCTATCCGCAGGGCGAGGCGTTCGCGCACGTGCTGGGCTTCACCAATGTCGACGACTATGGCCAGGAGGGCGTGGAACTGGCGCTGGACGACTGGTTGCGCGGCAAGCCCGGGCTCAAGCGTGTCATCCGCGACAACCGCGGACGCATCGTCGAGAACGTGGACCTGCTGCGCGCCGCGCAGCCGGGCAAGGACGTGGCCCTGACCATCGATCGCCGGGTCCAGTACCTGACCTACCGCGAACTGAAGGCGATGATCGAACAGAGCGGCGCGTCGAGCGGGTCCGCGGTCGTCCTCGACGTGCGGACCGGCGAAGTGCTGGCGATGGCCAACCTGCCGTCGTTCAACCCCAACAACGTTGGCATCGCCAACCGCGAGGCACATCGCAACCGCGCGCTGACCGACCTGTTCGAGCCGGGTTCGACGATGAAGCCGCTGACCGTGGCCGCCGGGCTGGAGGCGGGCGTGATCACCACGGACTCCACCTTCAACACGAATCCCGGCTGGATCGCCAACGGCAAGTACCGCACCACCGACCACAACAACTACGGCGTGCTGGATACCACCGGCGTGATCCGCAAGAGCTCCAACGTGGGCGCGGCGCTGATCGCGCGCCGGCTGACCGGCGAGCAGCTCTACGGGTTCTTCCGGAAGTTCGGTTACGGCAGTCGCACCGGCATCGGCTTCCCGGGCGAGGCAGCCGGCCTGTTCCGCGACCCCTCGCGCTGGGACGGCACCACCAAGCAGACCATGTCCTACGGCTACGCGCTCAACGCCACGCCGATGCAGATCGCCCATGCCTACGCCACGCTCGGCAACGACGGCGTCTCGATCAAGCCGACCTTCATCAAGGGCGAGCAGGGCGAACGCAGGCAGGTGATCTCGCCGCCGCTGGCTCACACCGTGGTGCGGATGATGCAGACCGTGACCGAGCCGGGCGGCACCGCCACGCAGGCCGCAATCCTCGGCTACCACGTCGCCGGAAAGACCGGTACCGCGCGCAAGGCCAGCGGCGGCGGCTATTCGCGCCGCTACGTGTCCTACTTCGCCGGGCTGGTGCCGGTCGGCAATCCGCGTTACGCGATGGTGGTGGCGGTGAACGATCCGGATCCGGCCAAGGGCTATTACGGCGGACCGGTGTCGGCGCCGGTGTTCCGCAACGTGATGGAGGGCGTGCTGCGCCTGCAGGACGTGCCGCCGGACGACATCGAAAGCTGGATTGCCGCGCAGGCCAAGGGCCAGATCGGCAAGCCGGTCGTGGCGGCCGTCGCGACCCCGGCCCCGGCCTCGCAAGGGCACCAGCCGGCCTTGCCGGCGCCGCTGCCGGAGCCGCTGGAGGCGGGCCGGTGAATCGTCGTTTCCCGCTCGCACGGTTGTTGCCGGATGTGCCGGGTATCCCGGCCGACCTTGAGGTGTCCGGTCTGGTGATGGACAGCCGCGCCGTGCGCCCGGGCGATGCCTTCGTCGCCATCGCCGGCTTCGGCGCGCACGGCCTGGGTTTCGTCGGGCAGGCGCGTGAGCGCGGTGCCGCCGCGATCCTGTTCGAGCCGCCGGCACCGGATGACTTGCCTGCGCCGGCCGACGCCATCGCCGTGCCCGGGCTGCGTGCCCGGCTGGGTGCGATGGCGGATGAGTTCCACGGCGCGCCCTCCGATGCGATGACGATGATCGGCGTGACCGGCACCAGCGGCAAGACCTCGACGGTGCAGTTGATCGCGCAGGCGTTCGAGAAGACCGGCATCCCGACCGGCACCATCGGCACGCTGGGCGCGGGCCTGTACGGCCGGGAAATCGCCACCGGCTTCACCACGCCGCTGGTGCTGCCGATGCATGCCTTGCTGGCCGGATTGCGCGATGCGGGCGCGAAAGCCGTGGCGATGGAGGTCAGCTCGCACGCGCTTGACCAGGGGCGCGTGGACGGCGTGCATTACGACATCGCGGTGTTCACCAACCTCACCCGCGACCATCTCGATTATCACGGCGACATGGAGACCTATGGCGCGGCCAAGGCGAAGTTGTTCGCGCGCCCGGGCCTGCATGCCGCGGTGATCAATCGCGACGATGCATTCGGCCAGCGCCTGCTGGGATCGCTCCCGGCAACGGTGCGCGGCATTGGCATCTCCGCATCGGGCGACGCGGCGGCGGACGTCGCGGCCAGCGACGTCCTGCTGGACGCGCGCGGGATCGGCTTCGAGCTGCGCATCGGCGGCCGCAGGCAGCGCGTGCAGTCGCCGCTGCTGGGACGCTTCAACATCGACAACCTGCTGACCGTCGCCGGCGTGCTGCTGGCCGAAGGGCGCGGCTTCGGCGAGATCGTCGCGGTGCTGGAAACGCTGCAGCCGGTGGCCGGGCGGATGAATCGCCTGGGCGGCGACGGCGTGCTGCCGCTGGTCGTCATCGATTATTCGCACAAGCCCGATCCGCTGGAGCAGGCGCTGCAATCTCTGCGCGCGCACCTCAAGGGCGAGCTGACTTGCGTGTTCGGCTGCGGCGGCGAGCGCGATCGCGGCAAGCGCCCGCAGATGGCGGCGATCGCCGAGCGCCTGAGCGAGCACGTGATCGTTACCGACGACAACCCGCGTGGCGAGGATGGCGACGGCATCGTCGCCGACATCGTGGCGGGCTTCGGGCATCCCGATGCCGCCATCGTGTTGCGTGATCGCCACGCCGCCATCGCCCGCGCCATCGGCGAAGCCGGCGCGGACGACATCGTGCTGGTGGCCGGCAAGGGCCATGAGACCTATCAGGAAGTCGCTGGCGTGAAGCACGATTTCGACGATATGGCGGTCGCTTGTGCACTGCTGGAGACGCGCGCATGAACGCGATCACGCTTGCCGAAGTGGCACGTCTCGCCGGCGGCCGCGTGGCGCGCGGCGACGAGGCGCTGCGGGTGCAGGGCGTGTCCACCGATACCCGGAAGCTGCCGGATCCCGACGGCCGAGCGCTGCTGTTCGTCGCGCTGAAGGGCGACCAATTCGATGGCCACGCGCACGTGGCCGATGCGGCGGCGCAGGGCGCGGCAGCGGCGCTGGTGTCGCGTGTAGCCGATGCGGATGTGCCGCAGATCGTCGTCGCCGACACCGAGCGGGCGCTGGGCGCGCTGGCGCGCGGCCTGCAAGGGCGGCGCGCGACCCGGGTGTTCGCGGTGACGGGGAGCAACGGGAAAACCAGCGTGAAGACGCTGCTGTTGTCGATCCTGGACAGCGCGGGCGGCGCATACGCCAATCCGGGCAACTTCAACAACGAGATCGGCCTGCCGCTGGCGGTCATCGCCGCGCCGGACGATGCCCGCTTCGCCGTGTACGAGATGGGCGCCGGCAAGCCCGGCGACATCGGCTACCTGACCGGAATCGTGCGGCCGGACGTCGCGCTGGTGAACAACATCGCCCCGGCGCACCTGGAGCGCATGGGCAGCCTGCTGGGCGTGGCCGACACCAAGGCGGCGATCTACGACGCGTTGCCCGCCGATGGCGTCGCGGTGATCAATGCCGATGACGCATTCGCGCCGTACTTCGCCGGGCGCGCGCACGGCCGCCGCATCCTGCGCTTCGGCATCGAGGCGACGGCCGACGTCGCCGCGCGCGAGATCGTGCTACAGCGCGGAGGTTCGCGGTTCCTGCTGCTGAGCCCGGCCGGCGATGTGGACGTCGAGCTGGCGCTGCCGGGCCGCCACAACATCGCCAACGCACTGGCGGCCGCCTCGATGGCGCTGGCGGCGGGCATCGACATCGACACCATCCGCGATGGCCTGCAAGCGGCGACGCCGGTGGCCGGCCGCGGCGTCGCGCGCAGGCTGCGCAACGGCGCCGAGCTGATCGACGACAGCTACAACGCCAACCCGGGATCGGCCCATGCCGCCATCGACGCGCTGTCGGTCGGCGGCGGCGAGGCGTGGCTGGTGTTGGGCGACATGCGCGAACTGGGCCTGGACGAGGTCGAGCTGCATGCCGAGGTCGGGCGCCGTGCGAAGGCCGCGGGGATCGCACGGCTGTACGTGTTGGGCGCGCTGTCGGCGCATGCGGCGGAAGCCTTCGGCGAGGGCGCGGCGCGTTTCGACAGCCATGAAGCGCTGGCCGATGCATTGAAGCAGGACATGCGCGAAGGGGTGCGCGTGCTGGTGAAGGGTTCGCGCGGGAGCGCGATGGATCGCGTGGTCGCCGCGCTGCTGCAAGGGGAGGACGCCGATGCTGCTTGAACTCACCCGCTGGCTGGAGCAACTGCAGGGCCATTTCGGCCTGTTCCAGTACCTGACCTTCCGCGCGATCCTGTCGGCGCTGACCGCGCTCGCGCTGTCGCTGTGGTGGGGGCCGGGCGTGATCCGTTACCTGGCGTCGCTGAAAAGCGGCGGCCAGCCGATCCGCACCGACGGCCCGCAATCGCATTTCTCCAAGGCCGGCACGCCGACGATGGGCGGTGCGCTGATCCTGATCACCATTCTCGCGGCCGTGCTGCTGTGGGGCGACCTGCGCAACAAGTATGTGTGGGTGGTGCTGGCGGTGATGATCGGCTTCGGCGCGATCGGCTGGTGGGACGACTGGATCAAGATCGTCCGGCGCGACCCGAACGGCATGCGCTCGCGCACCAAATACGCATTGCAGTCGCTGCTGGGCCTGGCCGCGGGCGTCTATCTCTATGTCTACGCCGACGTGCCGGCGGCGACCACGTTCTACCTGCCGTTGTTCAAGTCGATCGCGCTGCCGCTGGCCGGGATCGGCTTCGTCGCCATCGCCTACTTCTGGATCGTCGGTTTTTCCAATGCGGTCAACCTGACCGACGGCCTCGACGGGCTCGCGATCATGCCGACGGTGATGGTGGCCTGCGCGCTGGGCGTGTTCGCCTATGCATCCGGCCATGCGGAATTTTCCAAATACCTGCAGATTCCCGCCGTGCCTGGCGCGGGCGAACTGCTCATCATCTGCACCGCCATCGCAGGCGCGGGACTTGGCTTTCTGTGGTTCAACACCTATCCGGCGATGGTGTTCATGGGCGACATCGGTGCGCTCGCGCTCGGCGCGGTGCTTGGCACGCTGGCGGTGATCGTGCGCCAGGAACTGGTGCTGGTGATCATGGGTGGCGTGTTCGTGATCGAGACGCTGTCGGTGATGATCCAGGTCGCCAGCTTCAAGCTGACCGGCAAGCGCGTGTTCCGGATGGCGCCGATCCACCACCACTTCGAGCTCAAGGGTTGGCCGGAGCCACGCGTGATCGTGCGCTTCTGGATCATCTCGGTGGTGCTGGTGCTGGTCGGCCTCGCCACGTTGAAGGTGCGCTGATGGACGGACGCTTCGACAACGCCGCCAGCCGCCAGGCCACGCGCTTCGATGCGATCCGTGGCCGTTTCGATCCGATCCTGCTGGCTTGCGCGATCGCGCTGGTGAGCTTCGGGCTGGTCATGGTCGCTTCCAGCTCGCTGGCGGTGGCGGAAAGTCGCGGCCTTCCGCCGCTGTATTACTTCAGCCGCCACCTGGCTTACGTGACGGCCGGCGTGCTGGCCGCGGGCATCGTGATGTGGCGCTGCGACATCCGCAGCCTGGAGCAGTACAGCAAGGTGCTGCCCTTGGTCGGGGTCCTGCTGCTGCTGCTGGTCCTGGTGCCCGGGCTGGGGCAGACGGTGAAGGGCGCGCGTCGCTGGGTGAGCCTGGGGCCGATCGGCTTCCAGCCGTCCGAGGTGGTCAAGCTGCTGTTGATCGTCTGGTTGGCCAGCTATCTCGCGCGCTTCAGCGACGAGGTCAAGGGCACCTGGAAGGCCATGTTCAAGGCGTTCGGCGTCGCCATCGTGTTCTCGGCGATCCTGCTCGGCGTGCAGAAGGACTTCGGCGCGACCGCGCTGGTGCTGGCGATCACCGCGGGGATGATGGTGCTGGGCGGCGTGCACATGCCGCGGATGATCCTGCCGGTGATGGCGCTGATGCCGCTGCTGGCCCTGACCATCCTGATGGAGCCTTACCGCGTGCAGCGGCTGATCTCGTACACCGATCCGTGGAAGGATCCGTTCGGCAGCGGCTACCAGCTCACCAATGCGCTGATGGCGGTAGGGCGCGGAGAATTGTGGGGCGTGGGCCTGGGCGGTTCGGTGCAGAAGCTGTCCTACCTGCCGGAGTCGTATACCGACTTCATCATGGCGGTGATCGCCGAGGAACTCGGGTTCGTCGGTGTGTGCTTCGTCATCGCGATGTACGCGGTGCTGGTCGGCCGCGCGTTCTGGCTGGGCCTGCGTTGCGTCGAGATGCGCCGCAATTTTTCCGGCTACCTCGCGTTCGGCATCGGCCTGTGGATCGCGCTGCAGGCGTTCGTGTCGATCGGGGTGAACCTCGGCCTGCTGCCGACCAAGGGCCTGACCCTGCCGCTGGTGTCGTCGGGCGGCTCGAGCGTGGTCATCACCTGCGTCGCGCTCGGTCTGCTGCTGCGGGTGTCGTACGAACTCGAGCGCGCGCGCCGGCAGGTGGCCCTGCGCAGGGAAGGTGCCGACATGGGGGCCGTTGCGCCCGTTGCGGAACCGGCTGCAACCGGGCGACAGGGCGAGATTGCGACCGGCAAGCGCGTCGGCAGCCAGCTGTCGCGCCTGCTGGGCCGCGTGCCGCGACTGCCCAAGCGCGAACCGCGCCCCCGCGACGAACGTATCGAACCTTCCTTCGGGAGCGCATCCGGCCGATGAAAGCGACCGCATCCGCGATGGAAAGCCCGGTGCTGATCCTTGCAGGCGGCACGGGCGGCCATATCTTCCCCGGCCTGGCCGTGGCCGCCGCGCTGCGCGCGCGCGGCGTGCCCGTGGCATGGCTGGGCGCGGATGGCGGAATGGAGACGCGGCTGGTGCCGCAGGACGGCATCGAGATCGACACCATCGCGGTCAGCGGAGTACGCGGCAAGGGCGTCGGCAAGCTGTTGAAGTTGCCGTTCGCGCTCGCGGCCGCCGTGCGCGACGCGGCGAAAGTGCTGCGTCGGCGCAGGCCGCGCGCGGTGGTGAGCTTCGGCGGCTATGCGGCTGGCCCCGGCGGACTGGCCGCGAAGTTCGCGGGGGTGCCGCTGCTGGTGCATGAACAGAACCGTGCGCCGGGCCTGACCAACCGCGTGCTGTCGCGGCTGGCGCGGGTGGTGATGACGGGCTTCCCGGGCACCTTCGACAACGAGCGCGTGGTCGGCAATCCGGTGCGCGATGAGATCGCGGCGCTGCCGGCCCGCGATGTCGCCCCGGGCATTCCACTCAGGCTGCTCGTGCTGGGTGGCAGCCAAGGCGCGCGGGCGCTGAACGAAGCGATGCCCAAGGCCTTGGCGAGGCTGCCGGCCGGCGCATTCCAGGTGCGCCATCAGTGCGGCGAGAGGATGCTCGATGACGCGCGTCGCGCCTATGCCGATGCCGGGCTGGCCGTCGAGCCGGTGGCCTTCATCGCCGACATGGCCGAGGCCTACCGATGGGCCGACGTGGTGATCTGCCGCGCCGGCGCGCTGACCCTCGCGGAGGTCTGCGCCGCGGGCGTGCCTTCCATCCTGGTGCCGTTCCCGCAGGCTGTGGACGACCACCAGACGCGCAACGCCGAATACCTGGTGGTGCGCGACGCAGCGGTGATGATCCCGCAATCGGATGCGCTGACCGAATTGCTGCAGGCGCAACTGCTGGTTTTCGCCGCCGATCCCGCGCGGCTGCTGGGCATGGGGCAGGCCGCGCGCCGCCTGGCCATGCCGGATGCCGCTGCCCGGGTGGCCGATGCGGTGCTGGAGATTGCGAAATGAACACCGTATTCGAACGCCGGCTGCAGGACCCGGGCGATCTGGCGCGTGCGTTCCGCCGCGTGCATTTCGTCGGCATCGGCGGCGTCGGCATGAGCGGCATCGCCGAGGTGCTGTGCACGCTGGGTTATGAAGTGTCCGGCTCCGACCGCGCCGACAATGCGGCGACGCGCCGGCTCGCCAAGCTGGGTGCGCGCATCGACCGCGAGCATGCGGCGTCCAACGTGCTGGGCGCCGACTGCGTGGTGGTGTCCTCGGCGATCAAGGCCGACAACCCGGAGCTCATGGAGGCGCGTGCGCAGCGCATCCCGATCGTTCCGCGCGCCGAGATGCTGGCCGAGCTGATGCGCTTCCGCCGCGGCATCGCCATCGCCGGCACGCATGGCAAGACCACCACGACATCGCTCACCGCCAGCGTGCTTTCGGAAGGCGGCAAGGATCCGACGTTCGTCATCGGCGGCCAGTTGCTCGCCGCCGGCGCCAACGCGAAGCTGGGCGACAGCCAGTGGTTGGTGGCCGAGGCCGACGAAAGCGACGGCAGCTTCCTGCGCCTGAACCCGCTGATCGCCGTCATCACCAACATCGATGCCGATCACCTCGAGAACTACGACAACGATTTCGCCAAGGTGCGGGCCGCATTCGGCGAGTTTCTGCATCGCCTGCCGTTCTACGGGCTGGCCGTGCTGTGCATCGACGATGCGGAGGTGGCCGCGCTGGCTGATGCGACGCCGCGCCATGTGCTGACCTACGGCTTTGCCGGGCATGCCGAGGTGCGTGCGGAGAACGTGCGCCAGGTCGCCGCCGCGATGCACTACGACCTGTGCCTGCCCGATGGTTCCTGCACGTCGGTGGTGCTGGCGCTGCCGGGCCGCCACAACGTGCTCAATTCGCTGGCTGCGGCCGCGATCGGCTGGCAGCTCGGCATCGCGCCGAACACCATCGCCAGTGCGCTGCAGAAGTTCGAAGGGATCGGTCGTCGCTTCAACCAATTGGCGGAACTGGCGCTCGAGGATGGCGGAAAGGTCACCGTCGTCGACGACTACGGCCATCATCCCAGGGAGCTGGCGGCGGTTTTCGATGCCGCGCGCGGCGGTTGGCCGGAGCGGCGGCTGGTGGTGGCGTTCCAGCCGCATCGCTACAGCCGCACGCGCGATCAGTTCGACGACTTCGCTGCCGTGTTGTCCGAAGTGGATGCGTTGGTGCTGACCGAGGTCTATCCGGCCGGCGAATCGCCGATCGCCGGTGCCGATGGCAAGTCGCTGGCGCGCGCCATTCGCACCCGCGGCCGCATCGATCCGGTACTGGTCGCTTCGCCTGCGGAATTGCACGCGGTCCTGCCCGATGTCCTGCGCGACGGCGATTTGCTCTTGCTGATGGGCGCGGGCGACATCGGCGCGGCGGCGCAGCAGATTGCCGCGGAAGGTTTCGCGCGCAAAGAAGCAAGCCATGACTGATGCCCGCTTCCTGCCAATGACGATCACCGACCCGGTGCGTTTCGGTCGCGTCGCCGTGCTGCTGGGCGGCACCAGCACCGAGCGCGAGGTTTCGTTGACCTCGGGTGCCGCGGTGCTGGCCGCGCTGCGGTCGCGCGGAGTCGATGCGCATGAGGTCGATGGCATTCCCGCGCTGGTGGACGAAATCCGCGCCGGCAAGGTCGATCGCGTCTTCAACATCCTTCATGGCAGCCACGGCGGCGGCGAGGACGGCGTGCTGCAGGGCGTGCTGGACCAGCTCGGCGTGCCCTACACCGGCTCGGGCGTGCTGGGCAGCGCGCTGTCGATGGACAAGATCCGCACCAAGCAGGTGTGGATCGCCGAAGGCCTGCCGAC
>DAIRVA010000059.1:6816-12949 GCA_036803045.1 Lysobacter sp. | reverse complement strand
GGGCTGGGGCGGCTGGTGGTTCTGGGACCCGGTCGAGAACGCCAGCTTCATGCCATGGCTGGTCGGCGCGGCGCTGATCCACTCGCAGGCGGTCACCGAAAAGCGCGGCAGCTTCGCCAGCTGGACGCTGTTGCTGGCCATCGCGGCGTTCTCGCTGTCGTTGCTCGGCACCTTCCTCGTCCGTTCCGGCGCGATCACCAGCGTGCACGCCTTCGCTGCCGATCCCGAACGCGGCATGTTCATCCTCGGCTATCTCGGCCTGGTGGTCGGCGGCTCGCTGGTGCTCTATGCGCTGCGTGCGCCGGGCGCGGTGCCCGAGGCACGGCCGTTCGCGGCGTTCTCGCGCGAGACCCTCTTGCTGGTCAACAACCTGCTGCTGTCGGTGGCCGGCGCCATGGTCCTGGTCGGAACCCTCTATCCGATGCTGGCCGACGCCCTCGAGCTGGGCAAGATTTCGGTCGGCCCCCCGTATTTTTCGCTGATGTTCGTGCTGCTGATGGCACCGCTGGTCCTGCTGCTGCCGTTCGGCCCGCTGACCCGCTGGCAACGCGAGCAACCGCGGCCGGTGTTGGCGATGCTGCTGCCCTGGGCCGTGCTGGCGCTGGTGGCCGGTGCTGTCGCATGGTGGCTCGCCCCGCAGGGACCGCTGAAGACCGCCTTCGGCGTGGGCGGCGCGGTCTGGGTCGCCGGAGGCACGCTGTACTTCGTCTGGCAACGATTGCGCAAGTCCGGGCGAATGACGCTCGAAATGGCCGGAATGGCGCTTGCCCACTTCGGCGTCGGGCTGTTCGTGGCCGGTGCATTGGTGAATGCCGCGCTCAACGAGCAGCGTGAAGTCGCGCTCGCGCCGGGACAGGTACTCAGCCTGCACGGCGACGATTACCGGTTCGACGGCGTCCGCAGCGAGACCGGCCCCAATTACACCGCCGACATCGGCACGGTCACCTTGAGCCGCGGCGGACGCCCCATCGTCCTGCTGTTCCCCGAGAAGCGGACCTATACCAGCGGCGGCCAGGTGATGACCGAGGCCGCGGTGAAGTCCGACATGTTCCGCGACCGCTATGTCGCCCTGGGCGAATCGCTCGGCAACGGTAGCTGGGCGGTGCGCGTCCACAGCAAGCCGATGATGGGTTTCATCTGGCTGGCCGCCATCCTGATCGCGCTGGGCGGCTTCGTGACCGCCGCCGACAAGCGCTTCCGCCGCTACCAGGAGGAGAAACCGGCATGAGCAGCAGGCGCTGGTTGCCCCTGGCGATCTTCATCGGCCTGGCCGTGTTGCTGGGCGCGGGCGTGATCATGAGCCGCAACCCCGACCGCGACGCGCTGCCCTCGCCGTTGATCGGCAAGCCGGCGCCGGAATTCGCGCTGCCCGAGTTGTTCGATTCCTCCCGCACCGTCACCCTGAAGGAACTCAAGGGCGCACCGTTCGTGCTCAACGTCTGGGGCAGCTGGTGCGTCGCCTGCCGCGACGAGCACCCGGCCCTGACCGCGTTCGCGGAGACCAAGCGTGTGCGGGTCATCGGCTACAACTGGAAGGACGAGCCCGAGGACGCCAAGCGCTGGCTGGAGCAATTGGGCAACCCGTATTTCATGATCCTGCAGGACATCGAGGGGCGGACCGCGCTGGACTTCGGCATCTACGGCGCACCGGAAACCTTCCTCGTCGATGCCCGCGGCATGATCGTCTGGAAGCACGTCGGCGTGCTCACGCCCGAGCTCATCCGCGACGAACTGGAACCGCTGCTGGCGCAGGCGGAGGCGGCACACTGATGCGCAAGACTCTGGCGATCCTGCTGCTGGGCCTGTGGCTGCCGATGGCCGCGCTGGCGCAGGTCAAGGGCGATACCGCACCGCCGGTGTTCCGCGACGGCTTCGAGGAAGCCCGCTTCCGCGAGCTCACCCACGAACTGCGCTGCGTGATGTGCCAGAACCAGTCGCTGGCCGACTCCAATGCGGAGATCGCCCGCGATCTGCGCCATGAGGTGCTGACCCTGATGCGCCAGGGCAAGACCGATGCGGAGATCCGCGATTTCATGGTCGCGCGCTATGGCGAGTTCGTGCTGTACAAGCCCCGCCTGCATGGCGAGACCTTGTTGTTGTGGTTCACGCCAATGGCCCTGGTGCTGGCCGGCGGGGCGCTGGTCTTTGTCCTGGTCAGGCGGCAGGGCCGCCGACAAGCGGTACGGACCGATGATGGACAGGAGTGGTAACGATGATCGCGTTTCTGATTGGCGCCGCCATCCTGCTGGTTCTGTCGCTTTACCCCGTGCTGCAGCCACTGGCCGCCGGTAGCCGGCGTGTCGCTGCCGGCGTCGCCTTGGGCGTGATCGTGGCCAGCACTGCGCTTTACCTGCACCTGGGCACGCCCGCCGCACTCGATCCGGCTGCGACCCGCGCGCCAACCACGCTCGCCGAGGCACGCACGCAGCTGGAACGCAAACTCAAGGACAGCCCCGACGATGCAGTGGGCTGGCAACTGCTTGGACGGGCCTACACGGCCGAAGGCAATGCCGCCGAGGCGGCCAAGGCGCACGCCGAGGCCGCCCGACTGGCCCCCAACGATCCCGAAGTCCTGGCCGAAGCCGCCGAAGCCAGCGCCATGGCCCAACCCGAGCACCGTTTCGACGGCGCGGCCGTCGGCCAGTTGCGCAAGGCGCTGGAAATCGACCCGACCCATCAACGCGCCCGCTGGTTCCTCGGCGTCAGCCAGCGTCAGGCCGGCGAACACGCGCAAGCCGCCGAGACCTGGATGCCGCTGCTGTCCAGCGTCGATCCGCAGACCGCCGGTGCCTTGCGGACCCAGATCAACGAGGCGCGCGAAGCGGCGGGCCTGGAACCGCTGGCCGTGCCCAAGACCGCGCAGGCATCCGCCGGATTGCCGGTCGAAGTCGCGCTGGCACCGGCACTCGCACGGACGTTGAAAGCCTCGCCACAGGCACAGGTCTTCGTGTTGGCCCGCGCCGCTGGCGGTCCGCCGATGCCGATCGCCGTGCAGCGGCATCCGCTGGCGGCTCTGCCGCTCTCGATCACCCTCACCGACGCCGACGGCCCCATGCCGACCATGAAGCTCTCGGGCATGAAGGAAGTGGAGGTCGTCGCGCGCATCTCGATGCAGGGCACGGCGGACCGCCAACCCGGCGATATCGAATCCGCACCGGTCAAGACGACGCTGCCCGCGAGAGACCCGTTGAAACTGATCATCGGCAAGGAATGAGGCGGGATTGTTAGACTGGGCATGGCCCCGGCACCCGAAGCACGCTGCTCATGAACGACGAAAACCAGTCATTGCGGGACTTTCCCGGCCGCGACCGCCTGATCGAGGCGGTGGACCAGGCCGTCTCGCAAGGCGAATGCTGCGCCATCGCCCAGCAATTGCGCCGCAACCTGTGCGCGCTGATGCGCGAGGAAAGCGTCCGGCTGCCCGACTGCGTGTTCGAAGCCGTCTCCGGCCACTATGCCCGCCGTGAGATCCATCGCAGCCCGGAGCACCGCTACGCGATCATCGCGATGACCTGGGGACCGGGCCAAGGCACTCCGATCCACGATCACTCCGGCATGTGGTGTGTCGAAGGCGTCTGGGCCGGCCAGCTGGAAATCACCCAGTACGACCTGGCCGAACGCACCGGCAAGGATTTCCGCTTCGTCGAAGTCGGCACCCTGATCGCCGGTACCGGCTCGGCCGGCAGCCTGATCCCGCCGCATGAGTACCACGCCATCCGCAATGCCAGCGACCGCGACATTGCCGTCTCCCTCCACATCTATGCCGAACCGATGACCTGCTGCGGCGTATTCGCCGAGGCACAGGAACAGGGCGAAGGCTGGCACCGCTACATCGAGAAGCAGTTGCAGCTGGATGCGGCGGCTTAAGGGATGGCGATCAAGGGAATGAGGAAGCCGCCTTCGGGCGGTTTCCTGTTTGGATTCATCCAGCGACCAACGTCGGATTCCGATTTGCTCCACCGGCTGTTTTCGGCCACAAGCCATCCTTCCAAGCCATAAAAAAACCGCCACAAGGGCGGTTTCTTCGTCTGGTGCCGGGGGTGGGACTCGAACCCACACGGTTTTAAGGCCGGCGGATTTTGAATCCGCTGCGTCTACCAATTCCGCCACTCCGGCGCGGACGGCAAGTATACCGATGAAGCGACATGCACGGCAGTAGCCGGTTCGTTGCATGGACGCCCGCCGACTCAATGTTCCCGATGAGCCGCCTTCAGATCGTCGGCGGTTCAAGTTCGGCCTCCGCACATGATCGAAGCGTCTAGCGGCGATTTTTTCCCGCACTTCCCCAGGGCCACCATCCCCGGCCATCATGGGCGTAGCGATCGGCAGCCCGTTCCAGCGGGTTGCGTGCGCTGATCCCGCCCAGCAACAGGTAGGCCGGCAGGAACAGCGGTCCGAGCAGCATGTACTGGTAGACATGCGCTCGCTCGTGATCGCCCAAGCGCACCAGGGGTTCCTTGCAATGGCCGGCCCGGTGCGCATAGGTGAGGCACATCGCATCCAACCCGTCGTGGGTGCTGAGGATGCAGTTGCCCAGCGTCAGCGCCCCGCCCGGCCCCCACGGCCAATGGTCGAAGACGATGGCCCGCTCCCCTCCAGACAACCGCGCTTTCGCGCCGAAAAGCATGCCTGCCGCGCCTGCGAGCAGGCCCGCCAAGGTATTCGGCAGGGTCCATGCCATGCCGAGGACGTGAAGCATGGCGATCGCGATGCGGCGCATCGGTCAGCCGTCGCCCTGGGGCATCAACAACCAGAGGATGAGGTAGACCAGGATGCCGGGGAATGCCGCCGACAGCGCCGAAATCACCACGTAGACGATCCTCAGCAAAGTGGAGTTCCAGCCCAGCCGTGCGGCTATGCCGCCCATGACGCCAGCGACGACGCGGTCGCTGCGCGAGCGGGTGAAGCGGTTGTCGGCGGGCATGGGGGATCCGGACATGTCGTGGACTCGGCGGTTTTCAGCGCTTGCGCAGCCAATCGTGGATGGTGTCCGGCACTTCCTTCTGCGCACGGCTGGACACGTAGATGCCGATGTGGCCGCCACGGAAGCTGAGTTCGGTGTAGTCCTCGCTGCCGATCAGCGCTTCCATCGCCTTCGAGGCCATCGGCGGCACCAGGTGATCCTGCTCGGCGTAGATGTTCAGCACCGGCATGTCGACGAAGCCGAGGTCCACCTCTTCCCCGCCGATCTTCACGTCCCCGTTGACGAAACCGTTGCCCTGGTAGAACTGCTTGATGAACTGGCGGAAAGCCTCGCCCGCCTGGTCCGGCGAATCGAAAATCCATTTTTCCATCCGCAGGAAATCCTCCATCGCCTTCGCATCGTCCAGGATGTCGACCATGCCGACGTACTTCTGCAGGTTGAGGCGGAAGGGCTTGAGCATCAGGTAGGACCAGTTCATCAGGTCGGCCGGCACGTTGCCCATGGTGTCGACGAAAAGGTCGACGTCCATCGAGCGCGTCCAATTGGAGAGCATGTTGTCCGGCGTCTGGAAATCGACCGGCGTGACCATGGTGATGAGGTTGCGGACCTTGCCGGGATTGAGCGCCGAATAGCACAGCGCCAGCACGCCGCCCTGGCAGATGCCGAGGAGGTTGATCGACGATGCGCCATGCGATTCGCGAAGGTGGTCGATCGCGCCGCCGATGAAGCGCTGCACGTAGTCCTCGAGATCGAGGTAGCGATCGGATCGATCCGGGTAGCCCCAGTCCAGCACGTAGACGTCCTCGCCACGCTCCAGCAGCCCCTTCACCAGCGAGCGGTTGTCCTGGAGATCGATCATGTACGGGCGGTTCACCAGTGCGTAGCTGACCAGGATCGGAGTGCGCGCGGTCGGCGCCTTCGGGCCGACGAATCGATACAGCACGGTCTTGCCATCGCGCCAGACTTCCTGCTTCTGGGTGGCGCCGTAGTCGAAGTTGTCGACCTCGCGCAGCGTTTCCAGCCCGGCGGCGAGCTTGGATTGCATGCGCATCGCTTCCTTGGCGAGTTCCTCGGGGGTGAGCTTCAGCGGACTGGCCATGGGTCAGCGGCTCCGTTTCGCGGCTTTGCGCGCGGGTTTCTTCGCGGCCGCCTTCCCGGGAGCCGTCTTCTTCACCGCCGTCTTCTTCACCACCGTCTTCTTCACCGCCG
>DAIRVA010000059.1:0-6716 GCA_036803045.1 Lysobacter sp. | reverse complement strand
TCTTCTTCGCAGCGGTCTTCTTCGCAGCGGTCTTCTTCGCAGCGGTCTTCTTCGCAGCGGTCTTCTTCGCCGGGCGCTTCCCGGTGGGGCCGGATGCCGGCTTCGCGTTGGCTTTGCGTGCGGATGTGCGTTTGGGTGAAGTCTCCGAAGCAGCACGCGGCGGCTGGGGCGATTCGCCTCGCACCATCCGGCGCACGATGCGCTCGAGTTCGGCGATCTTGCGGTGCGCCGCCTCGATCTCGGTGCGGGTCGGCATTCCGAGCTGGCCCGTCGCTTGTTCGATCTCGCGCTGGACGTCCTGCCTCAGCCGCATCTGCGCGTTCACCATCGCCCCATAGGCCTCGCGGTAACCGTCCGACAGGGCCATGTCGGCGAAGGCGTCCTCTGCGGCATCGATCCAGAGATCGAACAGGGCACGGGCGCTGGTGATTTCAAGGCCCGGCGATTCGTGTTCCGCCAGCTTCTTCTCGAAGTTCCCGTAAGCCTGCTGGGCCGACTTCGACAACATCGCGTTGTGCGCAGCCAGCGTGTCCTGGTAGTCCAACTGCGCCTGCATCATCTTCTGCAGGCGTTCCTGGTGCTCGCGCCCCACCCCGAAAGCCGGCATGCCCAGCCAGCCGCGCGCCTCGTTGCGCCAGCCGGCCAGCATCGGCTGCACTGATTCGTGCCACTGGTCGAAGCCGTGCATCTGCGGCGATTGCATCGAGCGGAACATCTCCAGCCAGGCGCCCTCGCCGTTCTGCTCGAGCAATTCCTTCCACCGCTGGGCGATATCGCCCGCGCTGGCGGCCTGGCCTCCGAGTTCGCCGGCCAACTGCTGCATGCGGCCGTACCAGTCGCCGGCCTGCTGCTGGAAGCGGCCCAAGGTGGCGTCGAGCGTGGCGTTGAGGTCAGGCTGCGTTTGCGTACCCATGGCCTGTGCGAAGCGGTTCCACTGGGTCAACGCGTCCTGCCAGCCGCCCATGTTGGGCATCGCACCCGGCCAAGCGGGCTGGGCAAAGGACGGCGCACCAAACCCGGGCATCGAAAATCCCGGCCCCATGCCGCCCATGCCACCGAACGGATGGGCGGGCACGCCCTGCATGTTTGCCGCCTGCCGCATCATCTCGTTCCAACCCGCCCAGTACTGCCGCGCGAGCGACTCGAAATCGCCGTTCCAATTCGCCTGATTCGCCATGTGTCCTCCTGATATCCGTTCGATGCTAGCACGCGGTCAAGACCGCTTCGAACCGGCTCAGGGCTTGGGGATCCGCATCGTCTTGCTGATCATCAGCGAGCCGGAAATGGCGAACATCAGCACCAACGGATGGAACTGCCAGGGTCCGATCCTGATCATGCCCAGCCACAGGTTCCCGCCGATCGCGCCCTGCATCGCCGCAACGGCCAGCACGACCACCAGAAACATGCTGGTCGGGATCGGCGTGCCTTCGAAATACTTCACCTTGCCTTCGTCGCCGGACAGCTGCTCAGCCGTCACGTTGTAACGGGCCAGGCGGCTGACGCCGCAGCCCACGAAGTAACTCAGCACGATCCAGTCCCAGCCGCCCTGCATGCCGCAGGCGTAGGCGAGCGCGGCCGGGGCGACGCCGAAGGAAATCACGTCGGCCAGCGAGTCCAGCTCCCGGCCCAGGGTGGAGGCGACCTTGCGCCAGCGCGCGATGCGCCCATCCAGTGCATCGAAAATGAAGGCCAGCGGGATCAGCGCCATGCCGATCATCAGATCGCGGACCACGCCATCCTGCAGGAAACGCATGGCCGCGAAGATCGCACCGGTGCCGCAGAAGGCATTGGCCAGCGTGAACCAGTCGGCCAAGTGGAAATCCCGCAGCATCGAGAAATGACGTTTTTTCATCTGCCCCCCCGGCATTGCTGACCGAAGATTGCCAGAAATCGCGCGAGCCGTGAGTGAAGTCGCCGCCGGACCGCGATCGCGCGAAAATGGACGGATGCCTGTCCAGCGCAAGATCATCCACGTCGACATGGACGCGTTCTACGCGTCGGTGGAGCAGCGCGACGATCCCGCGCTGCGCGGCAAGCCGGTGGTCGTAGCGTGGCACGGCGCGCGTTCGGTGGTCTGCGCCGCCAGCTACGAGGCACGTGTATTCGGCGTGCGTTCGGCGATGCCGGCGGTACGCGCGGAAAGGCTATGCCCCGATGCGATCTTCGTGCCGCCGGATTTCGTGCGCTACAAGGCGGTGTCGAAACAGGTGCGCAGCATCTTCGAGCGGCACACCGACCTGATCGAGCCGCTGTCGCTGGACGAGGCCTACCTGGACGTGACATTGCCGAAGCAGGATCTCGGCAGCGCCACCGCCATCGCCATGCACATCCGCGACGCGATCCGCGATGAGACGCAACTCACCGCCTCGGCCGGCATCGCACCCAACAAGTTCCTGGCCAAGATCGCCAGCGACTGGAACAAGCCCGACGGGCAGTTCGTGGTGAAGCCACCCCAGGTCGATGCGTTCGTCGCGGCCCTGGCGGTGGGCAAGATCCCCGGCGTCGGCAAGGTCATGCAGGCCAAGCTGGCCGAACTCGGCATCGCGAACTGCAGCGACCTGCGCGCGTTCAGCAGCGAAGCACTGGAACAGCGTTTCGGCCGCTGGGGTCGCCGCCTGCACGAACTCTCGCTGGGCATCGACGAACGCGAGGTGCAACCGGAGCGCCCCACCCTGCAGGTTTCAGCCGAAGACACCTTCGAGCACGACCTGCTGCTGGAGGAACTCGAGCCGCATATCCGGCGGATGGCGGCCAAGGCCTGGGCCGGTTACCTGCGCGAACGCCAGCAGCATCCCGAGCGGATCGCCCGCACGGTGGTGCTGAAACTCAAGACCAGCGACTTCCGCACGCTGACCCGCAGCCTCACTGCCGCGGAACCGCCGACCTCGGAACAGGGCTTCGCCGACATCGCCTGCGCGCTGCGCGAACGCGTGACCCTGCCCGCGCGCACGCGCTATCGGCTGGTCGGCGCCGGACTTGCCGGTTTCGCGGAGCCGGACGGCTCCGCCGCGCAGGACGACCTGTTCGCCTGAAGCCGCGCTCGCCCGCTCAAGGCAGGCGGCCGGCGACCACCGGCAGGTCGATGCGGCTGCCGGTCCATATCCTCTGTGTTGCCTTGCGGTAATCGCCCGGCTTGGCGAAGAAGATGTTCTCCACGTACGACTGCGGGTTGCGGTCGTACAGCGGGAACAGGCTGGACTGCACCTGCACCATCAGCCGGTGGCCGGGCTTGAGCACGTGGTTCACGTTGGGCAGGTCGAAGCGATAGGCCTGCGCGGTATCGGCCTGCAGCGGTTTCGGGGCGGCGAAGTCCTCGCGATAGCGACCGCGGAAGATGGTCAGCGCGATCGGCAGCTGGAAGCCGGCCATCTTCGGGTCGTCCGGGTACTGGTCGGGATAGACGTCGATCAGCTTCACCACCCAATCGCTGTCGGTGCCCGAGGTCGATGCCGACAGGTTCACCACCGGCGTGCCGGCCAGCGCCAGCGGCGCGGTCAGCGGCGCGCTGGTGTAGCTGAGCACGTCGGTGCGGCCGTCGACGAAACGCTGGTCATGCACCAGCCACGGCCCCCAGACGCTGCGATCGCCCATATCCACCGGGCGCGGCACGAACGGTACCGGCTTGGCCGGATCCGACACGTATTCGGCGAACTGCGGGCCCTCCGCGGGCCCGGCATCGGCGCCCAGGGTTTCGTTGGCGCGCAGGTACATCGGCACGGAGGCGTGCGGACAGCCCTGCGCGCAGCTCTGCGGCCACTGCGCGTAGCGGTCCCAGCGGTTGCTGCCGGCATCGTAGATCCATACCGGCGGCGTGTCCGCGACCGGCGCGCCGGGTTTCAGGTACTGGTCGAAGAACGGCTTGAGCACGTCGCGCCGCCATTGCCGCGCGGTGTCGCCGTTGAACTTCAGGTCGCCCAGGCTGCTGCCATCGTAATTGGCGCCGCTGTGCCGCCACGGACCAATCACCAGAAAGTTGCGGGTGTTGTCGGTGTCCTTCGGCTCCAGCGCGGCCCAGGCGTGGTTGCCGCCGTACATATCCTCCTGGTCCCACAGGCCCTGCTCCCACATGGTGGGCACCTTGATCTCCGGCAGCCGCGCCAGCAGCTTGTCCAGCGCCTGTTCCTGCCAGAACGCGTCATAGGCCGGGTGCTCGCTGACCTTGTGCCAGGCCGGGATCTGGTCCAGGCCGGCGGCGCGCGCGTAGTCGCTCACCGAGCCCGCGCGCAGAAAATTGGTGTAGTCGTCATGGGTGGCGGTGGCGATCTCGCTACCCTCGCCGCGCGCGGTCATCTGCCCGGTGAAATAGCCCAGGTTGATCTGCCGATAGGCGCCGTTCTGGAACCAGTCGTCGCCGATCCAGCCGTCGATCATCGGGCTTTCCGGCGCCGCCACCTTGAGTGCCGGGTGCGGCTCCAGCAGCGCCATCACCACGGTGAAGCCTTCGTACGAGGAGCCCAGCATGCCCACGCGCCCATTGCTCTCCGGCACATGCTTGACCAGCCAGTCGATGCTGTCCCAGGCGTCGGTGACGTGGTCGATGCCGGTCTTGTTGAGCGGCCCGCGCGGTGGCCGCGTCATCACGTAGTCGCCCTGCGAGCCGTACTTGCCGCGCACGTCCTGGAACACGCGGATGTAGCCGTCCTCGACGAAGTCGGTATCGCCCTGCGGCAGCAGGTCGAGCATGCGGGTGGCGTTGGGCATCCGGTTCGCCCGCTTGGCGGCGTTGTACGGCGTGCGGGTGAACAGGATCGGCGCGTTCTTCGCGCCTTTGGGGATCACGATCACGGTGTACAGCTTGACCCCGTCACGCATCGGGACCATTTCCACGCGCTTGATGAAGTCGCGATGCGGCTCCGGGGCGACGAATTTCTTGCCGGTGATGTCCGGGGTCATCGGCGCGGTCTGCGCCAGCGCGCCGGATGCGCCCACCATCGCCACTGCCAGTACCGCCGCCCGCGCCGCTGCTTGCATCCGCATCGCCCTGTCCCCGGTGGTTGCAGATGCCGAGTGTTGCACGATCCCGGCCGGCCGGGCATACCGTCGCTGCTGCGCCGCCAGCCCGGCTTGGCATACGCTAGCCCGATGACAGCCGCCAGCGAACCCAGGGGCCTGACCCGCCAGCAGATCAAGACGCTCTCGCTCGCCGCGCTCGGTGGCGCGCTGGAGTTCTACGACTTCGTGATCTTCGTGTTCTTCGCCACCATCATGGGCGCACTGTTCTTCCCGGCGCACATGCCCGAGTGGCTGAAGCTGGTGCAGACTTTCGGCATCTTCGCCGCCGGCTACCTGGCGCGGCCGCTGGGCGGGATCGTGATGGCGCATTTCGGCGATCTCTCGGGCCGCAAGCGGATGTTCATGCTGAGCATCCTGCTGATGGCCATCCCCACCCTGCTGATGGGCCTGCTGCCGACCTATGCGCAAGTCGGCGTGCTGGCGCCCATCCTGCTGCTGTTGCTGCGGATCATGCAGGGCGCGGCGATCGGCGGCGAGGCGCCGGGCGCATGGGTGTTCGTCAGCGAGCACGTCTCGCCGCGCCACCGCGTGCTGGCCTGCGGCGCACTGTCGGCGGGGTTGTGCAGCGGCATCCTGCTGGGCTCGCTGGTGGCGCGTGCGATCAACACTGCCTTCGACGAGGCCGAAGTGCTGGCCTGGGCGTGGCGGCTGCCGTTCATCGTCGGCGGCGTGTTCGGCCTGTTGGCGATGTATTTGCGCCGGCAACTGCACGAAACCCCGGTGTTCGCCGAAATGCGCGAACGCCGCGCGCTCGACGTCGGCCTGCCGCTGAAGACCGTGCTGCGCGAACACGGCGGCGCGGTGCTGCTGGCGATGCTGCTGACCTGGCTGCTCACCGCCGCCGTGGTGGTGACCCTGCTGATGATGCCGACCCTGCTGCAGGGCCTTGGCGTCTCGCGCGCGGACGCGCTGGCCGGCAATACGCTGGCGATCTGCGCGACGGTGGTCGCCAACATCATTGCCGGGCTGCTGGCCGACCGCTTCGGCGCGGGCCGCGTCCTGGTGCTGTGGAGCGCACTGCTGGGCATCGCGTTCTGGCTGTTCTACAGCGCGGCGCTGGCCGGCAGCTATTCGCCCGGGCTGTACGTGCTGGCCGGCGTGGCGGTCGGGATCACCGCACTGGTGCCGGGGATCGCGGTGGGCGGCTTCCCGCCGCAGGTGCGCTTCTCCGGGCTGTCGTTCGCCTACAACGTGGCCTACGCCATCGCCGGCGGGCTCACGCCGGTGCTGCTGAGCCTGGCGGTGAAGGATAGCCCTGCCGCGCCGATGCACTACATCGCGATGATGGCCGCGCTCGGCATCGGGCTGGGCTTGTATGTGGAATGGCGACGACCGCACGCGGCATGAAGGACTCGACCGACCCGGCAGACGATCCGCGGCCGCAGCCCCCCGACAAGCCGTTGCCCGCGGAATGCTGCGAAAGCGGCTGTCCCGTCTGCGTGTACGACATCTACGCATCCGAGCTCGAAGGTATCGCGAAGCCTTGGCCGCATGGCTGGAACGTCATCCGGAGGCGCGCGATTCATCGCCCTGATCCGGGGTGACTCCGCCCAAAAAAGAAAGCGGGCCGAAGCCCGCTTCCCATGTGTCGCAGAGAAACCGTGCGGCTTACTCGGCCGGCACGCCCTCGCCTTCTTCCACGGCCTTCATCGACAGACGGATGCGGCCCTGCTTGTCGACTTCCAGCACCTTGACCTTGACCA
>DAIRVA010000058.1:0-13379 GCA_036803045.1 Lysobacter sp. | reverse complement strand
AGGGTCAGGATCTGCGCGGCCAGGCCGGGGATCAGCAGATCGCTGGCCATGTGGCCGATGTAGCGCGGGCTGTGGAACGGCACCGATTTCTTCAGCGCGGCGGACAGCGCATGCAGCTCGCGGCGCAGGCGCGCCTCGAAGGCGCGGTAGCCGGGATCGAAGGCGGCGTCGGTGGGGATCGCCGGCGGATCCTCGGGGTGGAAGTTGCGGCGCCAGTACACATGGTCGCGCAGGAACTCGACGACGAGCTTTTCCAGCAGGGTGTCGTTCTCGCCGTAGGGGCCGAGGAAGCAGGCGTCGAGGACGCCGGGGGTGGGGCTGGCAGCGGTCATGGCGGTCATGGGGTGGGCGATGTGGTAGGCGCGCGTGATCGCCGGCTCAGGCCAGGTACGGCGCCAGCCAGCCCCACGGGCTGTGCAGGCGCGCGATGCCGATGATGGCGACGAACACCGCGAGCGCGGCGAGATAGGCCCACGCACGCGCGCTGCGGTCGCGCCCGGCGCGCATCGCCAGCACGCCCAGCACGATGTAGACGACCACCAGCACCAGCTTCACCGTGAGCCAGCCGTTGGCGAACATCGCGCGCGGCAGGATCGTCGCCAGCATCGCCGCGGAGGTGAGCAGGAAGGTGTCGATGGTGTAGCTGCCGTAGCGCACCACGGCGTGCCGCGGCCATCGCGCGCCCAATAGAGCCGCGCCACCGCGCAGCGCGAACAGCGCGCCGGACAGCGAGATCAGCACGATGTGCAGCAGCTTGATCTGCGGATAGAACTCAATCATCTGGGGATTCTGGCGCGCGTATCGATGAAGGTCAGCCCGGGCGGCGGTCGATGCGCGGGCGCAGGTAGATGCCGGCCGAGCGCAGCACCCACGGCAGGAAGGCGACGAGCCAGCCGATCGCCGCCACCGCCTGCCACAGGCCGGGGTCGGGCAGCATGTCGGCCAGCACGCGCAGCGCCGCGACCAGCTGCAGCACCGCGAACGCGAACCAGCCGGCCTTGGGCATCGCCAGCGGCCGGCCGGAGTGCCCCTGGGTGACGCGGGTGACCATCGCCACCAGCAGCGAGCCGAAGAAACCGATGAACAGCGCGTGCGCCGGTCCGCGCCCGAACAGGAACTCGCCGGTCATCGCATAGAACCCGCTCTGCATCGCATACAGCGCGAAGGCCAGCGGCAGCCAAGCGAAGCCGATGAACAGCACCCACAGCAGGCCCGGCGCGGCATCGCGCGGCCACCAGCGGTACAGCACGCAGGCGCTGAGTACGGCGAAGGGCGCATCGACCATCCACAGCGCGCCATAGGCATGCGCCAGTTCCAGGCCCAGGTGGACGAGCAGCAGCGGCCACATCACCGCCAGCAGCCACAGCGGCCGCCACGGCGTGTAGCCCTTGACCACGTTGCCGGCGAAGAACGGGAACATCCGGTGCGCGACCGTCAGGTACACCGGCAGCAGCAGGCCGAAGGTGCCCAGCTTGATCGCGACGAACATCCACTGCGCGTTGCCTTGATGCAGGAAGGCCAACACACACAGCAGCCCGGTCAGGCCGAAGCTCATCGCCGCGAAGCACGACCACGCATGCCAGGTCGGCCCGCGACCTGAACGGCGTTCGGCCAGCAGCAGGCGCAGCAATTGCACCCAGCCGTAGCCCCAGCCGGCGGTGCTCATGAACAGGCCGATCTGCACCCACGCATCCAGCCCCAGCGCCATGCCGGTGATCACCGCCACCTGTCCGCCCAAGAGGCCCAGCCCGACCGGCAGGTAATGCCAACGGGTGAGTTCGGGCAGGCCCATCCAGCGCGGGAACACGGTGAGCAGGAAGCCGAACATGAAGGGCGGCAACAGCTGGTATTGCATGACGATGGCATGCACCCAGCCGGCGAACATCGGGGCCGCGGGAAGATGCAGCAGGCCCCAGCGTGCATCCATCAGCCAGCAGGCCCACCACGCCATCGCCAGCAGCACGTTGACCGCGCCGACGAAGAACATCAGGCGATGCGGCGCGGCGGCGAGCAGGCGCAGATCGGGGGTCGGGGCGGGCGATTCGGCCATCGCCACAGCATCGACGATGCCCGTCCCGGTCGCCTTGATCGAGGTCAGCACGAGGGCGATGCACGCGGCGGGCCGTGCCGGGCGTGCATCGCCTGCCGGCAAGCCGCGTCAGAACTCCAGCCCGAGCCGCGCCCAGAGGGTACGCCCGGGTTCGTGGATGCGCACCGGGTCGGCCGGATAGCCGAAGTCGGCGCTGCCGGTGAGGTTCAGGTGCTCGGCGTAATCGCGATCGAACAGGTTGTCGATGCCGACCGCCAGCTGTACGCGCTTGCTGAAGCGCCACCCCCCATTGATCGAGAGCACGCCGAAGCCCGCGCTGGGCCCGAGGTCGCGCCCGACCACGTTGCCCTGTCCCGGTGCCACCCGCGACTGCCGTGCGACGCCGCGCAGCAGCAGCCCGAGGCTGGCGCGCCGGCCCTTCCAGTCGGCGTTGAGGCGGGCTTCGACCGGGCTCATCTGCGGCAGCCAGCGGTGCTGGCTGCGGTTGCTGCCCCAGGCTTGGCTGATCGATCCGCCGAGCGTCCAGGCGGTGCCGACCGCGACGCTGCCGCCCAATTCGCCGCCGCGGATGTCGGCATCGATGTGGGTCGCGCGGGTGGTCCCGCCCATCATTCCCGGCAGGTAGTCGAACAGGATGTAGTCGTCCACGCGGCCGGCGTACAGCGTGGCCCAGCCGCGCAGCCGTTCGCCGCGCGCCTGCAGGCCGACGTCCAGCTGCATGGTCTTCTCCGGGGCGATCGCGGCGAAGGCGTTGGGGCTGCCGGCCGGGCCCGCGTTGGCGGAAAACAGCTCCCAGTAATCGGGCATGCGCGCGGCGCGGCCCAGGCCCGCGTAGGCGCTCAGGCCGCGCGCGGGATCGCCGTACTCGATGCGCAGGAAGCCGCTGCCGAGTGTGTGTTTGCGGGTAAGGTCGAAAGTGGGATTGGGCATCGCCATGCCGGCCATGCCGCGGCCCGATTGCGAGCGCAGGTCGGTGGCTTCGGCGCGGTCGATGCGCGCCCCGCCGACCCAGCGCAGCCGGTCATCGACATACCAGGTCGCCTCGGTGAACACGCCGTGGTTGCGCAGGCGGGCGTCCTCGGACCATGGCAGGCGCTTGTAGGCGTCGCGCCCCATCGCATTGCGTTGGCGATGGCGGCTGTCCTGCGCGTCCACGCCGAGCGTCCAGTCCCAGCGCGCGCCGCCGAGCGAGAGCGCCGCGCGTCCGCCGCGGGTGTCGCGCCCCACGTTGGAGGCCATCGGCATCGGCATCATGCTGGCCGGGTTGGGCGTGCGCAGGCTGTAGTTGTCCATCACGTGGTCGGCCACGTTGCGGTAAAGGCGGACATCCAGTTCGCGCAGGCGGCCCTCGCCATCCCATGCGTGGTTGAAGCGCACGGAAGTGGCGCGACGCAGGAAGCGGCTGCCGTCCATGCCGCGGCCGGCGTAGCGGGCCTGCCCGTCGCCGCGCCCCGCGCCGAGTTCGATCAGGGTGCCGGTGCCGGGCGTCCAGCCGATCGCCGCGTCGCTGCTCCACTTGTCCCAGGCCGAAGGCACGCGCCGGCCGCTGCCATCGCGGTAATCGTCAGCGCGCGAACGGCTGCCGGACAGCCGCACATAGAACTCCGGCATGCCGAAGGTGGCGTCGATGACGGCGTCGCGGCGTCCCGCGCTGGCCACGGTGGCGCTGGCGCTGCCCTCCACGCCGGCCTCGGCGAAGGCCGGCGCTTCGCGCACGAAGCGCACCGTGCCGGCCGAGCCGACCGGCCCCCACAGCACCGTCTGCGGACCCTTGGTGATCTCCAGACGGTCGTAGGTTTCGGGCGCGACGTAGGACATCGCGTTGTCCATGCGCGCGGGGCAGCCGCCGTGCATCGTGCCGTCGTTGGTGAGCAGGTTGAGGCGCGAACCCTGCATGCCGCGCAGCACCGGGTCGGCATTGGTGCCGCCATTGCGCAGCGCGGCGAAGCCGGGGATGGTCTTGAGATAGTCGGCACCGTCGCTGGCGGGCATGGGTTGGCGCGGCTGCTTGGGATCGGTGCTGAAGGTCAGCGGGCCGCTGGGCGCGAGGCCGGTGACGACGACTGGGTCGAGCCGGCTGGGCGGGCTGTCGGCGGCGGCATGCTGCGCGCGTGCAACGGGGGTGAGGGCGGCGCTGATGGCCAGGGCGAGCAGGTACGGCCGCGCGTGGCGGGCCGCATGGGGAATGCGTTGCATGGAAGGTCTCCGGGATTGGGGATCGCGCACGGGGCGCGGACGCGGGGCTCAGCCGTGCAGCGGCGGCCCGCGCGAACCCAGTCCGGAGGGATGACGGGTGGCGATGCGCCTGGCATCGCGGAAATGCGTGGCCGGCGCGGGCAGCGCCTGCGGCCAGAAGAGCAGCGCGACCACCGCCAGTGCGACGAGGCCGGCCAGCAACGGGCAGTAATCGCAGTCATGCGCCGGGCGCGGCGGGGGGGCATCGGGCTGCGACAGCGATGTCGCCGAGGCCAGCGACAGCGCGACCTGCTTCAGGCCCTGCACGGTGCACAGCGCAACCTCCGCGATGCCGGCATGCGCGGCATGCACGGGAGCCTGCGACTGCGCGAGCCGGCCGATGGTCGGCAGCAGCGAGAGCAGCATCATCGCCATCAGGGCGAGGCCGAGCCAGCAGCGATGGAAACCGCGCGCGTGCATCGATGTCGTCGAAGAACTCAAGAAAAAAGCCGGGACATCGCGTCCCGGCCTTCATTATCCCGCCTTGCGGCGGCGGCGGATTGACCTGCGTCATCCGCGCGCCGCGTGCCTGGCGTCAGATCACGTCCTGCGAGATTGCGTCCTGCTTCTCCTGCGCGGTGGCACCGCCGCGCGCCGGATCGATCCGCGGCATGATCCAGTGCCGGGTGACGAACCAGGCCAGCAGCAGGGCGCCGACGCTGAAGATCAGGTCGCCCGGCATGCGCATCCACACCAGCACGTCGATGATCGGCTTGCCCATGAACTCGGCCGAGCGCGCGTACCAGTAGCCGTGCTCGAGCGCGGCCTGCAGCTGCAGCGTGCCCATCGGCAGCAGGGTGATCAGCGCCATCAGCATCAGGCCGATGTTGAAGCACCAGAAGCTCGCCTTGAGCAGGCCCGGGTGCCAGAGCGCATCGGGCTTGAGGCCGCGCAGGCAGAACAGCATCAGGCCGATGCCGAGCATGCCGTACACGCCGAACAGCGCGGTGTGGCCGTGCAGCGGGGTCAGGTTGAGGCCCTGCATGTAATAGAGCGCGATCGGCGTGTTGATCAGGAAGCCGAACAGGCCGGCGCCCACCAGGTTCCAGAAGCTCACCGCCAGGAAGAACATGATCGGCCAGCGGTAGCGGGCCATCCACGGGGTGGCGCGGCTGTGGCTCCAGGTCTCGTAGGCCTCCAGCCCGATCAGCGCGAGCGGCACCACTTCCAGCGCGGAGAAGCTGGCACCGAACGCCACCGCCGCCGTCGTGGTGCCGGCGAAGTACAGGTGGTGGAACATGCCCAGCACGCCGCCGGTCAGGTACACGATGGTGGCGAACAACACGTTGATGGTGGCGGACTTGCCGCGGATCAGCCCCAGCTTGACGAACAGGAAGCTGATCACCGCGACCGCGAAGACCTCGAAGAAGCCCTCCACCCACAGGTGGACGACCCACCAGCGCCAGTACTCGACCATCGAGATGTGGGTGTGCTCGCCCCACATCAGGCCGGCACCGTAGAACAGGCCGATGGCGATCGTGGACAGAAACAGCAGGCCGACGATCGACGACATCTCGTCCTTGCGCTTGAGCGCGGGCCACAGTGCGCGGCCGACCAGGAACAGCCACAGCAGCAGCCCGATGAAGAGGAACAGCTGCCAGAAGCGGCCGATGTCGACGTATTCCCAGCCCTGGTGGCCGAACCAGAAGTTGTGCTCCAGGCCCATCTTCTGCATCACCGCGAACCACTGCCCGGCGAAGGCCCCGACCACGATGATCAGCAGGCAGACGAACAGGAAGTTGACGCCCAGGCGCTGGAACTTCGGCTCATGCCCGGAGATTGCCGGGCCGATGTAGAGGCCGGTGCCGAGCCACGCGGTGGCGATCCACAGCACCGCCAGCTGCGTGTGCCAGCTTCGCGTCAGCGAGTAGGGCAGGATGTCGGCGATGGCGAAGCCGTAGGCCTCCTGGCCTTCCACCTGGTAGTGCGCGGTGGTCGCGCCGAGCACGATCTGCACCAGGAACAGCGCGATCACCACCCAGAAGTACTTGGCGGTCGCCTTCATCGACGGCGTCGGCTTCAGGTCGAGCAGCGGATCGGTTGCCGGCGGCACGACCGCCGGTTCCTTGCCGTGCCAGGCGACGTAGTGCCACGCCAGCAGGCCGATGCCGCCGATCAGGAACAGGATCGAGAACATCGACCACATGAACGTGCCCGGCGTCGGCGTGTTGCCGATCAGCGGCTCGTACGGCCAGTTGTTGGTGTAGGTGCGCGCCTCGCCGGGCCGGTCGGTGCTGGCCGCCCATGATGTCCAGAAGAAAAACGCGGTCAGCGCGCGGCGGTTGGCCGCGTCGGGAACCGTGTCGTTCTTCATCGCATAGGTTTCGCGCAGCGATGCGGTGGCCGGATCGTTGGAGAACAGGCTCTCGTAATGCGCCGCCACTTGCGAAATCGCCTGGGCGCGCATCTCGCTGACGAGCAGGTCGCCGGTTTCCGGGTCGTAGGTGTTGGTGCGGATCTGCGGCTTGAGCAGGGCATGGATGCGCGCCTTTCCGGCATCGTCCAGCAGGGCGAAAGGCTCGGCGGTCTCGCCGCGCGCGTTGAGGTCGGCCATCGCCTCGATCTCGCGGTGCAGCCAGTCGGCCGACCAGTCGGGGGCGATCAGCGCGCCGTGGCCCCAGATGGAGCCGAGCTGCTGCCCGCCGACGCTCTGCCAGACCTGTCGGCCACGCTCGATGTCGGCGCGGGTGTAGACGACCTGCTTGCTGGAGGAGACGATGCGTTCGGGGATTGGGGGTGCGGTCTGGTGCAGGTCGACGCCGAGCCACAACATGACGCCGAAACTGGCGATCAGCAGCGCGGCCAGCCCCAGCCAGAGTTTCCGGGTGGTGGACATGATGACGATACCCTCCTGTGGGTTGCCGCCATCGTGGCCGCGGCCCACCGGGGGTGTCGCTGACGCAGGTCAAGCCGGCGCAGGGCCGGGCGGATCAGTCGCGCAGGACGTCGCGCGCCAGATCGTGCAGACGCGGCATGTCCAGGATCTCGAACTCGCGCCGGTCCACCTGCAGGATGCCCTCGGCCTGCAGCCTGCGCAGCACGCGGCTGATCGTTTCCGGCGCCAGCCCCAGGTAGTTGGCGATGTCGGTGCGCGGCATCGCCAGTTGGAACCGAAGCGCCGAATAGCAGCGTTGCTCGTAGCGGCGCGAGAGCGATACCAGGAAGGCCGCCATCCGTTCGTCGGCGCTGAAGTCGCCGGCCAGCAGGGTGGCCTTGCCGATATCGGCGGACAGCAGCCGGAACAGCTGTTGCTGCAGTCCTGGCATCTGGGTGGCGAGCAGCGCCATCTTCGGGAAGGAGAAATTGCACAGCATCACCGTGTTCAACGCCACCGCGTTGCACGGATAGCGTTCGCTGTGGATG
Source organism: Lysobacter sp. (assembly GCA_036803045.1). Taxonomy (GTDB): domain Bacteria; phylum Pseudomonadota; class Gammaproteobacteria; order Xanthomonadales; family Xanthomonadaceae; genus Solilutibacter. Next base: position 5,731 of record DAIRVA010000058.1, on the reverse strand, counting down.
GCGCTCAGGCCGATGATCTCCCCCGGCAGGTAGAAGCCCAGTACCTTCTCGCGGCCGTGGGTATCGGTGACGTAGGTCTTGACCATGCCGGCGCGCACCGCGGCGATGGCGTTGAACGGATCGCCCTCGCGGAACAGCAGGGTGCCCTCGGTGAACGGTCCGATGTGCTCGACCAGCACGTGCAGTTGCTGCAGCTGCACCTTGCCGTAGCCCTGCGACAGACAGGCGCTGGAAAACGCGCACGTGCTGCAGAAATGCAGTTCGTCGCCGTCATCGGCCATGCCCGGATGGGCGCAGGGTGCCTTCAACGCACGGATCATGCGCGCGGGCTCCAAGGCACGTCCTTCAGATCGCCTTCGAGAAGCGGGGCTGGGAGGGGCCGGCAGAGTTCAGATAGGCATCGAAGCACATGGCGATGATACGCAGGAGGTAGCGCCCGCGCGACGTCACCCGGACCGCGTCCGCCTGCAGCGTCACCAGGCCCTCGGCGACGAGCGGCTGCAGGCGCGCCAGCGACTCGGCGAAATAATCGTCGAAATCGATGTCGTACCGCCGCTCGAAGCGCGATTTCGCCACCGCGCCTTCGCACATCAGCTGCTGGATGACTTCGCCGCGCAGCATGTCGTCGTCGGTCATCGACAAGCCGCGCCAGACCGGCAGGCGGCCCTCGTCGATGGCCAATTCCCATTCCGGCAGCGTGCGCGGATTCTGGCTGAAGGTCTCGCCGATGTGGCTGATCGAAGACACGCCCAGGCCGATCAGGTCGCTGTCGGCATGCGTGGTGTAGCCCATGAAGTTGCGGTGCAGGCCGCCGCGTGCCTGCGCCAGTGCCAGCTCGTCGTCCGGCAGCGCGAAGTGGTCCATGCCGATGTAGACGTAGCCGGCATCGACCAGCCGCGTGATCGCCAGCTGCAGCAGCGCGGTCTTGGTCTCGGCGGAGGGCAGGTCGTAGGCGTTGAGCTGGCGCTGCGGCTTGAACAGTTCCGGCAGGTGCGCGTAGCTGTAGACGGCGAGGCGATCCGGGCGGATGTCGAGCACGGTGTCGAGCGTCTTGCCGAAGCCTTCCACGGTCTGCTTGGGCAGGCCGTAGATCAGGTCGATGTTGACCGAGTGGAAGCCGTGCTCGCGGCAGGCATCCACCACCGCGCGGGTTTCCTCCACGCTCTGCACGCGGTTGACCGCCTCCTGCACGTCGGGGTCGAAGTCCTGCACGCCGAGGCTGGCGCGGTTGAACCCGATCGCGGCGAGCTCGGCGACGTCCGCGGGACTGACGAAGCGCGGATCGAGCTCGATCGAGATGTCGCGGTCGGGCGCATCGGAGAAACGGAACTGCCGGCGCATCTCGTCGACGATGCCGCGCAGCTCCACGGGACTGAAGAAGTTCGGGGTGCCGCCGCCGAAGTGCAGCTGGATCACCTCGCGGTCGTGGTCGAAGAGCGGCGCCATCATGCCGATCTCGCGCTTGAGCCGGTCGATGTAGGGTGCGCTGCGGCTCTTGTCGCGGGTGATGATGCGGTTGCAGCCGCAGTAGAAACACGGGCTCATGCAATAGGGCACGTGCACGTAGAGCGAGAGCCGGCGCGGGATCGGGTCGCCATTGCTGGCGGCGATGGTCTCGCGCAGCGCCGCCTCGCCGAAATCCGCCGCGAACTGCGGGGCGGTGGGGTAAGAGGTATAGCGGGGCCCCGGCCGGTCGTGGCGGCGCAGCAGATCGGCGTCGATGGGGGCAGTCGGACTCATGGGGGAAGAGAGTGCCGCAGCAGGCAAGGCGGGGCCTTGACCCGAATCAACCCAGCGCGTGCGCCTGGATTCGAGGCGCGGTCGGGCCATGACACGCCGGGCGGCAGGATGCGGGTGCGCATGGAGCCTGTCGGCGGGCTTGCAGCGCCACGCGCGAGGCCTGGGCGGCATCGACCATGGCTTTTGGCAGGGGTGCCGCGCGGCCGGCTGGGTAGGATGGAGGGATCGTCCAGCAGGAGTCGGTCCATGAAGCATCGTCTGCGTCCCGTTGTCGCTGCCATCGCGTTGGCGCTTTCCGCCGGCGTGCAGGCGCAGGTGCCCGAACCGCGCGACGCGCCGTATGCGCCCGGCCCGATCACAGTGGAGGTGGATGCGACCAACCTGGGCCAGCGCATCATGCGGATCCGCGAGACCATCCCCGTGGTTCCGGGCAAACTCGTGCTGCTGTATCCGGAATGGCTGCCCGGCAACCACGCGCCGCGCGGGCCGATCGACAAGCTGGCCGGCATCGCTTTCAGCGCGAACGGCCGCAAGCTGGCGTGGAAGCGCGACCCCGCGAACGTTTACGCCTTCCAGCTCGACATCCCCGATGGCGCGTCCAGCCTGACCGCCGATTACCAGTACCTGACGCCGACCGACGGCTCGCAGGGGCGCGTGGTGATGACGCCGTCGATGCTCAACCTGCAATGGAACGCGGTGCTGCTGTATCCGGCCGGCCACTACGGCCATCGGGTCGAGTTCCGCCCCAGCGTCAGATATCCGGCGGGCTGGCAGGCCGGTACCGCGCTCGACGTGCAGTCCCGCGCCGGCGACACCGTGGTGTACAAGCCGGTGTCGCTGGACGTGCTGGCCGATTCCCCGGTTTATGCCGGGCGCTATTTCAAGCAGTTCGACCTGACCCCGGCCGGCAAGCGTCCGGTGCGGCTGAACGTGGTGGCGGACGATCCGAAGTACCTCGAGGCCAAGGCCGAGCACATCGCCCAGCATCGTGCGCTGGTGGTGCAGGCGCTCAAGCTGTTCGGCAGCGAGCATTACGACCACTACGACTTCCTGCTCTCGCTGTCCGGGCAGATGGCGGGCAACGGGCTGGAGCACCAGCGCTCCAGCGAGAATGGCCAGGCGGTCGGCTACTTCAAGGACTGGAAGGAGAAGGAAGGCGTCGGCGACCTGTTGCCGCATGAAATGACCCACAGCTGGAATGGCAAGTACCGTCGTCCGGCCGACCAGTTCGTACCCAACCTCAACGTGCCGCTCGAGGATTCGCTGCTCTGGGTGTACGAAGGCCAGACCCAGTACTGGGGCAACGTGCTGGCCGCGCGCTCGGGCCTGCGGCCGATGGACCGTTCCCGCGACGCGCTGTCGATGGTGGTGGCGACCTATCAGGACAATCGTCCGGGCCTGTCCTGGCGCAACGTGCTCGATACCACCAACGACCCGATCATCTCCGCGCGCAGGCCCAAGCCGTATCGCAACTACCAGTTGTCCGAGGACTACTATTCCGCCGGACAGCTGATCTGGCTGGGCGTGGATGCGCTGATCCGGCAGGAAACCGGCGGCAAGAAGTCGCTGGACGATTTCGCCCGCAGCTTCTTCGGCGTCAACGACGGCCAGTGGGAGCGTCCCGCGCCCTATACCTTCGACGACGTGGTCGCCGCGCTCAATGCCGTGCATCCCTACGACTGGAAGACCTATCTCTCCGATCGCATAGAGGGCCGGGTGCCGTTCGCCGATAGCATCGAGGCGACGGGTTGGCGCCTGGCCTACAAGGACGAGCCGAACGCGGCTGCCAAGTCCGGTCGGCGCGGCGACGGCGATTTCGTCTATTCGCTCGGCCTCTCGCTATCGAAGGATGGGCAGGTCCAGGACACGCGCTGGGACAGCCCGGCCTTCAATGCCGGCATCGGCACCGGCATGAACGTGGTGGCGGTGAACGACATCGAGTACTCGTCCGATGCCCTGAACGACGCGATCCGCGACGCCAAGGGCGGCAACGCGCCGATCCGCCTGCTGGTGAAGGATTTCGACCGCTACCGCAACGTGTCGGTCGATTACCACGGCGGACTGCGCTATCCGGTGCTCGAGCGCATCGCCGGCAAGACCGATTGGCTGACGCCGATCTTCACTGCCCACAAGTGATCGACAGGCAGTGGGCAGGGTGCGAATCCCTGCCCATCGTGCTCCGTGCAGGGGCGGCGGCTGCCGCACCCGCGCGGACGGGTCCCGGCCAAGCCCAGCGGGCGCAAACTGAAGCGCGGCCGGGTTTCATGCCCGTATTCATGAAAATCAAGAAGTTGTGCATGTATCGTCACGCACATGAAAAGACTTCACGCCGTCTTCATCGCGCTGACGGCTTCGACTCTGGCGGGCTGCTCCAGCACGCCACAGCGCGAGACGGCCGCCGTGCCGGTTCCCGTCCAGGCGCCGGCAATGGCTTCCCCCATCATCGATCCGGACCGGGCGCTGCTGGCCAGGCTGCAACAGCTGGCCCCGACCGCCGATCCGGGCGTGCTCGCGCTGGCGGTCGAGGCGCGCGCATGCGCGGTCGCCTCGGGCGAGGTGGCGCCTGAAACGCGGCTGGCGGTGATCGACTATTCGCGTCCCTCCACCGACAAGCGCCTGTGGGTGTTCGACATCGCCGACGAGCGCCTGCTGTTCAACGAATACGTCAGCCACGGACAGGGCAGCGGCGACAATTACGCCACCCGCTTCTCCAACGTGGAAGGCAGCTACGCCACCAGCCTCGGCCTGTACCGCACCGCCGAGACCTACAACGGCAGCAACGGCTATTCGATGCGGATGGACGGGCTGGACCCGGGTTTCAACGACAACGCCCGTACCCGCGCCATCGTCATGCACGGCGCCTGGTACGCCAATCCGGACCTGATCCGGCGCCAGGGCCGGCTCGGCCGTAGCCAGGGCTGTCCGGCGCTGCGCGAGGGCATCGCGCGTCAGGTGATCGACACGCTCAAGGGCGAGCAGCTGGTGTTCTCCTACGCCGATGACGCGCCGTGGCTGGAGCGCTCGCGCCAGTTCGGTTGTCGCGGCAAGAGTGCGCGGCAAATCGTCGCCTCCGCCCGCGGCGTGCGCAATGGCAGCTTGCCGGTGATGGCGACGGCGGTGCCTTGATCGCTGCTACATCGCATCACGCGCAATGAAAAAGCCCCGCACAAGCGGGGCTTTTATTTTTGGCGATGTGGCTTCGGTCAAGCTGCCTGCATCACCACCCGCAACGGGTTTTTCCACTCTTTCAACAACTCCGCTTCGCGCGCCTTGGCCTTCTCGAAGTGCGCTTCCTTGACGTGGCCGAAGCCGCGGATGTGCTCAGGTATCGAGGCGATCTCCGCCGCCAAGCCAACGTTGCCGGCATCGAGTTGTGCGAAGAGATCGCTGATCGTCGCTTCGTAATCACCGATGAGCTGGCGCTCCATCTTGCGCTCGGCGGTGTAGCCGAAGATGTCGAAGGCGCCGCCACGCAGGCCCTTGAACTTGGCCAGCATGCCGAAGGCTTTCAACATCCACGGGCCGTACTCGCGCTTCATCAGCTCGCCCTTGGCATTGCGCTTGGCAAACAGTGGCGGCGCAAGGTTGAGATGCAGCTTGTAATCGCCTTCGAACTGCTGCTCCAGGCGGCGCTTGAACTCCGGCGAGGTGTACAAGCGGGCGACTTCGTATTCGTCCTTGTAGGCCATCAGCTTGAAGAAATAGCGGGCGACGGCTTCGGACAAATCCGTCGAGCCCGGCGCACGTTGTGCTTCCGCCGCGCGCACTTGGCCGACAAAGTCGCTATAACGCTTCGCGTAAGCGGCATCCTGATAGTCAGTCAGGAAGCCGACGCGACGCGCGATCACTTCGTCCAGCGAACGCGACAAGCGCACATCGTCCAGTGGCAAGAAGGCGACATCGCCGCCATGTGCAGGCACGTGACGCAACTCGTCTTCGTCGCGCAGGTCGGCGGAGAACGGCGTCAGCCCCGATTCGCCCGCATCGTTCG
>DAIRVA010000057.1:0-13473 GCA_036803045.1 Lysobacter sp. | reverse complement strand
TGGTGGTCACCGACGTCAACGACTATCGCCTGAAGCTGGCCGCCGACATGGGCGCGACCCGCGTGGTCAACGTATCGAACACCAAGCTCAAGGACGTGATGGCCGACCTGCACATGGAAGGCTTCGACGTGGGCCTGGAGATGAGCGGCAACCCGCGCGCCTTCGCCGACATGCTCGACTGCATGTACAACGGCGGCAAGATCGCGATGCTGGGAATCATGCCGAACGGCGCCGGCATCGACTGGGACAAGGTGATCTTCAAGGGCCTGACCCTGCACGGCATCTACGGTCGCCGCATGTACGAGACCTGGTACAAGATGACCCAATTGGTACTGAGCGGGTTCCCGCTGGGCAAGGTGCTCACCCATCAGTTGCCGATCGGCGATTTCCAGAAGGGCTTCGAGCTGATGGAAGGCGGCAAGTCGGGCAAGGTGGTGTTGAGCTGGAATTGACGAATGCCTCGCGCATCGGGCAGCCGGGACTGCCTGTGCGCGACCGTCGTGCGGCAGGGACGCCGCCGATGACCCCACATGGATGTACTCACGGCGTATCGGGCACAGGCAGCCCCAGTCGCCAGATGCGCATGGAGCCAAGATGTCCCTGACCGAACGCTACGCCACGACCCTCGACGAAATCCGCGACGCCGGCCTGTTCAAGTCCGAGCGCATCATCGCCAGCCCGCAGTCGGCCGAGATCGAACTGGCCGACGGCCGCAAGGTGCTGAACTTCTGCGCCAACAATTACCTCGGCCTCGCCGACCACCCGGACATCATCGCGGCCGCCAAGGACGCGCTGGACACGCACGGCTTCGGCATGGCTTCGGTGCGCTTCATCTGCGGCACCCAGGACCTGCACAAGCAGCTGGAAGCGACCATCGCGGACTTCTTCGGCACCGAAGACACGATCCTCTACGCCGCCTGCTTCGACGCCAACGGCGGCCTGTTCGAGCCGCTGCTGGACGAGCACGACGCGATCATCAGCGATGCGCTGAACCATGCCTCGATCATCGACGGCGTGCGCCTGTGCAAGGCCAGGCGCTACCGCTACGCCAACTGCGACATGGCCGACCTGGAAGCCCAGCTCAAGCAGGCCAAGGCGGATGGCGCACGCACCATCATGATCACCACCGACGGCGTGTTCTCGATGGACGGCTTCATCGCCCCACTCGACGAAATCACCGCGCTTGCCGAGAAGTACGGCGCAATGGTGCATATCGACGAATGCCACGCCACCGGCTTCCTCGGCGCGACCGGTCGCGGCAGCGCCGAGGTCAAGGGCGTGATGGACAAGATCGACATCTTCACCGGCACGCTGGGCAAGGCGATGGGCGGCGCACTCGGCGGCTTCACCACGGCGAAGAAGGAAGTGATCGAGCTGCTGCGCCAGCGCTCGCGCCCCTACCTGTTCTCCAATTCGTTGCCGCCGCACGTGGTCGCCGCCGGCATCAAGGCCTTCGAGATGCTCTCGTCCGCCGGCGACCTGCGCGAGCAACTGGTCGATAACACCGCCTATTTCCGCAAGGAAATGACCGCGCGCGGCTTCGACATCAAACCCGGCGTGCATCCGATCTCCCCGGTCATGCTCTACGACGCACCGCTGGCACAAAAGTTCGCCGAACGCTTGCTGGAAGAAGGCATCTACGCGATCGGCTTTTTCTTCCCCGTTGTGCCCAAGGGGCAGGCGCGCATCCGCACCCAGATCAGCGCCGCGCACACGCGCGAGCATCTGGACCGTGCGATCGACGCGTTCACGCGCATCGGCAAGGAACTGGCCGTCATCGAAGGTTGATCATTCGCCGCGCAATGCGGCGATTTCAACCTCGGTCAAATCTCGCCAAGCGCCCTTGGCGAGATCGCCCAGCGCCAGCGGGCCGATACCGATGCGGACCAGTCGCAGGACCTCGTAGCCCAATGCCGAGAGAATGCGGCGGATCTGCCGGTTGCGGCCCTCATCCAGTTCGATCTCCAGCCATGCGTTGCGTTCGCCGACGCGCAGGATCCGCGCGCGAACCACGGCCAAATGCTCACTGCCCTCTACCTCGACGCCCGCCTCCATTCGCGACAGGCTCGCTAGATTCGGGATGCCGGCGACCTGGACGTGGTAGGTCTTGGATGGGCCGGTCGCCGGATCGGTGATCTTCGCCGCCCATTCGGAATCACTCGAAAACAGCAGCAGCCCTTCACTCGCCTTGTCGAGCCGTCCGACCGGCGCGATCCAGCCCACATCCGCACCCTCGAAACACCGATAGACGGTATCGCGCGAACGCTCGTCGCGGACCGTGGTCACCAGACCGCGCGGCTTGTTGAGCATCAGGTAACGCTGGCCAGGTGAGCATAGAGGCTCGCCGTCGATGCTGACGCGTGCATCCGTCCCCACCACCGGCGCTTCCGGATCGAGCACCCGCGCACCGTTCAGCTGCACGCGGCCCGCCCTGATCTGGGCCTCGGCACGCGAACGCGACATGACGCCCTGCTTGGACAGCCAGCGCGCCAACCCGATGCGCCGGCCGGGACGCGCCATCACCGTGGTCGACCGTGCTTACTGCGCCTGTACCGGTGGCGCCGGGGCTGCGGCTTCGGCGGCAGCGGGTTTGCGAGGAACCACGCGCACGCCCTTCGCCTTCATCCAGGCGTCGAATTCGTCGGCAGTCATGCGCTTGCCGTTCTGCGTCATGTTGAAACGCCAGGGCGTGTTGTCCCACTGCGTCTTCGGACGGTAGGCGGCCGGGTCCTTCGGATCGATGGCGCTGGGCGGCGGGATCGCGTTGGCGACGCTCCGGCAGCCCTCGATCTTGATGCGCAACAGCACGCGACTGACCGAATATGCTTCGTCATAGGCCTGCGACAGCACCCCGGTCGGAGATCCCAGCACGCTGCCGCTGGCCGTCAATTCGGACGAGACCGGCAAACCCAGGGTGCTTGTCGAAAGCGCCGGCAAGGCCAGCGGGACGCCGTTGCATTGCGGCGTCTGTGCCAATGCGATGCCGCAGGGCGCGAACAACAGCACGGCGAATGCGAGGGATTTCACTGGTGCTGCTCCCGACGAATGCGTTGCAGGCAGTGTAAGGAACAGCATCCGCCGGCTCAACCTCCATTCGACGCGCGAAGTGAACAGGTTGCATGTACCGGACGACGGCATCCGGAAAAAACGAAACCCGGCCGAAGCCGGGTTTCGCGTGTCGCCGATGACGTCCGGATTACTGGACGTTGAGCTCGGTGCGACGGTTGGTTTCGTTCTTGCACTCCGGCAGGGTCTGCGGAGTCGGCTCCAGCGGGCGGCTCTCGCCGTAACCGACCGGACCCACCATGCGACCGGCATCGATGCCGTTGCTGGTCATGTAGTCGTACACGGCGCGGGCGCGACGCTCGGACAGGGCCTGGTTGTAGGCGTCGCTGCCGCACAGGTCGGTGTGACCGGCGACTTCAACGCGCATTTCCGGATAACGCTGCAGAATCGAAACGGCCTCGTTCAGGATGGCGATGGCATCCGGACGCAGGGTCGACTTGTCGAAGTCGAAGTTGACGCCCTTGAGGTCGATGGAGACCTTGACCTCGCAGCCGTCCGGACCGACGGTGGTGCCGGCGACCGAGTTCGGGCACTTGTCGTTGCAGTCGTTCACGCCGTCGCCGTCGCTATCCATGTCGGCGCAGGTCGGTGCGGGCGGTTCCGGTGCCGGGGCAACCGGGGCCATCGGCTCCGGCCCGAGGGCCACGGTCAGGCCGACCGAGGCCAGCAGGTCGACAAACTGGTTTTCCTGCTGATTGGCCGGACGGGCCTGCAGGTCGTCGAAATCGACGCGGGTGCCAAGTTCGGTGCGCAGGTCGACGCGACCGAAATCGAACTGGAGACCGGCACCCAGATTGACGGCGGCATTGTTGTCTTCATGCTGGGCCGGGCAGGAGGACTGCATCGGGAACCCGGAGGCCGGACCACAGGTTGCCTTGAACTCTTCCTCGTGGCGCTGCATGCCGACACCGAACTTCAGGTACGGCCACCACTTGCTGTCCGCATTGCGGAAGTGGTAACGCGCATCAATCGAAGCGCCGTACTGGCTCCACCACAGATTCGGGTTGGAGGTCTTGTCGGGATTCTGATAGTTCAGTTCCAGATCCACCGAAACGTTCGGGGTCCAGAACTTGCCGAAGCCGAGGGTGCCGAAAATCGCATCTTCAGTGCCGCGGTCCTTGTCCTGGAAGTTCACGCCAGTCGAGGCGGACACATACCAACGGTCGTCGAACTCCTGGGCGGCGGCGGCCTGCGCCACGCCCATACCGCACAGCAGCGCGGCGCAGAGGAGTTTCTTGTTCATGCTGAGCTCCTTGATCGAAATGTCAAACAAAGTGTGATGAAACGATAGTGCCGGGAAACATGTCTCAGGACGGCCACTGGCGCGCGTCACCGGAACGCAAGGCTACGGTTGCCCGTGTGAAAGCCGCGTTAACGATAGCATAACAGTTGGGGCTGGGCAGCATGGCCCGTTAAGTTTACGGCCATGCGAGCGCGCCGTTGCCTCGCCTCCGTGCATGGGTTCGTGCCGATATCCTGCTGGACGGGATGCATCGGAGGCGTACCGGCACACCCGTGCCGGGAGGCGCGGGACAGCCGATCTGCTCGACCAGCCCTGTTCAGGTGAGGTTCCGTTTTGGCCCCTTACCTTTCGCGCACTTTTCAGGGGCCGCCCATTCAGGAAACTGCGGCCGCTTGGCGGATATCCCGCCCAGGGCTTGAAGGTGAGCCGTAGAGCCGCCGCCCTCCCCATGACGCCATGTCGCGATTCCACGAGTCCCGGTCCGCCGGCCGCTCGCGCGCGCGACGCAACGAGCAAGGAGTACGACGATGAAACTGGCCTGGATTCTCTGGTTGGCTTCGATTCTCCCCCCGCAGGCAGCGGATTCGCTGTGCCTGTCCACCACGCTTTACCTGGAGGCGCGCAACCAGTCCGTGCTTGGCCAGAAGGCCGTGGCCGAGGTCGCCCTGCGCCGCCAGGACAGCGGCCTGTGGGGCGATTCAATGTGCCAGGTGGTGACCGCCCGCAAGCAGTTCGCACCAACTCTGGTCTCTCCCCAGACCCGGCTCGGAAATACCGAAGCCTGGGCGCAGGCGGTGACCATCGCCATCGAGGCCGAACAGAACTGGGCGCTGCCCACCGGCCAGCGCAAGGAAATCGTCCCCGGCGCCAGCCACTTCATGGCGCACGATATCGCCAGCCCCAGCTGGCGCAACGCCTACCAGGTCGCCACGATCGGCGACCACACCTTCCTCAAGGTCCAGCCGCTTCGCGCCAAGCGCGGCTGACCTTCGAGGACGCCTCCCCGGCCCGGCCGGTACGGAACCTGCCCGCCCCATCCGTTTTGGACTCGATTGGCGCATCATGGCGGTTCCCCCATTCACGGAGTCGCCATGAAGCTATATTCCAAGCCCGGTGCCTGCTCGACCGCCGACCACATCGCCCTGCAATGGACCGGCCAGCCCTTCGAGGTCGAAGTCGTCACGCAGCAACAGATCAAGGAACCGGACTTCCTCGCCATGAATCCCGCCGGCGCGGTTCCGGTGATCGTGGATGGCGACTTCGTACTGACCCAGAATGCGGCGATCATGGGTTACATCGCCGACAGCTACCCGCAAGCCGGCCTGGCAGGCGACGGCAGCGCGAGGCAGCGCGCCGAAGCCACCCGCTGGCTGGCCTTCTGCAACTCCGACCTGCATCCGTCGTTCACTCCGCTGTTCGCGCCCGGCCTGTTCGTGCACGACTCTGCGCAATACGACGACATCCGCGAACTGGCCCGTCAGCGCGTGCGCCGGCATTACGAAACCGCGAACAAGCGCCTGGGCGAAACCGGGAACTGGCTGGCCGGCTTCCGCAGCTTCGCCGACCCGTACCTGTTCATCACCATGGGCTGGGCGAAGAAGCTGGGCGTCGAGCTCTCCGATCTGGCGAACCTGCAGGCATTCCACAAGCGCATGTCCGAGGATGCGGGCGTGCAGGCAGCACTGAAGGCCGAAGGCCTGATGTAAGCCGTCCTGCCCCGCATGCCACTAGCCACGCCCGCGTCAGCGGGCGTGTGCACATATATATGTTGGATGCCGCTTCGCCGCCTGGCCCGCGACTCAGGCGTCCGACGGATCCGGCACACGCACCGCGCCTTCCATCAGCACCCGCGCGCTGCGGCTCATCACCGCCTTCCTGACCGTCCATTGGCCATCGACCTGTTCGGCCGCCGCGCCCACGCGCAAGGTGCCGGAAGGATGGCCGAAACGCACCGCCTCGCGCGTGCCGCCGCCCGCCGCACGGTTCACCAGCGTGCCCGGCACAGCGGCGGCGGATGCGATGGCGACCGACGCGGTACCCATCATCGCGTGATGCAGCTTGCCCATCGACATCGCACGCACGCGCAGGTCGATGTCGGCGGCATCAATTTCCTTGCCGCTGGACGAAACGTAGCGCGCTGCCGGTGCCACGAACGCCACCTTCGGCGTGTGCTGGCGCGTGGCCGCATCCTCCACCTTGTCGATCAGGCCCATCCGCACCGCGGCATGCGCGCGGATCGATTCCAGCATCGCCAGCGCCTTGGCATCGCCATTGATCGCTTCCTGCAGTTCGCTGCCGGTGTAGCCGATGTCGGCCGCGTTGACGAAGACGGTGGGGATGCCGGCGTTGATCATCGTCACCTCCAGCGTGCCCACACCCGGGACTTCAAGCATGTCGGTCACGTTGCCGGTCGGCAGCATCGCGCCGCCGCCTTCACCCTCCCCTTCGTCGGCCGGATCGATGAACTCCAGCACGATCTCGGCCGCCGGGAAGGTCACGCCATCCAGCTCGAAATCGCCGGTTTCCTGCACCTCGCCCTGACTGATCGGTACATGCACGATAATGGTCTTGCCGATGTTGGCCTGCCACACGCGCACCGCGAACGTGCCGTCCTGCGGCAGGCGGGACGTGTCGATGAAGCCCTGACTGATCGCGAACGGCCCCACCGCGGTCGAGAGGTTGCCGCAGTTGCCGCTCCAGTCGACGAACGGCGTATCGATGGATACCTGGCCGTAGAGGTAATCGACATCGTGGCCGGGCTGGGTGCTCTTGGCGATGATGACACACTTGCTGGTGCTGGAGGTCGCGCCGCCCATGCCGTCGGTGTGCTTGCCGTACGGGTCGGGCGAGCCGATCACGCGCATCAGCAAGGCATCACGCGCCGGGCCGGGCACTTGCGCCGCGACCGGCAGGTCCTCCAGCCGGAAGAACACCCCCTTGGAGGTGCCACCGCGCATGTAGGTGGCGGGAATGCGGATTTGCGGCTTGTGCATGGTTTCGTCTCGTTCGTCGGTGCGCGGGCCTTAGCCCAACGCGAACAGGTCTTCCTGATGTTGCGGGCTGGCAGGCGGCAGCAGCGCCAGCGCCCCAGCACATCGTAGCGATAGGGCGTGACGTGGTGGCCATCAGGCTCAGCCGGCTTGGCTCGCCGCGAGGAAATCCTGCGCGAAACGCTGCAGCACGCCGCCGGCCTCGTAGATCGACACTTCCTCGTCCGAGTCGAGCCGGCACAGCACCGGCACCTCGACGATGCCACCATCCTTGCGGTTGATCACCAGCATCAGCATCGCGCAAGGCGACAACTCGCCCGCTACATCAAACGTCTCGGTGCCGTCGATTTCGAGCGTGTTGCGGTTCACGCCCATCTGGAACTGCAGCGGCAGCACGCCCATGCCGATCAGGTTGGTGCGATGGATCCGCTCGAAGCCTTCGGCTGCGATCGCCTCCACGCCCGCCAGGCGCACGCCCTTCGCCGCCCAGTCGCGCGAACTGCCCTGCCCGTAATCCGCGCCGGCGATGATGATCAGCGGCTGCTTGCGCTCCATGTAGGTCTCGATCGCTTCCCACATCCGCATCACCTTGCCTTCCGGCTCGATGCGGGCGAGCGAGCCCTGCTTCACTTCGCCCTCCGCCACCGCCATCTCGTTGACGAGCTTGGGGTTGGCGAAGGTCGCGCGTTGCGCGGTGAGGTGGTCGCCGCGATGCGTCGCGTAGGAATTGAAGTCTTCTTCCGGCAAGCCCATCTTCGCCAGGTACTCGCCTGCCGCGCTGGACGCGAGGATCGCGTTCGAGGGCGAGAGGTGGTCGGTGGTGATGTTGTCGCCCAGCACCGCCAGCGGCCGCATGCCCGTGAGCAGGCGCTCGCCGGCCAGCGCGCCCTCCCAATACGGCGGGCGGCGGATGTAGGTGCTCATCTCGCGCCAGTCGTACAGCGGGCTGACCGGCTCGCCGTGCTCGACATGCAGCTTGAACATCGGCTCGTACACCTTGCGGAATTGCTCGGGCTTGACGCTGGCCTTCACCACCGCGTCGATCTCGGCATCCGTCGGCCAGATGTCCTTCAGGCGGACCTCGTTGCCCTCGGCATCCATGCCCAGCACGTCCTTTTCGATGTCGAAGCGGATCGTGCCGGCAATGGCGTAGGCGATGACCAGCGGAGGCGAGGCGAGGAAAGCCTGCTTCGCGTACGGATGGATGCGGCCGTCGAAGTTGCGATTGCCCGACAGCACCGCGGTCGCATAGAGGTCGCGGTCGATGATTTCCTGCTGGATGGCGGGATCGAGCGCGCCCGACATGCCATTGCAGGTGGTGCAGGCGAACCCGACGATGCCGAAGCCCAGTTGCTCAAGATCGTCCAGCAGACCAGCTTCCTGCAGGTACAGCTCCACCGCCTTGGAACCGGGCGCAAGCGACGTCTTCACCCACGGCTTGCGCACCAGGCCACGCGCGATGGCGTTGCGCGCGAGCAGGCCCGCGGCGATCACGTTGCGCGGGTTCGACGTATTGGTGCACGAGGTGATCGCGGCGATGATCACCGCGCCATCGGGCATCTTGCCCTCACGCTCTTCGGCGCGCGCCTTGTCCAGATCGACCGCGATGCCGCGCTCGGCCAGATCGCTGACCGGCAGGCGGCGATGCGGGTTGGACGGCCCGGCCATGTTGCGACCGACGCTGGAGAGGTCGAAGCGCAGCACGCGCTCGTACTCGGCCTCCACCATCGCATCGGCCCACAGGCCCGCGGCCTTGGCATAGGTCTCGACCAGTTGCACCTGCGATTCCTCGCGGCCGGTCAGGCGCAGGTAATCGATGGTTTGCGAGTCGATGTAGAACAGCGCGGCGGTCGCGCCGTATTCGGGCGTCATGTTGGAGATCGTCGCGCGATCGCCGATGATCAGGTGCGCCGCGCCTTCGCCGAAGAACTCGATGTAGGCGCCGACCACCTTCTCGTTGCGCAGGAACTCGGTCAGCGCCAACACGATGTCAGTAGCGGTGATGCCCGGCTGTGGCTTGCCGGTGAGCTCGACGCCGACGATGTCCGGCGTGCGCATCCACGAGGCGCGGCCCAGCATGACGTTCTCGGCCTCCAGCCCACCCACGCCCACCGCGATCACGCCCAGCGCATCGACGTGCGGCGTGTGGCTGTCGGTGCCGACGCAGGTGTCGGGGAAGGCGACGCCGCCATCGACATAGATCACCGGCGACATCTTCTCCAGATTGATCTGGTGCATGATGCCGTTGCCCGGCGGGATCACGTCGACGTTCTTGAACGCCTTCTTGGTCCACTCGATGAAGTGGAAGCGATCGGCGTTGCGTCGGTCCTCGATCGCGCGATTCTTGGCGAAGGCGTCTGGATCGAAGCCGCCGCATTCCACCGCCAGCGAGTGATCGACGATGAGCTGGGTCGGCACCACCGGATTGATCTGGGCAGGATCGCCGCCCTGCTCGGCGATGGCATCGCGCAGGCCGGCCAGATCGACCAGCGCGGTCTGCCCGAGGATGTCGTGGCAGACCACGCGCGCCGGGAACCACGGGAAATCCAGGTCGCGGCGACGCTCGACCAACTGGGCGAGGTAGGCATCGCGCATCGCCGGATCGGCCTTGCGCACGATGTTCTCGGCGTGCACCTTGGCGGTGTAGGACAGCTTGTCCCATGCGCCGGGCTTGAGGGCATCGACGGCCTCGCGCGCGTCGTACCAGTCCAGCCGGGTGCCGGCCAGCGGCTTGCGGAAAGCGGATGGGGTCATCGGTCCAGCTCCTGCATGTGGGGTCGCGGACCGCAGATGGTCCGGGTAATCCTCCATTTTGCCAGACGCCCCGGCATGGCCCCGCCGCGCCACCGCATCGGGACCCGCCCATCCGTACATACGCCTCTGTATGCTCTGGACATGGACACGAACGCCTCGCCCTATCCGCACCTGTTTTCGCCGCTGGACCTCGGCTTCACCACCCTGCGCAACCGAGTGCTGATGGGGTCGATGCATACCGGCCTCGAGGATCGCGCGCGCGACTTCCCCAGGCTGGCCGCCTATTTCGCCGAACGCGCGGCCGGCGGCGTCGGCCTGATCGTCACGGGCGGCTTCTCGCCGAACGTGGCCGGTTGGGTCAAGCCGTTCTCGGGGACGATGCGCTGGCCATGGCAGCCCGCACGGCATCGCCAGGTGACCCGTGCGGTGCACGACAACGGCGCGAAGATCTGCATGCAGTTGCTGCACGCGGGGCGCTACGGTTTCCACCCCCTGATCGTGGGAGCGACGTCGCAGCAGTCGCCGATCACGCCGTTCAAGCCGCGCGCGCTCGGCGCAGGCGCGGTCGAGCGCCAGATCGATGCGTTCGTCCGCAGCGCCGGGCTTGCCCGCGACGCTGGCTACGACGGCGTCGAGATCATGGGCAGCGAGGGCTACCTGCTCAACCAGTTCACCGCCCCACACACCAATACCCGCGACGACGCCTGGGGCGGCAGCGTCGACAAGCGCATGCGCTTCGCGGTCGAGATCGTGCGCAGGGTGCGCGAGGCCTGCGGCCACGATTTCATCATCATCTACCGGCTGTCGATGCTCGACCTGGTCGAACGCGGCAACGACTGGCCGGCGATCGTGGCGCAGGCGCACGCGGTCGAGGCGGCCGGCGCCACCCTCATCAACACGGGGATCGGCTGGCACGAGGCGCGCATCCCGACCATCGCCACCTCGGTGCCGCGCGCGGCCTTCGCCGGCGTCACCGCGAAGCTGCGCCCGCACGTCGGTCTGCCGCTGGTGGCGACCAACCGCATCAACATGCCGGACGTGGCCGAGGCCTTGCTCGCACGCGGCGACGCCGACATGGTGTCGATGGCGCGGCCGCTGCTGGCCGACCCGGAATGGGCGATCAAGGCGCGCGCCGGCCGGGCCGAGCGCATCAATACCTGCATCGCCTGCAACCAGGCCTGCCTCGACCACGTGTTCCAGAACCGCGAGGCCACTTGCCTGGTCAATCCACGCGCGTGCCGCGAGACCGAATTCGACAACGTCCCTGCCACGCAGTCGCGGCGGATCGCCGTCGTCGGTACCGGCCCGGCCGGGTTGGCCTGCGCCGTCGCGGCCGCCGGCCGGGGCCATCGGGTGTCCTTGTTCGACGCCGCGGGCGAGATCGGCGGCCAGTTCAACCTGGCCAAGCGCATCCCCGGCAAGGAGGAGTTCCACGAAACCCTGCGCTTCTTCCGCCAGCGTATCGTCGAGACTGGCGTCGAACTGCGCCTGGGTGCGCTAGTCGGCGTCGAAACGCTGCAGGATTTCGATGTGGTCGTGACGGCGACGGGCGTCGTGCCGCGCAGGGTGGATTTTCCCGGTGCCGACGACCCACGCGTGGTCGGCTACCTCGACGTGCTGCAGGAACGGGTCGAAATCGGCCGCAACGTCGCCATCATCGGTGCGGGCGGCATCGGTTTCGACGTGGCGGAATACCTGGTCGCGGGCGCCGCGCCCTCCCCGAGCCTGGACATCGCCCGCTGGATGGCGGAATGGGGCGTGGACCCCGCCTACGAATCGGCCGGCGCGCTGGCGCCGGCGCATCCCGAGCCGCCGGCCCGCACCGTCTGGCTGCTGCAACGCTCCCCCGGCAAGCCCGGTGCGCGCTTGGGCAAGACGACCGGCTGGATCCATCGCGCCACCCTCAAGGCCAAGGGCGTGACCATGCTCGGCGGCGTCGCCTATCTCGGCATAGACGATGCCGGACTGCGGATCGCGGTCGGCGGCGAGGAGCGCACGCTGCCGGTCGACCATGTCGTGGTGTGCGCCGGGCAGGAGCCGCGCCGCGACCTGGCCGACGCACTGGCCGGCAGCGGCATCGAAACCCACGTCATCGGCGGCGCGGACGTCGCCGCGGAGCTGGATGCCAAGCGCGCCATCGAGCAGGGCACCCGGCTCGGCCTGCGGCTGTGAGCGGCGCCGCAATCAGCGCGTGTTGCCGCCCCGCCAGAGCCGCGACATCTCCAGGTAGGTGAAAGAAGCGGACCACGTGATCAGCAACAGGCCGGTGAGCGATTCCAGGCCGGAGACCAGACGGATCGCACCGACCGGCGAAAGATCGCCAAAGCCGACCGTGCTGTAGGTGACGGCCGAGAAGTACACGGCATCAAACAGGTGATCCATGCCGTGCTCGCCATGCACGAATCCGGCATCCGGCACCTTCACCAGCAGCCAGTAGGCCAGCCCGTAGCACCAGATCTCCAGCACGTGCAGTCCGAGCAGGGCGAAGATGATCTTCAGCATTTCCCGCCGCCCCGTGCCGGAAACCACGCGGTCTCCGGAATAGCGGCGCGCCAGCCAGTACACACCTTCGTAGTGGATCGAAACCGCGATGGCCGTGGCGGCCAACGCCACCACGGCGACCAGCAGGTGTTCCGCCCAAAGCTCGGTCGGGATCAGCCAGTCCATCCGCCGGGTGCGCTCAGCGCGCGCCCAACTCCACGTATTCGCGATCCTCGGGGCCGGTGTAGTTGGCGCTCGGGCGGATGATCTTGCCGTCCTCGCGCTGCTCGATCACGTGCGCCGACCAGCCCGTGGTGCGCGCGATGACGAACAGCGGCGTGAACATCGCCGTCGGCACGCCCATCATGTGGTAGGTCGATGCGCTGTACCAGTCGAGGTTCGGGAACATCTTCTTGGTGTCCATCATCAGGTTCTCGATGCGCTCGCTGACGTCGAACAGCGTCTGGTTGCCGCCGTCCTTGCACAACTTGCGCGAAAGCTCCTTGATGATCGGGTTGCGCGGATCGCCGATGGTGTACACCGGATGGCCGAAGCCGATGATGATTTCCTTGCGCTCCATCCGCGCCTTGATGTCGGCCTCGGCCTCGTCCGCGCTGCCGTAGCGGCTGATGATGTCCATCGCCACTTCGTTCGCGCCGCCGTGCTTCGGGCCACGCAGCGCGCCGATGGCGCCGGTGATGCACGAATGCATGTCCGAACCGGTACCGGCGATCACGCGCGCGGTGAAGGTCGAGGCGTTGAACTCGTGCTCGGCGTAGAGGATGAGCGACTTGTCCAGCGCGTCGGCATGCAGCTCGCTCGGCGGCTCACCGTGCAGCAAGTGCAGGAAGTGCGCGGCGACCGAATCGTCGTCCGTCTCGCAATCGATGCGGCGGCCGTTGCGGGTGAAGTGCCACCAGTACAGCAGCATCGAGCCGA
>DAIRVA010000056.1:0-13734 GCA_036803045.1 Lysobacter sp. | reverse complement strand
GGCCTTGATCTGGGCGATGCCGCCGCCCGAGCCGATCGACTGGTAGTTGACCTTCTTGCCGGTCGCCTTGGCGTAGTCGGATGACCACTTCGACATGACCGGGTACACGAACGATGCGCCGGCGCCGGTGACGTCGGAGGCCATGGCGGCGGCGGAAAGACTGGTCGCCAGCGCGAGCGCGACGATGCGGAAACGGATGGATTTGGACACGCGATGCTCCGGAGGTTGTGGATGCGGGCGTTTGCCCGGCTGCATGCATTCCACAACGCCCGGATGACAGCCGGATTGAGCCGTGATGACGGATTCGTGACAGCGCGGGCGGCCCGCAAACGAAAAGGGCGCGACTTGCGTCGCGCCCTTCGTTGCCGATCGTCGGGACTTCTTACCAGAAGAATTGCGCGCGGAATTCCACGATGCTGGGGTTGTCGTCCAGGGTGGCCTTGGCGGTGCTGCTGTACTTGCTGCTGCTGACCTTGACGTAGTTCAGCGCCAGCTTGAAGTTGGAGCGCAGGTACCAGTTGGCACCGAGCGTCCATGCATCCATCTTGCCGCCCAGCACGCCCCTGACCACCGGGACGGCGCCGCCGGCGTTCACGCTGCCGTCGTTGAGGTCGATGCTGTCGTAGCGCAGACCCAGCTGCAGCATGCCGCGGCCCGGTTCGTTCGGCAGCGGGGTGGTCGGGGTGCCGGCCTTGTAGCCCCAGGTTTCGCCGGTGACGTTCCACAGGCCGCTGAGGTAGCCGCCCGTGCCGGTGAAATCGTCGAAGCCGCCGCCGCGAGTGGTGGTGCTGCGCATGTATTCGCCCTGCAGCTTGAACGGCCCCTTCACCCAGAAGCCTTCCAGGCCGGTGGTGGCGATGCTGTCGGCCAGCGCCAAGTTGCCGGTATCGACCAGCCGCACGCCGGCGAGGTCGGCGTTCGGGCGCGCGCGCCAGCGGGCGCTGTCTTTCACGTTGTTGCCGACGGCGCCAAGCTCGGCGTCGTAGCGGGCATAGGACAGGCCCAGATGCAGGATGTTGCCCGCCTCGTTGACCGGTGCCCAGGTGCCGCGCACGCCGAAGCCGTTGCCGGCGCCCAGGTTGCGGGTCAGTTCGCGGCCGAACACGCTGCCGGTCACGCTCCAGTTGGCGTCGCCCACGCCGTAGGCCGCGCCGACGCGACGACCCACTGCCCAGGTGTTGGTGATGGTGGCCTTGGAAATGAAGTCGTTGTTCTTGGTCGAGCTCAGCTCTTCCAGGCTGTTGGTCTGCTTGAACTGGCCGAACTGGACGTACTGGTTGCTGTTGCCGCCGATCTTGTACTTCAAGTTGACGTCCAGCCACTTGTCGGCCTTGGCGTCGTAGCCCAGCACCCATTCCATGTTGCCCGGGCCCTTGCCCTTCAGCACCAGCTCGGCGCGGCGCAGCTTGAAGTCGCCGTCCTTGCCGTCGGTGGCCGAACCGTTGAGGTTGGCGCGATCGCTGTTGAACCAGTTGGCGTCGGCCTGCAGCAGGCCTTCGAAGCTGATGTCGGAGCCGGCGATCACGTCGACCGGCACCTCGGCCTGCGCGGCGGGCGCCATCAGCGCCAGCAACGTGGCGGCGGCGAGGGTGTTGCGGGAAAGCTTCATGGAAAGGGCCTTGGGTGTTGGAAGATGCGCGCAGCCTAGGGCGTGAATATTTCGTTGTCGTGACAGCGTGTCACCCGACACGAGGCCGGATTCGCGGGGTGGCGGCCGGCAACGATTTGTCCGGCCACTGGCATAGGTCGAACACCGGGCAGAGCAGGCAGTCCGGCTTCCGCGCCTTGCAAATGTAGCGGCCGTGCAGGATCAGCCAGTGGTGCGCGTGGCGCAGGTATTCGGGCGGCACCCGCTTCATCAGCGCGTCCTCGACCGCGCGCACGTCCTTGCCGGGCGCCAGCCCCATCCGGTTGGCGACGCGGAAGATGTGCGTATCCACGGCCATCGTGTGCTGGGCGAAGACGGTGTTGAGGACCACGTTGGCGGTCTTGCGGCCAACGCCGGGCAGCGCTTCCAGCGCGGCGCGATCGGCCGGCACCTCACCGCCGTGGCGTTCGATCAGCAGCTCGGCCAGCCGCACCACGTTCGCCGCCTTGGTGTTGTACAGGCCAATGGTGGCGATGTAGGGTTTCAGGCCCTCCGCGCCCAGCGCCTTGATCGCTGCCGGCGTGTTGGCGACGTGGAACAGCTTGCGCGTGGCCTTGTTGACGCCGACATCGGTGGATTGCGCCGACAGCGCGACGGCGACCAGCAACTCGAAGGGCGAGGTGTATTCGAGCTCGGTTTTCGGCTCGGGCTCGAGGTCCTGCCAGCGGCGGAAGGCTTCGGAGATCTCCGCGGGCCTCATCAGCCGGCTTTTGCGCGATGGCCCGGGCCTGGCGGGTTTCGTCGTCGCCTTCTTCTTCGCCGCCGGCGGTTTCGCGGCCCGCTTCGCGTTCATCGCTTCGCCTTGGCGAGCGCGCGGGCCAGCGCCGCGGCGGCCGCGCCGCCCAGGGCAGGTGGGCGCG
This sequence comes from Lysobacter sp., assembly GCA_036803045.1. Lineage (GTDB taxonomy): Bacteria > Pseudomonadota > Gammaproteobacteria > Xanthomonadales > Xanthomonadaceae > Solilutibacter. Next base: position 11,226 of record DAIRVA010000056.1, on the reverse strand, counting down.
TCGCATCACCCATCGACAAGGATTCGGACTGCCGCTGCCGGCGTTCGGCCTGCAGCCGGGCCAGGCGCGCGTCGCGGACGCGATGACGTTCGCGCGCGGCCAGCGCGGCCAGGCGTTCGCCGCGCACGCGCAGGATCAGCGCGATGTCGGCCGGCTCCAGCCCGGCGCGATCGGCCGAAGCCGCATCGCCCGGCCAATCCAGCAGGCCCAGGCGGATCGCCGCATCGACATCATCCCCGCGCAGGGCGAGCGCGATGCCGACCAGGTCGATGGGCGGCACGTCGGGCATTCAGCGGCCCTTGAACGCGGGCTTGCGCTTGTCGAGGAACGCGCCGGTGCCTTCGCGCATGTCGTCGGTGGAGAACACCAGGCCGAACTGCGCGGATTCGTATTCCAGCCCTTCCTCGATGCCGCATTCGCCGCCGATGTTCACGCAGTCGATCATCGCGCGCAGCGCCAGCGGCGCGGCATTGGCGAGCTGGTCGGCCAGCCTCATCGTTTCATCCATCAATTCGGCCGCCGGCACCACGCGATTGACGATGCCCAGTTCACGCGCGCGCACGGCGTCGATCGGCGCACCGGTCAGGCACAGCTCCAGCGTGGCGGCGCGGCCGGCCAGTCGCAGCAGGCGTTGGCTGCCGCCGAAGCCGGGGATGAGACCGAGGTTGATCTCAGGCTGGCCGAGCTTGGTGGTGTCCGCGGCGAGGCGCAGGTGGCAGCACATCGCCAGTTCCAGCCCGCCGCCCAGGGCGAAGCCGTTGACCGCGGCGATCACCGGCTTGGGCATCTTTTCGACCCGACGCATCATGCGCTGGCCGCGCAGGGAGAAATCGCGGCCCTGGACCGGCGTGAGGCCGTTCATTTCGCTGATGTCGGCGCCGGCGACGAAAGCTTTCCCGCCGGCCCCGGTCAGCACGACCACCCGCACCGCGTCATCGGCCGCGGCGGCATCGAAAGCCTGGTGCAGGGCATCCAGGGTCTCGCTGTTCAGGGCGTTGAGCTTGTCGGGGCGGTTGATCGTGAGGGTGCGGATGCCGCCTCGATCTTCGGTCAGCAGGAGGGAATCGGCCATGTCGTCGTAATCCGGGGCAGGGTAGGGAACTCCGCTCCCGGAACGGGGTCGGAAAGGCGTCAGTGGCGGTTAAGGCCGCAGCCGACTATCCTAACGCGTTGTTTTGCGGGCATCTCGCCCTTCCATCATGAGGACGTGTATGAAATTGCGTTTGCTGGCCGCCGCCGTTGCGGCGCTCTCCCTGACCGCAGGCGTTGCCGGTGCGCAGGACCTTAACTCCGAAAAAGGCAAGCTGAGCTATGCGTTCGGTTACGACTTCGCGCGCAACCTGGCCGAAAGCGGTGAAGTGATCGATACCGCCGCCGTGGTCAAGGCTGTGCAGGACGGCCTCGCCAAGAAGGATCCGGCGATCACCCCGGAACAGGCCAAGCCCGCACTGGAGGCATTCCAGAAGCGCCAACAGGCCAAGGCCCAGGCCGCGCAGGCCGAGTACAACAAGCTGGCCGCCGAGAACAAGACCAAGAGCAACCAGTACATGGCGACCTACAAGGGCCAGGCTGGCGTGAAGACCCTGGCCAATGGCGTGATGTACCGCGTCATCGAGGCCGGCGGCGGCGCCAAGCCGTCCCTGTCCAGCACCGTCAGCCTGCAGGTGGCCGGCCCGTTCCCGATGGGCATGCGCCCGGAACAGCCGCAGCCGGCCCAGGGGCCGACCATCAAGGTCAGCGAGATCGAGATGCAGGCGATGCGCGAAGTGCTGGTGCAGATGCCGACCGGCGCCAAGTGGGAAGTCGTGCTGCCGCCGGAAAAGGCCTTCGGTGCCGATCCGCGCTCGGGCTTCCCGCCGAACGTCGCGGTGGCGTTCGAAATCAAGCTGCTCAGCGTCAAGTAACCGCGGTTGCGGACCGGATGCCGTCCTTCGCCGAGCGGGGGCGGCATCCTGCATGGACATGACACCCGGCACCATCGCCAGCCCGTGCAGCGGCGTGTGCCAGCTGGACCCGCAGGGCCTGTGCCTGGGCTGCCGGCGCAGCGGCCGCGAGATCGCCCTGTGGCGGCAGATGGACGATGCCGAGCGCCAGCGCTACATGCGCGAGATCCTGCCCGCGCGCGGCTGGCAGCCGGTGGCCACGGGCGAATGAGCCAGGCCGCGCTGACCCGCATCGAACGCGCGCTGCGGCCGCTGGACGCGCCGCCCATCGACGCGCCCTGGAACCATCACGAACTGGACGACCTGATGCCGCCCGCCCTGCGCGAGGCCGCAGTGCTGGTCGGCTTGGTCGAGCGCAGCGCCGGCACCCAGGTGGTGTTCACCCGCCGCACCGACCACCTGCGCCATCACGCCGGCCAGGTCAGTTTCCCCGGTGGCGCGGTGGAGCCGGATGATCGAGACGTGGTCGCCGCCGCCCTGCGCGAGACGCACGAAGAGATCGGGGTCGATGCGGCTTCGATCCAGCCGCTCGGCTTCCTCGACCCGATGGCGACCATCACCGGCTTCCGCGTGGTGCCGGTGGTCGCGCGCATCGACGCCGGCTACCACGCCATTCCCGATCCGGCCGAAGTCGCCGAAGTCTTCGAGCTGCCGCTCGACTTCATCCTCGCGCCCGACAGCCTGTTCCATGCCGAAGTGCCGTGGCGGGGACGGGTGCGCCGCATCGCCGAGCTGCGCCCGTGGCAGGGTGGGGCGTCCGCGCGCGTGTGGGGTGCGACGGCGATCATCATCGACAACCTGCGCCAACGCCTGGAGGGCCTGCCATGACCACGACCACGCCGGACTGGACGACGCTGGTGGATGTCGCTTCGCTGGACAAGGCAATCGGTAGCGACGACATCGTCCTGCTCGATTGCCGCTCGGTGCTGACAGATCCGGAGGCCGGTGCGCGGATGCATGCCGAGGGCCACCTGCCCGGCGCGTTCCACGCGAGCCTTGAGCGCGACCTGTCGGACATGTCGCAAACCGGGCAGGGCCGCCACCCGTGGCCGCGCGGCGATGCCTTCGCCCGCACGCTGGCGCGCTGGGGTGTGCGGCCACGGACGCAGGTCGTGGCCTACGACGCCGACAACGGCATGTACGCCGCGCGCGCGTGGTGCCTGCTGCAGATGATCGGCCATGCGCGGGTGGCAGTGCTCGATGGCGGTCTGAAGGCGTGGCAGGCCGCCGGCTTGTCGCTGGCGACCGACGCGCCCGCGCTGCGCGAGGATGTCGCCCCGTACCCGGGCGAGTTCGACCATGCGCGGCTGTTCGACCATGACGATGTCGCCGCGCACGTCGAACACGGCGGGTTGCTGGTCGATGCGCGCGTAGCGGAGCGATTTCGTGGCGAGATCGAGCCGATCGATCCCAAGGCCGGGCATGTGCCGGGCGCGGTCAATCGCCCGTTCGCGGCCAACCTCGACGCCGAGGGCCGCTTCAAGCCGCGCGATGAACTGTTCGCCGAATTTGCCGAATTGCTCGGCGGGCACACGCCGTCGGACATGGTGGCGATGTGCGGCTCGGGGGTGACCGCTTGCCATCACCTGCTGGCGATGGCGCATGCGGGCCTTACCGGCGCCAAGCTCTACAAGGGCTCGTGGAGCGGCTGGATTTCCGATCCGATGCGGCCGGTCGTGACCGGCGACTGATCAGCTTTTTCCGAGGCGCGCCAGCAGCGCGCGCAAGGCTGCCTGCGTATCCGGGTGCCACCAGTCGCGCAGCGGCTGTTCGATGTCGAGGGTGCCCGGTGCGAGCGCATCGGCCATGTCGGCGCGACCCAGCGCGCGGGTGGCCAGCATCGGCGCGCGCGGCAGGTGGTCGATGCTTTCCAGCCAGGCCAGCCCCTGCGCCTCGGCCTCGCCCGGCGGTGCCAGCGCATCGACCATGCCGATGGCCCGCGCCTCGCGGGCTTCGACCATCGCCCCGACGAGCAGCATGCGTTCGGCCACGCGCCGGCCCACGGTGCGCCGCAACAGGGACTGCACGCCCTCGGGCACGGCAAGGCCCACTTGCGTCTCGTTGAGGCCGATCTGGATCGGTGCATCGGCCATTACCCGGTGGTCGCCGCACAGCGCCAGTACGCAGCCGCCGGCGGGCGCATGGCCTTCCATCGCCACCGCGACCGGCACCGGGCACCCGGCCAGCGCGCGGGCGGCGGCGAAGAACGCTTCCCACGCCTCGCGCAGGCCGTCGCGATCCTCGCCCAGCGACATCAGGTAGGGCACGTCCAGCCCGGCGGAGAACACCCGTGCACCGCCACTGAGCAGGATGCCGTGCGCGCCCCCGGCAACGGCTTCATCGACCGCGGCGACGAGGGCGCGGCACAGCGCCGGATCGAGCGCATTGACCGGCGGGCGGGCCAGGCGCAGGTGGGCGAAGGGGCCATGGGCGTGGATATCGATCATCAAGAACTCCGTGGATGCGCGGCCGCGTTGGGCTGCGGTCAAGTCAGGTCAATGCCGGGCCGTTATCATGCCGTGTCATGAAGACCTCCCGCATCGTTCCCGTCCTGCTGGCGCTCGCCTGCGCCATCTCCATGCCTGTCGTCGCGAAGGAAAAAACCGCCTGCATGCCACAGGTCGAGCAGGGCTGGATCCGCCTGTTGCCGGGCGGGATGCCGATGCACGCCGGGTTCGGCCGTATCGACAATCGCTGCCCGCAGCCGGCCACCATCGTGTCGGCGAAGAGCGCAAGCTATGGCGATGTCGAATTGCACGAGAGCCGCAGCATCGACGGCGTCAGCCGAATGCGCCAGCTCAAGGAGCTGCGCATCGCGCCCAAGGATGCCGCCACGCTCAAGCCGGGCGGGATGCACCTCATGCTGATGGACCCGGTCAGGCCAGTGAAGGCGGGCACGCGCATCGCCATCGTGTTCACCCTGTCGGACGGTCGCGAGCTGGTGGGCGAGTTCATCGCCCGCAAGCCGGACTGAGGCACCGGACCGGGCGGCTACTCGTCGTCCTCCTCGAACTCGACGATCGCGTCGAGGTCGAACGCCAGTTCCTCCAGAACCTGGCGCACGCGCCGCGCGGTAGCGACGTTCGGGGCATCCACTTCGATCTCGTGCATGTCGGGGCCGTCGACGTCGCTCAGCCCGGACGAACTGGAATCCTCATCGTCCATGTGCTCCATCAGGTCCGCGATCTCCTCGACATGCTCGATGCCGTCGATGCTCTGCAGCAGGTTGGAGATCGCGCGGACGTCGTCCTCGCTACCGGTGATGCGCATCTTGAGCAGGGGCATGGCGTGGATTCCTGGGGGCAGGCGGTCAGGCTAGCGCGTCCCGGGACAAGAAAGCGTTCACGCACGGGAGGCGCCATGTCCGATGCCGCCGTGACCGGCGACGCATCAGGGCTTGGTGCGCACCGGCAGCGGCACGTTGCACAGGTCGATGTGGCCGGCGGGTACGGTGTAGAAACCATCGACCCGGTTGCGACGCGCTTCGGTGGCATCGATGAAGGCCCGGCTCTCGGTGCGCAGCAGTTGCAGCGGCGTGCGCTGCGCTTCCGGCACGTCGCTGGCCAACTTGACCGAGATGATCGGCGCGCGCTGTTCGGGCTTGTCGTAGAAGCCCATCGGCTCGGGACCGCGCGGGATCACGCTCATCAGCTCCATGCCCTTGACCACACGGCCGACCACGGTCAGCTGGTGGTCCAGCGCGCGCGGCGCCTGGCCGATGATCGCGTACAGCTCGGCACCGATGCTGCTGTCCGGCGCGTTGTTGCGGCCGGCGCCGACCACGCCGTAGCAATGCGTCATCCACAGCTTGCCGGTCCTGGGGTCGTGCGCGGCCGGCATGCCGTCGACGAAGCCGATCTCCGGCGCCCATCCATCCACGTCCGGCAGCCGGTCGAAGCGCACGCCCTTGTCGCTGCGGGTGAACTCGGCCGGCAGGTGGTCCAGGGTGCCGGCAGGGAGCGGTTTGGCCTTTGCCTTGTCCTCGCCGTCGGCATCGCCCCACTGCACCACGAAATTGTCCTGCGCGCGGTAGATGCTGGTGCCGTCCCAGAAACCGCCCTTGGCCATGGTCTTGATGTTGGCGACGTGCTCGGGCGCGAAACCGGGCGCCAGCTCGATCACCACCCGGCCCGCCGGCAGCTCCATGTAGAGCGTATTGGCCGGGTCCAGGTCGCGCCAGGCGCTGGTCGGGGCGGCATCGATGATCTCCTTGGCGCTGCGGTATTTGGCCTTGGCCCCGGGTTGCGATTGCGCGGCGGCGGCCAGTGGCAGCAGGGCGACGAAGGCGAGGACAAGCGGCAGGCGGCGCATCGGCGGCTCCGGGAAAGCGAATGAAGCCGGAGCATAGCCGGTCGATGCGCGGAGTTGGCCGGGAGTGACTACTGGCACATTCGCTATATCGAAATTGATAATAGATTGATCGCCATCCAACAGGGTGTACTGGCGATGGAAGACGACCTGCTACTTCGCAAATTCCAGAAAGAACTTTCAGCCGGGACGGTGTCGCTGGCCTTGCTGGCGGTCGTGGCCGCGGCGCCCGAGCCGCTCTACGGCTACCAGATCGCCAAGTCGCTGGAGCACCTCGGCGGCGGCGTGTTGGCCGGCAAGCAGAGCGCGCTCTACCCGGTGCTGCGCAACCTGGAGGCTGCGGGCCTGCTGGAAAGCTCGGTCCAGCCTTCCGACAGCGGGCCGCCGCGTCGCTACTACCGTGCCACTGAAACCGGGCGCGCCATGCTCGAGCGCTGGGCAGAGGCTTGGCGCGCCACCCGCGATTCCGTCGATTACGTGCTGAAGGGGAACCTCGAATGAACACCGTCTTGCCCACCACCATTCCCGTCTATCTCGCGCAGCTGCGCCGTTCGCTGGAAGGGGCCGATGCCGCGATGATCCAGGACGCGCTCTACGACGCCGAGGAATACCTGCGCGCCGAACTGGCCGCCAACCCCGGCAAATCCGAGGCCGAGGTGATCGCCGATGTCGCCGGCAGCTACGGTGCGCCGGACGAGGTCGCCGACATCTACCGCGACACCGAGGTGAAGGTGCAGACCGCGCTGCGTCCGCCGCGCCGTGCGGTGCCGACCGACCGGGAACCTTCCATCTGGCAGAAGGTGTTCGGCGTGTTCGTGGACCCGCGCACCTATGGCGCGCTGTTCTACATGTTGCTGGCGCTTGCCACCGGCATCTTCTACTTCGTCTGGACGGTGGCTGGCGCCAGCTTGTCGCTGGGCCTGTCGATCCTGATCATCGGCTTGCCGTTCGTGGTGCTGTTCGTCGGCGCGACCCGCGTGCTGGCGCTGGTGGAAGGGCGCCTGGTCGAGGTGATGCTCGGCGAGCGCATGCCGCGCCGCACGCCCTACAGCGACATCGACCAGCCCTTGCTCAAGCGCATCGGCGCGATGTTCACCGACGCCCGCACCTGGGGCACCTTCCTCTACTTCCTGCTGATGTTGCCGCTGGGCATCGCCTACTTCACCATCGCGGTCGCCGGGCTCTCGACGGCGCTGGCGCTGATTTTCGGGCCGATCATCGGCCTGGTCACCGACAGCGTGGTGCTCAATATCGACGGCGTCGACGTCACCGGCGATTATCCGTGGTCGATCCCGTTCGTGATGCTGGCCGGCTTCGTGGTGCTGCTGCTGACGATGCACGTGGCGCGCTGGGTCGGGCGCCTGCATGGCTACATCGCCAAGCACATGCTGGTGAAGGTGTGACCGGCCAGCACATTGCCGCGATCCACAAGCGAAAGCCCGGCCATGGCCGGGCTTTTCGTCATTCGCGGCAGGACCGCGTCAGGCCTTGCGCGTGCGGGCTTTTTTTGCCGGAGCCGACTTCCCGGCGGTCTTTTTGGCCGCCGGTTGCGTGTGCGACGCGATGAAGTCGCGCACCTGCGGATAGACCTGGCCGCGCCAGCGCTTGCCGCTGAAGATGCCGTAATGGCCGGCTTCGTCGACGGTGATGTGGCGCTTGTGCGATGCCGGGACGCCGCCGCAAAGACCGAGTGCCGCCCGGGTCTGGCCGGGACCCGAGATGTCGTCCAGCTCGCCCTCGATGGTCAGCAGCGCCGTGTCGCGGATCGCGCCCGGATCGACGCGCTCGCCCTTGACCGTCCACAGCCCGCGCGGCAGCAGGTAGTCCTGGAACACGGTGCGGATGGTGTCGAGGTAGTACTCGGAAGGCATGTCCAGCACCGCGTTGTATTCGTCGTAGAAGCGGCGGTGAGAGGAGGCGGTCTCCTGGTCGCCCTTGACCAGGTCCTGGTAGTAATCCCAGTGCGACATCGCGTGGCGCTCCGGGTTCATCGCCACGAAGCCCATGTGCTGCAGGAAGCCCGGGTAGACCTTGCGGCCGCGCCCGGGGTAGTTGGCCGGCACGGTGTGGATCAGGTTCTGCTCGAACCAGCTCAACGGCCGGTGCATCGCCAGGGTGTTGACCTGGGTCGGCGATTCGCGCGCGTCGATCGGGCCGCCCATCATGGTCAGGGTGAGCGGGGTGCGCTCGCCATGGGCGGCCATCAGCGACACCGCGGCCAGCACCGGCACGGTCGGCTGGCAGACGCTGATCACGTGCAGTTTCTCGGCGCCGATGTGGCGGATGAATTCCTCGATGTAGGCGACGTAATCATCCAGGTGGAAGGCGCCGGCTTCCTTCGGCACCATGCGGGCGTCGGTCCAGTCGGTGATGTAGACCTTGTGGTCGCGCAGCATCGTCTTGACGGTATCGCGCAGCAGCGTGCTGTGGTGGCCGGACAGCGGCGCGACGATCAGCACGGTGGGGTTGTCCTTCATCCGGCTCAGGCCGTCGGCCTGGTCGTGGTAGCGCTTGAAGCGCAGCAGGCGGCAGAAGGGTTTTTCCAGCGCCACGCGCTCGACCACCGGGATGCTGACCCCGTCGACCTCGATCTGGTGGATGTCGAATTCCGGCTTCTCGTAATCCTTGCCGACGCGATAGAGCAGGTCATAGCCGGCGGCCAGGCGTTGCGCGCCGGGCAGGCTCGACAGCCAACTGCCCTGCGCGGTGTACATCTTGGCGACCGCGTCCGACCAGTAGGTCAGCGGGGCCATCCAGGCGCGGGCGGTTTCTTGCATCTGGTAGAGCAGCATGGGCGATTCCGTTGGGATGCTGCGTCGCAGCATACCCGAAACGGCGATGGTCTGCCTTGGTCGGTTCAGCTGTGCTCCAGCGCGGTCGCGTGGCCAGCCAGCGCGGGCGAAAGCCAACCGAAGGAGCCGATCTGCACCATCCCCAGGGCTTCCAGCTTGCGGCGGTAGAAGCGCGTGGGCCGTGGCTGGAACCCGTCCTCGTCGCCGATGGCAGCGTCCTCCTTGGCGAACATCTCGATGAAGGCGATGCCGCCGCACAGGTCGGCCAGGCCCGGCAGCCCGCGATTGAACTCGCGGGTGTCGAGGTAGTGCAGCACGTCGCTGCAGACCAGGAGATCGGCCGGCGGGCAGGGTCGCAGGTATTCGAAATCGCCGAAGCGCGCGTAGTGGATGTTGCGGCTGCGTCCATAGCGGCGAATCGCGTATTCGCTGCCGTCGAAGCCGAGGTAGTCCAGCTTCGGGCGCAGTTTCAACAGCGGTGCGCGCCACGCGCCTTCGCCGCAGCCGATGTCGAGCACCGTGCGGATCGGGCGCTCCAGGTGGTACTCGGCCATCGCCACCGCCAGCGCCACCTTGCGCGTCAGCCGCGCCGGGCCGCCGATGCCCTCGCGCCGGTACCAGCGGTCGAAATACGCGCGGTCGTAGGTCTTGTTCATGCCCCGGCCACCTGGTTCATGCCGATGGCGAGCGAGGTCATCGACAAGGCGCTCCAGACATCGTCGTTGAAGATATCGAGGCCATCGCCCGGCCGCGCGCAGGCCAGCGCGTAGAGCAGTGGCAGGTAGTGCTCGGGCGTGGGCACCGCCAGGCGGCTGTCCGGTAGCGATTCGACGTCCGCCAGCGCGCCGAAGTCGCCGGCCGCGATCAGGCTGTTGACGTGGTCGCGGAAGGCCAGGGCCCACGCCGGCGGCGCCGGGTCGCGAAAATTCACCAACCCCAGGTTGTGGACGATGTTGCCGCTGGCAAGGACCAGCACGCCTTCGTCGCGCAACGCGCCCAGCATCCGCCCGATGGCGAAGTGTTGCGGCCCCGGCCGCCGCAGGTCGAGGCTAAGTTGCACCACCGGGACGTCGGCATCGGGGAACAGGTGCAGCAGCACCTGCCAGGCGCCGTGGTCCAGGCCGTAGTCCACATCGAGTTGGGGTTCGAGCGCGGGGTCGAGCATCGACGCCACCTTCGCCGCCAGTTCGGGGTCCCCGGCCGCGGGGTACTGCACCTGATACAGCGCGGGCGGGAAGCCGCCGAAGTCATGGATGGTGCGCGGGTTTTGCGCCGCACCCAGCCGCAGGCCGGGCGTGGTCCAGTGCGCGGAGATGCACAGGATGGCGCGGGGACGGGGCAGGCGTTCGCCCAGCGCGCGCCACGCACGCGACCAATCGTTGTCCTCGATCGCGTTCATCGGCGAGCCGTGGCCGATGAAGAGCACGGGTTGCACGTGCGGTGTCGTCGGGTTGTCCATGCGTGGCATCCTAAGCGGATTCGTCCAAGGAGTTGCCGATGTCCGCGTCCTACCTGTGGATCAAGACGTTCCATCTCGTTTTCGTGATCGCATGGATGGCCGTGCTGTTCTACCTGCCGCGCATCCTGGTCAACCTGTCCGAGGCCTGGGACGAGCCGGCGGTGCGCACGCGGCTGCTGTTGATGGGGCGTCGGCTGGCGCGCTTCGGCCACGTGATGTTCGGCATCATGCTGCTGCTCGGCGCGTGGATGTGGCTGGGCTACGGCATCCAGGGCGGCTGGCTGCACGCGAAGCTGGCGCTGGTGGCGCTGTTGTTCGCCTACGGCATCGTCATCGGGCGGATGCTGAAGAACGCGGAAGCCGGCAAGCCGCAGCCGTCATCCAAGGCCCTGCGCTGGCTGAACGAGCTGCCGCTGCTGGCGCTCATTCCGATCATCTGGCTGGTGTTGGCCAAGCCCTTCTGACTTCGTCAGAACCGTGTTGGGCGGGTTTTCTGCGCCTTGCGATGCACGTCGTGCAGGGCATAGCCGCGCACACGGTCCGGCAGGTTGAAGTAGGCGGGATGTTGCAGCGTCATTTCGGTGTCGCGCAGGCCGCTGTCCCAGTGCTCGCGCATCGCCATCGCGCCAAAGGCGTAGTCCTTGAACTGCTCCTCGTGCGGCTTGGCCTGGTAGATGAAGTGGACGATGTTGAAGACGCGGTCGTCCAGCCACGGCGCGAAGGC
>DAIRVA010000055.1:13620-14751 GCA_036803045.1 Lysobacter sp. | reverse complement strand
GACAGGATCATCCCCTCGCTCACGCCGAAGCGCATCTTGCGCGGCGCCAGGTTGGCGATGAACACCACGTTGCGGCCCACCAGTTTTTCCGGCTCGCCATAGCTGGCGCGGATGCCGGAGAAGATCTGCCGCTGGCCCAGGTCGCCGGCATCCAGCAGGAAACGCAGCAGCTTGTCCGAACCTTCGACGAAGCCGCATCCCAGCACCTTGCCGATGCGCAGGTCGAGCCTGGCGAAATCGTCGATGCCGATATGGGCCGGCGCACCCGCATCGGGCGTTGCGGCGGGCGGTAGGGCATCGGCTTTCTTGGCGGGCGTGGCCGGTGCGGCAGGCGCAGCGGCGAGCGTGTCCTTGCTGGCGTCGATCATGGCGTCGATCTGCTTGGGGTCGATGCGGGTGAACAGCGGCGCATACGGCTTGATGGCGCGCGCCAGCAACGGCGCATCGACATCGGTCCAGTGCGTAACGGGTGCATCGAGGAAGGCCTCGGCCTGCGCGGTGGTGCGCGGCAGCACCGGCTTCAGTCCGGCGGCCAGCACGCGGAACAGGTTCAGGCCCTGCGTGCACACCGCCTGCAGTTCGGCATCGGCGCCGTCTTGCTTGGCCAGCACCCAGGGCTTGTGCTCGTCGATGTACTTGTTGGCTTCATCGGCCAACGCGGTGGCCAGGCGCAGGGCGGTGGCGGCTTCGTTGCGTTCGTAGGCGTCCACGATGGGCTGCAGCGCGGCGACGAAGCGCCGGTATTGCGCCTCGTCGGGTAGCGCCGCCGCAAGCTGCCCGTCGAAACGCTTCTCGATGAAGCCGGCGCAGCGGCTGGCCAGGTTCACGAACTTGCCGACCACGTCGCTGTTCACCCGTGCGATGAAATCGCTCAGGTTGAGGTCGAGGTCATCCACGCCGCCCGACGTCTTGCCGGCGAAGTAATAGCGCAGCGCCTCCGGATCCAGCCCGGCATCGAGGTAGGTGCGCGCCATCACGAACGTGCCGCGCGACTTGCTCATCTTGGCGCCATCGACGGTCAGGTAGCCGTTGACGTGCAGCCGCGTCGGCGCGCGGAAGCCTGCGCCGTTCAGCACCGCCGGCCAGAACAGGCCGTGGAAGTTGACGATGTCCTTGCCGATGAAGTGGTGC
>DAIRVA010000055.1:0-13610 GCA_036803045.1 Lysobacter sp. | reverse complement strand
AAGCCGAAGTAGGGCGCGTCGCGCGAGATGTCCCACGGGCGCAGGCCGCCTTCGCCGTCGATCCACTCGGCCAGCTTGGCCTTCACGCCGGGCACGGCCACGTCGCCGCTCAGCCATTCGCGCAGGAACTCGGTGAACTGGCCCAGTTCAAAGAAGAAGTGCTCCGACTCGCGCAGCTCGGGTACCGCGCCGCTGACCACCGAACGTGGTTCCTTCAGGTCGGTGGGCGCGTAGGTGGCGCCGCAGTTCTCGCAGTTGTCGCCGTACTGGTCGGGGGCGCCGCAGTTGGGGCAGATGCCCTTCACGTAGCGGTCGGGCAGGAACATGCCCTTGATGGGGTCGTAGAGCTGCGCCACCGAGCGCCGCGAGACATGCCCGCTGTTGTCCAGCTTGGCGTAGATCGCCTCGGTCAGCTGGCGGTTGCCGGCGGAGTTCGTGGAATCGTAGTGGTCGAAGGTAACGAAGAAGTCGGCGAAGTCGCGCTCGTGCTCGGCCTGGATGTCGGCGATGAAGGCCTCCGGCGTAGTTCCGGCCTTTTCGGCGGCCAGCATGATCGGCGTGCCGTGGGTGTCGTCTGCGCAGACGTAATGCACGGTGTCGCCGGCCATGCGACGCGCGCGCACCCAGATATCGGCCTGGATGTAGCCGACCAGATGGCCCAGGTGTAGCGGGCCGTTGGCGTAGGGCAGGGCATTGGTGACGAGCGCGTTGCGGGGCATCTTCGGGGTTGGTTCCTGGCGACCGGCGATTATCGCATGCGTGCCAGTGAGCCAAGAACGCGAAACCCCGGCGTGCCGGGGCCCGAGCCTGCCGCGTTCATGGGCCTATGGCCTGATCCAGACCTGCTGCCGGCAGATGAAGGCGATGCAGCCGGACATGCCGAGCTTGCGGCCGCCGTCCAGCAATTCCAGCTTCGCCTTGTAGTCCTTGCCGTTTTCGGGATCGAGGACGCGGCCGCCGCTCCACTTGCCGGGGCCGTCCGGTTTCAGGCCCCAGAGTATCGTCATGCCCTTGATCGGCTTGCCATGCAGGGCTCCCTTGCATGCCGTGCAGGCGGGATCCGGTCCATCCCGGGTGTCGAGGATGTCGGCGACGCGGCCGGCGATGTCGCCGTTCGCTGTGCGGTAGACATCGACGATGGACTTGGGCTTGCCGCTGGCATCGTCGATGGTCTTCCAGCGGCCCAGCGGCGAGTTTTGGGCGTGCGCCAGCATCGGCAGGAAGAGAAGGGCGGTCAGGGGGAGGATGCGCATCGGCTTGCTCCTTCGGCTGAAACGGAAACGGCCCGGGATGCGGGCCGTTTTGTGGGGGCACCGCGCTGCGGTCAGTGCGCGCGTACCCAGGTCGCGGTCTTGCAGAAGAACGCCACGCAGCCCTTCACTTCCATCTTGTTGCCGCCATCGGTCAGTTTCACCGACTTGGCGTTGAACTTGCGGTCGTCGGACGGCTTGTAACCGCTGCCGCCGCCCCAGGTCCCATCCTTGTTGGCCTTGAGGTCCCACAGGGTGACGATGCCGACGTAGGGCTTGCCCTTGTACTGGCCACTGCATCCGGTGCAGGTCGCCGGCAGGCCCAGGTTCTCGGTAATCTTGGCGGCCAAGGTCCCGTTCTTGGTGGCGTAGACCTCGGTGATGGTCATGGCCTTGCCGCTCTCGTCGTCCAGCGTCCGCCACTTGCCGATCGGGGATTGCTGGGCCGAGGCGACCAGAGGCAGGGCGGCCAGACCGATCGCGACTGCAAACAACGTCTTGCGCATGTGATTCTCCTGATGGGTTTCCCGGTGGCCGCTGCCATCGGATGAGGTCGTTATATCCCATTCGGGTGCGGATGTTGAAAGCTGCGTCGCAGCAATTCAGGGCATGTTCGCGCCGTGATGCCAACGGTTCAGCATCACGGCGCGATGTGGCTCAGGGCGAGGCGCGCCTGCCGATGTGCCGATCGAAGAACTCGAGCATCTTCGTGTACAGGTTGACCCGGTTGTCGACGTTGTAGAAACCGTGCATTTCGCCGGACTGGATGATGATGCCTTCCGGCGGGTTCCCCGCATCCTTCAGCGCGGCGGCCATGAGCTCCGTCTGCTCGGGCGGCGTGCGCACGTCGCGCGCGCCCGCGGCCAGGTAGACCGGGATCTTGACCTCGGCCGCGCGCTTGGCTGGGGAGTTCTGCGCCCATACCGCCTTGTCGGCGCCGTGGGTGCGGCGCAGGAAGCGCAAGCCCGAATCACTGCTGGGGATGTCGCCGCGGTCGTGCATCATCGCCACGTCGTAGACGCCGACGTAGCCGAAGGTGCACTTGAACAAGCCCGGCGCGCGGATCGGCGCCATTAGCGCGGAATAGCCGCCGAAGCTGCCGCCGTAGATGCAGATGCGGTTCTTGTCGGCATAACCCTGGTCGATGGCCCACTGGGTCGCGTCGATGATGTCGTTCTGGATGCCCTGGCCCCATTGCATGTGACCGGCATCCTCGAAGGCCTGGCCGTAGCCGCCGGAGCCGCGGAAGTTGACCTGCAGCACGGCATAGCCGCGGCTGGCGAAGAGCTGGGCCTCGCCGTTGAAGCCCCAGTTGTCGCGCGGCCCGATCGGTCCGCCGTGCGGATTGACGATCAGCGGCATGTCCTTGCCGGTGCTGCCGTGCGGGATGGTCAGGTAGCCGTAGAGCGTCTTGCCGTCGCGGGCCGCGATGCTGAACGGCTTGATCGTGGCCATGTCCTCCTTCTTCAGCCATTTCCGGCCCTGCATCAGGAAGCGGGCCTTGCCGGTGGCGCGGTCGTAGAGGTAGAGCTCACCCGGGTTGCTGTCGCTGCGCACGGACACGATGATCTTGCTGCCGTCGCGGGTGGTGCTGGAAAAATCCACCAGCTCGCCCGGGAATGCCGCAGCCAACGATGCGTAGAGCGCCGCGTCCGGATGGTTCTCGTCGATCAGCTCCACGCGCGGCACCGCGGCGGCGGTGACGACGCCGACCAGGGTCTTCTCGTCGCTGGACCAGATCAGGTCGGTGATTTCCGCCACGTCGTCCTTGAACAGCTGCTTGAACTGGCCGGTGGCCGTGTCGAGGATGCCGACCGCGCCGGGTGTCTTGCGGTCGTCCTCGCTGGCGTACACGGTGCCGTCGCGGGTGGTGCCGATCACGGACAGGTGCTTGCCGTCGGACTTCGAGGCGTTGATCAGGGTCCAGTTGCTGCCGTCGCGCCGGTACAGCTCGGAGCGTTGGTCATAGTTGCCCTTTTCATCCTTGCTGGAGCTGCACAGCGCGAAGCGGACTTCCTTGTCGCCGTCCAGCGCCAGGCTGCAGCCGGCCTTCGGCGCGCGCCCCAGCGAAGTCCTGCGCCCGTTGAAGGTATCGACGCGCTGGACCTCCGCGGTGGGACCTTCGTCCGAACCGGGCGAGAAGGCCTGCATCAGCACAGCGCCGTCCTCCTCATCCAGCGTGTCGAGCATGGAGAAGCTCTGGGCGCCGACGGTCTTGCCGCGCTGGGTGCTGTCGCGCGTGCCGCGGAAGATGACGGCGTAGGGCTGAGTGCCGTCGGCATTCACCGCGAACCATTCGCCCAGCGAAACCGGCGCGGCGTAGCCGCCCATCTTGCGCACCGAGTTGAACATCAGCCGGTTCGGGCCGACCCAGTAGAAGGCGCCGATGCTCTTGCTGTCGGGGAGCTGGTTGACCTTGAGGATCTTCAGGTCGGCCAGGTTCAGGACGGTCAGCACGTCCTGTTCGCCGCGTTCGACGCTGATGGCCAGGTACTGGCCGTCCGGGGAAATCTTCGCACCCTTGAACGTGGGGTACTTGACGAAATCCTCGACCGAATAGGCGGAACGCTGGGCGAGGGCGGGCTGTGCGAGGGAAAGCAGGCCCGCGGCTGCCAGCAGCGCGGGTGCGAGAAGGCGGAACTTCGACATCGTGGACTCCGGGTGGTGCAGGTGGATTCGATCAGGTCTCGAAAAGGAAAACCCGGCCGAGGCCGGGTTTTCCTGTCTGCTCGGATGGCTCAGAAGCGGTAGCTGACCGAGAAATTGTAGCGACGGCCGCGCGGATCCGCACCGCTGGTGTAGTCGTAGAACGGATAGCCCTGGCTCGGGTCGCGACGGTACATCTCGTTGAACGCGTTGACCACGTCGAACTGCATGCTCAGGTTGGGGCTGAACTTGCGACCGATGGTGAAGTTGTACAGCGTCCACGGCTGGATGCGGGCGGCGTAGCAGATGTTCTGGTTCGGTGCCGCGTAGCAACCGTCGGCACCGGCGGAACTGCCGGTCGAACCCAGTCGTTGGCCGAACACCGTGCTGTACCACTTCTCGCCACGCCAGCTGACCGAACCGCGCACGCGGCTGCGCTGCGGCTCACCCAGGCTGTCGCGATACTCGATCAGCGGATCGGCCTCGAACTGCTTGTAGCGGTCCGTCAGCAGCAGTGAGTAGCCCAGGTTGACGCCGAAGGTGCCGTAGCGATCGGTCTTGAGCTGGTACTGCAACGATGCGTCGATGCCGGAGGTATCCGACAACGCGGCATTGATGTAGGCCGTGTTCAGACGTTCGATGCGGCCGTCGAGGGCGGTGCCGGGGGCGGACTGGCGGGTGATGAAGCTGCTGATGTTGCTGCAGAACGTGCTGGTCAGCGGCTGCGGGTTGGTGCTGCTCCAGCTGCCGATGCGGCAGGCGGCCTCGGCGCGGAGGATGTAGTCGCCGCTCAGGGCGGTGCCCTGGTCGGACAGCTTGATGCGCCAGTAATCCACCGACATCGACATGCCGTCGAACACGTCCCAGACGAAGCCGGCGGTGAAGGACTTGCCTTCCTCCTCCTTCAGCTTCGGGTTGCCCGCGATCACGCTCTGGGCCTGGTAGATGGTGGGGTCGCCGCTCACGTTGCACTGCGTGCGCGTGCGCACGCCACGACCGGCGGCCGGGCCGGTGCCGGTGCGGCAGGAGTATTCGTCGAGGATGGTCGAGTACGAGGCGGCGCCTTCGGCGTACACCAACTGCATGTCCGGCGCGCGGAAGCTGGTGGCGTAGCTGCCGCGGATCATCAGGCGCTCGAACGGACGCCATTCCAGGCCGACGTTGTAGGTGATGGCATCGTCGACGGCGGTGATGTCGTCGTACTTGTCGTAGCGGCCGGCCAGCTGCGCGGTCAGCGTCTTGAAGATCGGCACGCGCAGTTCGCCGCCGACGGCGTAGCGGTCGCGGGTACCCTTGGTACGGCCCGAGCTGGTCAGGTTGTAGACCGTCTCGCTGTCCAGCGGGCGCAGCGGGTTGGTGCGCGGATCGCTGACCATGTCGACGGACTGGCGCACGCCTTCCAGGACGGCGGCGAAGCCGACGGCGCCGGCGGGCAGGTCGAACAGGTCGCCGTTGATGGTGAACGCCGCCGAGCTGGACGAGGTCTTGGAGTGATTGAGCACGCGGGTCGAGAACGAGCGATAGATGTCCGGCGTGATCGGGGTGTTCCAGCGCGTGCGGTTGAGGTCGTAGACCGGGTAGATGCTGACGAAGCCCAGACGTGGGCCGAGGAAGTAATCGTGGACGGCCTGCGCCAGCAGGCGCGGACGGTCCTGGGTGTAGTCGTACTGGCCGTACTGGCCCGAGAGATCCCAGTCGAAGCGGCCGATGCTGCCCTGCAGGCCGAGGGTCACGTCATAGGTTTTCTCGTCGTACAGCGTGGTGGCGGCTTCCTCGCCGCCCAGTTCGAACGGGTTGAAGACGCGCTGCAGCTGGGTCAGGTGGCCGAGCGTGGCGTCGTAGTAGGCGGAGCTGGTGCCGCCGGTGCTGGTGATGTTGGCGCGGTCGCCAGCGGTGCCCCAGAACTCGGTGCCACTGCTGGACTTGGCCTTCGACTTGTAGAACGTCATGCTGCCGTAGCCGCGCAGCGTGTCGGTGAAGTCGAAGGTGCCGTAGCCGTAGGCGGACAGGTTGCGCTGCTCGTTGGTGATCGAGCGCGAGGAGCTCTGCGTGTCGGAGCCGCAATAGGTGCCGCGGCTGGCCGTCGTCACCGTGCGGTAACCGAACGCCTGACAGGCGGCCGCATTGTAGATGGCGTTGAATCCGGTCGGACCCGCAGGCGAGGCCGAAAGGCGGATGGCCGCCAGCGACAGGGAGGGGTTGTAGTAGATGCCCCACGGATTGTCGTTCTGGTTGTACATGAACTTGCGCTGCTTGCCGAAGATCGGGTCGATCCTGTCGGCCTGCAGGGCCCAGATGGCCGACCAGCGGTCGCCGGTGCGGCCGCCGGTCAGTTCCAGCTTGCCGGAATCGCCTCCGCCCGCCTCCGTGGTGCCGATGGTGGCGCGGATCTGGTTGCCGTCGTAGTTCTTGCGCAGGACGATGTTGACCACGCCGGCCACCGCGTCGGAACCGTAGATGGCCGATGCGCCGCCGCTCAGGACTTCGACGCGCTCGACGATCGACGACGGGATCGCGCGGACGTTCACGATGTTGTTGTCGCGGTTGTACGGCTGCGGGTACTGCGCCGGGCGACGGCCGTTGATCAGCGTCAGGGTGTAGCCGGGGCCGAGGTTGCGCAGGTTGATGACCTGGGCGTTCGGGGTGAAGCCCGAGGTGGCCAGATCGCCGGTGAAGTTGTTGTTGGTGGTCTGGTTCAGCGTCTGCAGCATGTCGCCGACGGTCTGGAAACCTTCGCGTTCGATCTGCTCGCGGTTGATCACGGTGACCGGCGCGGGACCTTCGATGTTGACGCGCGAAATGCGCGAACCGGTGACCGTCACCTTGTCAAGCGAAGTCGCTTTGCTGGGCTGGGCCGACTGCTGCTGGGCCGCTTCCGCCTTCTTGGCTTCTTCTTCATCCTGGGTCTGGGCATTCTGGGCCAGTGCCGTGGACGAGACCAGCGCCAATAGCAGTGCAGATGCCAGCGCATTGATTTGCAAGGGTTTACGAGAACGCGAATTCATGGATTTCAGACTCCGGAAGTCAGGGACAGAAGGCGCAACATGTAACGAAACCTAAACACTAACTTCGATTGATGCCACATCCGGATGCTGAAATCAACATGAAATTAACAATAAGTTGAAAAATAGTGAGTAGCGCGCCCTATTTTTAATTATTTTTTAACAAATCGTGATCAGTCGGAAGGTCGGTATCCTTAATGGATGACACGTACCCCTGCCCATGTCGTCCAGCGCGACCTTCCGCTCAACCCCCGCATCCGCAACGTCGTCGCCGTGGGGTCGGGAAAGGGGGGGGTAGGCAAGTCCACCACGGCCGTGAACCTGGCCGCTGCGCTGATGCAGGCAGGCTTGAAGGTCGGCGTGCTCGATGCGGACATCTACGGCCCCAGCATCCCGGCCATGCTCGGCATCGAAGGCAAGCCCGACAGCCCGGACGGCAAGACCATCGAGCCGATGCGCGGCCACGGCCTGGAGGCCATGTCGATCGGGGTGCTGGTGGACCAGGACACGCCGATGATCTGGCGCGGCCCGATGGCGACCTCGGCGTTGATGCAGCTGTTCAACGACACCCGCTGGGGCGACCTCGACATCCTGATCGTCGACCTGCCGCCGGGCACGGGCGACATCCAGCTCACCCTGTCGCAGAAGATCCCGGTCGCGGGGGCGGTGGTGGTGACCACGCCACAGGACATCGCGACGCTCGATGCCCGCAAGGCGCTCAGGATGTTCGAGAAGGTCGAGGTGCCGGTGCTGGGCCTGATCGAGAACATGGCCGTGCACGTCTGCTCGAATTGCGGCCACGCCGAGCACGTGTTCGGCGAAGGCGGCGGCGAGCGCATGGCGGCGCAGTACGGGGTGCCGATGCTGGGCGCGCTGCCGCTGGACATCCGCATCCGCGAGCGCGGGGATGCCGGCGTGCCGGTGGTGCTGGCAGAGCCCGATTCCGAGGTTGCCCGGGCCTACCGCGATGCCGCCGGGCGATTGCTGGAAGAACTGGACAAGCGCCCGCGCGCGCCGATGGCGATCGCCGCGTCGCTGGTATAGGACGGCAGCCCTTACAATCGCGCTTCGCCACCAACCCGGGATATCGATGAGCATCAAGAGCGATCGCTGGATCCGCCGCATGGCCGCCGAGAAGGCGATGATCGAGCCGTTCGAGGCCGGGCAGATCAAGCAGGTCAACGGTGAGCGCATCGTCAGCTACGGCACCTCCAGCTACGGTTACGACGTGCGTTGCGCGCGCGAGTTCAAGGTGTTCACCAACATCAACTCGACCATCGTCGATCCCAAACATTTCGACGAAGGCAGCTTCGTCGACATCGAGTCCGACGTCTGCATCATCCCACCCAACAGCTTCGCGCTGGCGCGCACGGTCGAGTACTTCCGCATCCCGCGCGACACGCTGGTGGTGTGCCTGGGCAAGAGCACGTACGCGCGCTGCGGCATCATCGTCAACGTGACCCCGCTGGAGCCGGAGTGGGAGGGCCACGTGACGCTGGAGTTCTCGAACACCACGCCGCTCCCCGCGCGCATCTACGCGAACGAAGGCGTCGCGCAGATGCTGTTCTTCCAGTCCGATGCAGACGATGTCTGTGAGACCAGCTATCGCGACCGCGGCGGCAAGTACCAGGGCCAGGTCGGCGTCACGTTGCCCAAGACCTGAGGAAACACCATGGATCCGAACAACGCCGGCCGCAGTTTTCGTGAAAGCCCGTGGCGCTACAGCCAGTTCGTGGTGGTGGGCTTGATCGTCGCCGTGCTGGTGCGTTGGCTGGCCGGTGCCGGCTGGCCGGTGGCACTTGCTACCGGTGCCGGCGGCGGGATCGGCTACTGGCTGCTGGAAAAGAAGCGCGGCGTGATCTGAGACGACTCTTGCTCAGCGCTTCTCGTAGGTGACGAAGAAGCCCTGCAGGTCGCCGTTCTCGATGTAGGGTTCGACGCTGACCACGCGATAGCCGATGGCGTAGAAGGCCTTGTGCGCTTCGCTCAGGCTGTTGGCCGCGCCCTGGTTGCGGAAGCCCCAGGTTGCTTCGACCCAGATCGTGACCGCGGGGAGCCGTTGCGCGGCGGCCTCGGCGGCGGATTTCTCCGGCGATTTGCCGAACAGGCCCGCATCGGCGGCGGGCGCGCAGAGCAGGGTGGACAGGGCGAGGGCGGCGAGCAGTCGCTTCATCAGGGGAATTCCTCGAAGGCGAAACGCGGGAGAGTGGGCAGGAGGCGGGCGACGATGGCTTCGCGTGCGCCGGCATCGCGCGGGGAGCGGGGATGCGCGCCCCAGACCGGTCCGGGCCAGGCATCGTCATGCTGATAGCGGGCGATGACATGCATGTGCAACTGGGGCACCACGTTGCCGAGCGCGCCGATGTTGAGCTTGTCGGGCGCGAAGGCGTCGCGCAGTGCGAGGGATGCGGCATCGATCTCCTGCCACAGTTGGATGCGGTCGGCCTCGTCCAGGTCGATCAGTTCGCGCGCGCCGACGATGCGCGGCACCAGGATGAGCCACGGGTAGCGGGCATCGTCCATCAGCAGGAGTTCGCACAGCGGCCAACGCGCGAGGCGGTGCGTGTCGCCGGCGAGGCGAGCGTCGAGTTCGAAAACGTCAGCCATGCAGATTCGTCGCGAAGAAATCGAGCGTGCGCGTCCATGCGAACGCGGCGGACTCGGACGCGAAGTGACGCGGGCTGACATCCCGGTTGAAGGCGTGGCCGGCACCGGCGTAGACGTGGATGCCGGCTTCGGGCTTGGCGATGCGGTGCTTCTGCACGTCCTCCGGCGGAATGGATTCGTCGTCCTCGCCGAAGTGGAACATCATCGGCGCCTGCAACGGTTCGGCCAGGAAAGGCACGGTGCGCGCGCCGTAATAGCTGACCGCCGGCAGGCCGAGGCGGGTGTTGGCGAGGTAGGCCACGCTGCCGCCCCAGCAGAAACCGACGATGCCCACCCGATGGCCAGCCTCGCGCAGGCGACGGCTGGCGACGCCGATGATGTCGAGGGCGGCATCGAAGCCCAGTTGCGCGGCCAGGCGCTTGCCGCGCGACGTGCCGTCGTGGTCATAGGGCAGTTCGACGCCGGCTTCCACCGGATCGAACATCGCCGGTGCCAGCGCGACATGGCCGGCTTCGGCCAAGCGTTCGGCCACGGTGCGGATGTGTGCGTTGGCGCCGTAGATCTCCTGCACCACGATGACCGCGCCATGCGCCGGCTGTTCCGGGGCGACGTGCCAAGCCTGCACCGGCCCGTGCGGGGTGTCGAGGGTGATCCATCGGCCCATGCGGGTCTCCAGCGGAGGGGGAAGACCGATTCTAGCCGCCCCTTATAATCCGCCCTCGTTAAAAGGTGCCCCGCGATGTCCCTCAGCCAGCCCAAAGTCGGTTTCGTCAGCCTTGGTTGCCCCAAGGCGCTGGTCGATTCCGAGCGCATCCTCACCCAGCTGAAGGTTGAAGGTTACGACCTGGTGCCGAGCTACGACGATGCCGATGTGGTGGTGGTCAACACCTGCGGCTTCATCGACAGCGCGGTGGCCGAGTCGCTGGACGCCATCGGCGAGGCGATGGCCGAGAACGGCAAGGTCATCGTGACCGGCTGCCTCGGCAAGCGCAGCGAGGTGATCCGCGAGGCCTACCCGGACGTGCTCTCGATCAGCGGCCCGCAGGATTACGCCAGCGTGATGGATGCCGTGCATGCGGCGCTGCCGCCCAGGCACGACCCTTTCATCGATCTGGTGCCCGACTACGGCCTCAAGCTCACGCCCAAGCATTACGCGTACCTGAAGATTTCCGAAGGCTGCAACCACCGTTGCAGTTTCTGCATCATTCCCTCGATGCGCGGCGATCTGGTGTCGCGACCGATCGACCAGGTCTTGCGAGAAGCGGAAAAACTGGTGATGGGCGGCGTGAAGGAGCTGCTGGTCGTCTCGCAGGACACCAGCGCCTACGGCGTGGACCTGAAGTACGCCGAGCGCGAATGGCACGGCAAGGCCTACGCCACGCGCATGAAGGCCTTGTGCGAGGGCTTGGGTGAGCTCGGCGTGTGGTCGCGCCTGCACTACGTGTACCCGTATCCGCACGTGGACGACATCATCCCGTTGATGGCGGAGGGCAAGGTGCTGCCGTACCTGGACATCCCGTTCCAGCACGCCAGCCCGCGCATCCTGAAGCTGATGAAGCGGCCCGGCGCGATCGACAAGACCCGCGAGCGCATCACGCGTTGGCGCGAGATCTGCCCCGACATCACCCTGCGCAGCACCTTCATCGTCGGTTTCCCGGGCGAAACCGAGGACGATTTCGAAGAGTTGCTGGATTTCATGGAGGAAGTGCGGCTGGACCGCGTCGGCGCGTTCGCCTATTCGCCGGTGGAAGGCGCAGCGGCCAACGAGCTGCCCGACTTGGTGCCGGAGGAAGTGAAGCAGGAGCGCCTGGCCCGCTTCATGGAACTGCAGGCCCAGATCTCCGAGGAAAAGCTGGCGGAAAAGGTCGGCACCACGCAGCGCTGCCTGGTGGACGCGCTCGATGGCGAGCTCGCCATCGCGCGCTCGATGGCCGATGCACCGGAGATCGACGGCCTGGTGCAGATCCAGGATGGCCGCGACGCGGGCCTCAAACCCGGCGATTTCGTCGATGTCGAGATCATGGGCAGCGACGAGCACGACCTGTATGGCGAGGTCGCCTACAACGATTGAGATCGGGCGATGGCGATGAAACGACGCTTCATCGCGCCGCCGCGTGGCGAGGTGGATCCCGCGCGGTTCGAGCATCCGCTGTATGCAGGCTACGCGCGCTTCACCGACTGGATGCGGGGTGATGCGTGGCCCGGCATCGATGCATTGAATGCCGCGATTCCGCTGCCAGACCGCCGGTTCACGGCGCAGGATCGTGCGCTGCTGGCCGATGGGCTGCATTACGAATCGCGCATCGGCGAACGTGGCCTGATCGCCACCCGCGCGGAAAACTGGCACGACCTCTTCAATTCCATGGTCTGGTGCCGCTGGCCCGGCCTGAAACTGGCCTTGAACGCGCGGCAGTGCCTGCATATCGCCGAGATGGGCCCGATGCAGCGCAATCGCGCGCAATATGCGCTGACCCAGTTCGACGAAGCGGGCGTCATCGTGCGGGTGCGCGACCCGGCGTTGATCCCGGCTTGGGACGCGCACGATTGGCTGGCGCTTTTCCACGCGCAGTCGGATGCATGGTCACGCGGGGGCATCGCGATCGCCGGGGTCATCGGCCACGCGCTGCTGGAGCATGCGCTGGCGCCTGGGCAGTTCATCGTCGGCAAGGCGCTGGTGGTGCAGGGCGATGGGGATGACGAGGCTTGCGTTGCACGCGTGGCCTCCGCCATCGCGGCTGGTGAAGTGCTCGATGATCCGCTCGAGTTGCGGCCGCTGCCGTTGGCCGGCGTGCCTGGCTGGTTTGAAGGGCAGGATGCGGAGTTCTATCGCGAAGCGGCTTGCTTCCAGCCCGTACGCGCGGGGCGCGTTTACCCGCCGCCGATCATTTTGGAGGGCTGATCCTGCGGGCGTGGAAATCGGCGACGTGTCCGGCCGGCTTGCCGCCTTGCCAGAAGCTCCAGCGCGAGCGGATCTCGTCCGGGCCGACGAAGGCGAAGGTCGCATCGTGCATGTGGTCGTCGCGCGCCGGGTCGAAGTTCAACGCACCGTCGTAATCGAAGACCAGCGTGCCGTCATCCAGCGCTTTCGCGCGCATGCGCGAGTGGTGGCCGCTGGCGCAGAAGTGGGTGAGCACGACATCGTCGCCATCCTTCACGTACACCGTGCGCATCTCGTGCGGAGCGCCGGGGAACAGGGTCTCGACCACCGCGCTGCCGCCGGCGGTGACTTCGTAGCGCAGGGTCGCGTCGGGGGCGGAGTTGCCGTCCAGGCCCCCGGCGCTCCAGTCGCCGGCCAGCGCCTTGAAGCGATCCAGCAGGTGCGGGTCGGATTCGGGTTTTCCGGCGGGGCCCGGTTGCGCGAAAACAGGGAGCAGCACGACCAGCAGCAAGGCGATCAGGAAACGACGCATCGTGCATCTCCGCAGGCAGATGGCGGCGATCCTACTCCTGCCGAGGGTAGCGCACGCCGATGATCGCGAAGTGGGCGATGCCGCCGGGCAAGGTGGCGGAGAACTCGTCGTCGATGCGTTTTTTCAGCATCGCGCGGGCCAGCGGCGAATCGATGCTGATATGGCCGAGGCGCGCATCGGTTTCGTCCGGGCCGACGATGCGGTAATTCAGCACCTCGCCATCATCGATGCGCTCCAGCTCCACTTCCGAGCCGAAGTACACGGCCGCAGGATCGGCCGGCACGGCAGTCACCACCTTGAGCGCGGGGATGCGCTTGGACAGGTAGCGCACGCGGCGGTCGATCTCGCCGAGCTGCTTCTTCCGATAGGTGTACTCGGCGTTCTCGCTGCGGTCGCCTTCCGCGGCCGCGGCCGCAAGTGCGCGCACGACCTCCGGTCGCTTCACCCGCCATAAATCGTCCAGCTCCGTCTTCAGGCGCGCATGGCCATCGGCGGTGATGAGCGCGGTGCTGGCCTGCGCAGGCGGGCGCCAGCGACCCTTGGGCGGCTGGCTCATCGCGTCAGCGACGGCTGCCGAACAGGCCGCCCAGCACGCCGCGCAGGATCTGCCGGCCGACCTGGTTGCCGACCGTGCGTGCGGTCTGCTTGGCCATCGTCTCGATCATGCCCTGGCGGCGCTTGGTGCCGAACACCGC
>DAIRVA010000054.1:0-14854 GCA_036803045.1 Lysobacter sp. | reverse complement strand
CGTCCAGCAGGCGGGCACCGGAGGTGGCCACCATCACCGGATCCAGCACGACGTGGCGCGGCCGGTGCGCGGCAAGCGCGTCGGCGACGGCATCGACCACCTCGGCGTTGGCCAGCATGCCCAACTTGACCGCGCGCACGTCGAAATCGGCGAAGCAGGCGTCGATCTGCGCACGCAGGAACGCCGCCGGCGGCACGTGGACGGCCTGGACGCCCTGGGTGTTCTGCGCGGTCAGCGCCGCCAGCACGGTGAGTCCGTGCACGCCATGCGCGGCGAAGGTGCGCAGGTCGGCCTGGATGCCGGCGCCGCCGCCGGAATCACTGCCGGCGATGGTCATGACGCTGGCGGGGCGCAGGTGTGTCATCGGGAAGTCCTCGTGACGGGGTCGGGCATCGGCAGGGTTTCGACCAACGCCAGCGCGGCGTCGAAATCGCGGACCAGGTGCAGGCCGTCGCCGGCATCGGGCAGGTGCATGCGCGCGAGTGTCCGACGCGGTTGCGGCTGCAGGCCGGAGATGACCAGGTGCGCACCGCGCGCCCGGCATCGTTCGTACAGCGTGCGCAGCGCGTGCGCGCCGCTGGCGTCGACCAGCGGCACCTGGCCCATCCGCAGGATGTAGGCGCGCAGCGGCTTGTGCGATTCGTCGATGAGGCTTTCCAGTCGGCCGGAGACGCCGAAGAACAGCGGCCCGCTGATGCGGTAGACCTGCACGCCGTCGGGGACGCGGGCTCGTTGCGAGAGGTCCTCGGGCGCCGCGTCGGCATCGTCGATGAGCTTGAGTCCGGACTGCACGTCGACCACTTCCGCCATGCGCGCCATGAACACGAACGCGGCGATCACCAAGCCCACCTCGATCGCGAAGGTGAGGTCCACCAGCACCGTCAGCGCGAAGGTCGCCAGCAGCACCGCGCGGTCGCCGCGCGGTGCGCGCAAGGTATGCCGGAAGTGCGCGTGGTCACTCATGTTCCATGCGACCACCAGCAGCACGCCGGCCAGTGCCGGCAACGGCACGTAGCCGGCCAGTGGTGCCAACAGCCACATGAACGCCAGGATGAAGGCCGCATGCAGCATCCCGGCCACCGGCGTGCGTGCGCCGCTGCGGATGTTGGTGGCGGTCCGGGCGATCGCGCCGGTGGCGGGCAAGCCGCCGACCAGCGCCGACGCGGTATTGGCGATGCCCTGCGCGACCAGTTCGGTGTTGGGCCGGTGCTTGCCGCCGGTCATGCCGTCGGCGACCACCGCCGACAGCAACGATTCGATCCCGGCCAGGAAGGCGATGGTCAGCGCGGACGGGATCAGCGTGGCCACCCGTTCGAACGAGATCGCCGGCAGCTGCGGCATCGGCAGCGTGGAGGGAATGCCGCCGAAGCGCGAGGCCAGCGTGTCCACCGGCAGGTCGGCCAAACGCACCGCCAGCGCCGACAGCACCACCGCCAGCAGGAAGCCCGGCGCACGCGGCACCCACCGGCGCAGCGCCACGATCAGCGCGACGCTGCCCGCCGTCATCGCCAGCGCCCACGGGTTGAATTCGCCCAGGTGCTCGGCCAGCACGCGGACTTTGGGGATGAAGTCCGCCGGCACCTTGTCGACCGGCAGGCCCAGCGCGTCCTTGAGCTGGCTGGCCGCGATGATGACCGCGATGCCGCTGGTGAAGCCGGTGATCAGCGGTTGCGGCATGAACCGCATCAACGCGCCCACCCGCAGCACCCCGGCCAGCACCAGCAGCACGCCGGCCATCAGCGTGGCGATCACCAGCCCGTCGAACCCGTGCTGGCTGATCACCGCGTACACCACCGGGATGAAGGCGCCGGTGGGTCCGCCGATCTGGAAGCGCGAGCCGCCCAGCGCGGAGATCAGGAACCCCGCCACCACCGCCGTGACCAGGCCCTTGTCCGGCGTGGTGCCCGAGGCGATCGCCAGCGCCATCGCCAGCGGCAGCGCGACGATGGCGACGGTCATGCCGGCCAGCGCATCCTGGCGAAAGGCGGTCATCCCGTAGCCTTCGCGCAAGGCCGTGAGGAGCTTCGGCGCGAATACGGCCTGGCGATCGGGGCGAGGGTTCATGGAAGGTCGTCGGGGGTGAGCGAATGCAGCCAAGCATCGCAGGGCTGCCCGTCGTAATGCAGGGCTTTGTGCGCGATGCCCTCGCGGGTCGCTCCCAGTTTGCGCGCCACGCCCAGGCTGGCGACATTGTCGGGCAACGCCAGGATCTCGATGCGCTGCAGGGCCAGTTCGCCGAAACCGAAGCGCGCGGTCTGCCGTGCCGCCTCGCTGGCGATGCCGCGACGGATGAACGGTGCGCCGGTCCAGTAGCCGAGGTTGGCGCTGCGCCGCGAGGGATTGAGCCGGCTCAGGCCAGTGCC
The DNA here is from genome assembly GCA_036803045.1 of Lysobacter sp. Lineage (GTDB taxonomy): Bacteria > Pseudomonadota > Gammaproteobacteria > Xanthomonadales > Xanthomonadaceae > Solilutibacter. Next base: position 12,491 of record DAIRVA010000054.1, on the reverse strand, counting down.
GCCGAGCAGGGCGTCGTCCTCATCGACGACCGCGAACGGGAACTCGCTGCGCGCATCCCATGCCGCCATCGAACGCGCGGTCCACCCGCGCGCATCGTCGATCCCGTAGCCATGCCGGCACCATGGCAGCCACGCCGCCAGCGCGGGCTGGGATGCCTGCACCAGCGCATGCAGGGCCTCGGCATCGTCCGCTTGCCACGGGCGTATCCGTACCCCGGACGCGACGGCATCCATCGCCGTTACAGCACTTCCGAGGCGTGGTCGGCCAGGCGCGAACGTTCGCCGCGACGCAGGGTGACGTGTGCGCTGTGCATCCAGCCCTTGAAGCGGTCCACCACGTAGGTCAGGCCCGATGTCGTCTCGGTGAGGTAGGGCGTGTCGATCTGCTCGACGTTGCCCAGGCACACGATCTTCGTACCCGGGCCGGCGCGGGTGATCAGCGTCTTCATCTGCTTGGGCGTGAGGTTCTGCGCCTCGTCGATGATGAGGTAGCGCGAGAGGAAGGTGCGGCCGCGCATGAAGTTCATCGAGCGGATCTTGATGCGCGAGGCGAGCAGGTCGTTGGTCGCCGCGCGCTCCCAGCTGCCGCTGCCCTTGTTGCTGGGCATCAGCACTTCCAGGTTGTCGGTCAGCGCGCCCATCCACGGCGTCATCTTCTCTTCCTCGGTGCCGGGCAGGAAGCCGATGTCCTCGCCCACGCTCACCGTGGCGCGGGTCATGATGATCTCGCGGTAGCGTTGCGCGTCCATGGTCTGCGCAAGGCCCGCCGCCAGCGTCAGCAGCGTCTTGCCGGTGCCTGCGGTGCCGAGCAGGGTGACGAAGTCGATGTCCGGGTCCATCAGCGCGTTGAGCGCGAAGTTCTGTTCGCGGTTGCGCGCGATGATCCCCCACACCGCGTGCTGCTGGCTGCGGAAATCGTCGACGATCTGCAGCACCGCCTTGCCGCCGTCGACGGAGACGACGCGGAATTCGCTTTGCTCGTCGCCGGGCAGATAGAGGAACTGGTTCGGATACCAGTCGCCGCCGCCGGTCTTCACTTCGTAGTAGGTGCGACCCTTGTCCGTCCACGATTTCAGGTCCTTGCCCGATTGCTGCCAGAAGTCCTCGGGCAGGGCCGTCGAGCCGGTGAACAGCAGGTTGAAATCGTCGATGGCGCGGTCGTTCTCGTAATCCTCGCTGGGGATGCCGGCGATCGCCGCCTTGATCCGCAGGTTGATGTCCTTGGAAACGAAGACCACTTCGTGGCCGGCCTCGCGCGCCTTCAGCGAAAGGATCGCCGCGATGATGTGGTTGTCCGGCATCGCCTTGCCCAGCGCCTCGCCGCCGCCGAATTCGGCGGTCTGGAAGCGCAGCACGCCGCGTGCGGCCTCGCTCTTGAGTTGCAGCCCGCCCGGCGGGCGCAGTTTCAGGCCGGTGGCGATCTTGTCGGCACCCTGTTCCTCGATCAGCTCGTTGACGAAGCGGCTGACCTGGCGTGCGTTGCGCGAGGCCTCTGTATTGCCTTTCTTGCCGTTGTCGAGTTCCTCGATCACCTGCATCGGCAGGAACACGTCGTGCTCCTCGAACTTGAACAGCGCGGTGGGGTCGTGCATCAACACGTTGGTGTCGAGGACGTAGAGGCGCTTGCCTTCGGTCATGCGGCGTTCTTCCTGGCGGGCGTGGAAATGAAAACGCCACCGACCGGCGGGGCCGGGCGATGGCGTCGTGTGCGGGACGCGGCGATCACTGCGATGCCGAGTCCTTGAGTGCGTCGTACACCGCTTGCGCGTGCCCGGCCACCTTCACGGGCTGCCAAACTTGGGCGATGCGACCTTCGGGATCGATCAGGAAGGTGCTGCGGACGATGCCTTCGTACTCGCGTCCATAGAGCTTCTTCATCTGGATCACGCCGAAGGCACGGCAGAGTTTCTCGTCCGCGTCGCTGACCAAACCGAACTCGAAGCCCTGCTTGGCGCGGAAGTTGGCGTGCGACTTCACCGAGTCCTTCGACACGCCCAGCACCTCGGCATCGAGTTTCCTGAACTCCGGCAGCAGCGCGTTGAAGTCCAGGCCCTCGGTGGTGCAGCCGGGCGTGCTGTCCTTCGGGTAGAAGTACAGGACCAGCCAGCGACCGTTGCAGTCGGCGAGGGTGGTCGTCGTGCCGTCTCCCAGCGCCAGAGGCAGCTTGAGGGTTGAAGCGGGAAGTTTCTTGCCGGCCTCGGGTGTGCTCATCTCAGAACTTCATCGGGTCCATGATCGCGTCCAGGTTCAGATGGTCGCAGAACTCGAGGAAATCGTCGCGCAGCGCGGCGATGTGCATGTCGGCCGGAACGCCGATGGTGATCTGCGCGGTGAACATCTCGGCGCCGGTCTGCATCGCCTTGTAGCGCGAACTGTGCAGGTTCTCCACGGTGATGCCCTGGCGGTCGAAGAAATCCGACAGCTGGAACAGGATGCCCGGCTTGTCGGCGGCGACCACCTCGACCACGTACGGGATCAGGTTGGACTGCATCGGCTTGGGGCCGGTGCGGTAATGGACGATGCGCAGGGATTCGTCGCGCGACAGCCGCTCGATCATGGATTCCAGCTTGGCCACCGCATCCCACGAACCGGTGGCGAGCGCGGCCACGGAGACGTCACGGCCGACGGTGGTCAGGCGTGCGTCCACCAGGTTGCAGCCGCTGTCGGCGATCCGGCGGCTCACCGACAGCAACGGCGAGGCCGGATGCGTGGCATACGCGCTGATGAAGAGGTGGTTCTCGTTCTGGGAGGGACGGGCAGCGTGATCGTTCAAGACGGCATCCGGGGCCGAGAGGCCTGTACTTGGGGGCTGGCGACAGCCAGCGGTCGACATCAGGATACTGGATACTTGCCGCGTATTTCACGCCACAAGTAACATGCGGCGCATCCGCCGGCGCGCCATGCGCGCCTCGCCCCCGACTCTCAGACAGACCCGATCCCTTATGCATCTCGCCGGCAGCATCACCGCGCTCGCCACGCCCTTCGCCGCCGATGGCGCCGTCGATCACGAAGCCTGGGCGCGCCTGATCGATGCCCAGATCGAGGGTGGAACGCAGGCCGTGGTGGTGGCCGGTTCCACCGGGGAGGCGGCGGCCCTGGACGATGGCGAATACGACGAACTGCTGCGTCGGGCGCTGGCGAGAATCGCGAGGCGCATCCCCGTGCTGGTCGGGACCGGCCTGTCGAACACCGCCAAGACCGTGGCCCTGACCCGCCGTGCCGCTGCGTTGGGTGCCGATGCCGCGCTGGTGGTCACGCCGCCCTACGTGCGCCCGACCCAGGCCGGCCTGCTGGCGCATTACCGCGCCGTTGCCGCCGAAGGCGGCCTGCCGGTGGTGCTCTACAACGTGCCGGGCCGCACCGGCTGCGACATGCAGCCGGACACCGTGGCCGGACTCGCTGGCGATCCGAACATCATCGGCATCAAGGAAGCGGTGGCCGATCCGGCCCGGATGACCGCGCTGCTGGCGCTGAAGTCCCCGGGCTTCGCCATCCTCTCCGGCGATGATCCGACCGCCTGCCGCGCGATGCTGGACGGGGCGGACGGCGCGATCTCGGTCGCCTCCAACGTGTTGCCGGCGGCGATGCGCCGCCTGTGCGACCGCGCGCGGGCGGGCGAAGTGGATACCGCAGCGGCCGTGGACAGTGCCCTGCAACCCCTGTTCGACTTCATCGGTTGCGAGCCGAACCCGATCCCGGTCAAGGCCTTGTTGCGCCACGCCGGCATCGGGGACGGCCTGCGCTTGCCGCTGATGCCTCTCTCGCAGCTGAACGCGATGCGCCTCGAGACCGTCGCAGCAGCTATCCTTGCCATCGAGTCCGAATGCCGCCCCGTGGCGGCATCGGCATGACCCTCCAGGAGATTTCCATGCCCATCGCTTCCCGCGGCCGTGTCGCCGTCATCGCCAGCCTGGCCGTCGCCGTGGCGCTCACCTCCGGCTGCAGCTGGTTCCGCAAGGACAACGATGCCTACAAGCTGAGCGGCGAGGCCCGTCCGCTGGAGATCCCGCCGGAGCTCGACCGCCCGAGCGCCGATGCCGCGATGGCCCTGCCCGAGGGCGGCACCAGCGTGATGGCCTCGCAAGCGGACAAGCGGGCCCCGGCGACACCGGCCGTCACCGGCGCTTTTGTCGTTCCCGGGCAAAGGGATGCCGTCTACGCCCGCCTCGACGAGGTCCTCTCCTCGATGCCGGGCGTCACCGTGCACAATCGCTCCAAACTGCTCGGCAGCCTGGACGTCTCCTACCAGGAGGCGAACTTCCTGGTCCGCACCGTGCAGGCCACATCGGGGGTGAGCGTGTCCGCGGTCGATCCGCGCGGCATGCCCGACAGCCGCGAGGCGGCGGTGGCGCTGCTCGGTCAGCTGAAGGCCTCGCTCGGAGGCCAGTAAGGCGCCGGGAGGCGGATAAAGAACGGGCGCCGATGGCGCCCGTTTTCGTTCCCGGTTCCGGATGCAGCGCTCAGCGCTCGAGCAAGGGCAGCTTGTTGGGCTTGCCGTCCCACGCCTCGGCTTCGGGCAGCGGGTCCTTGCGGGTGGTGATGACCGGCCATTCGGTGGTCAGCTCGGCATTCAGGGCGATGAAGTGCTCCTGGCCGGCCGGCACGTCGTCCTCGGGATAGATCGCGTTGGCCGGGCATTCCGGCTCGCACAGGGTGCAGTCGATGCACTCGACCGGATCGATGACGAGGAAGTTGGGCCCTTCATGGAAGCAGTCCACCGGACAGACCTCGACGCAATCGGTGTACTTGCACTTGATGCAGTTGTCGGTGACGACGAAGGGCATGGCAAATTCGCGAAGGCCGAGGCGTGTCCGGCTGCCTTGGGGCCAACCGGACATCATCGAGGTGGTACTCCCTACGGGACTCGAACCCGTGTTTTCGCCGTGAGAGGGCGACGTCCTGGACCGCTAGACGAAGGGAGCAAATTGGTCGCGTGAATGCGAGGGAGATAGTATAAGCCCCTCCGCACGAATTGATACGGCCCGGGCCGAATGTCCCCAACCCCATCCCAGACGACGGTCCACCCGCAACTGCATCGGATTCCACGCGATGCCCACCCGGTTTCCCGCCGCGACATCAGCCCGAACGCGCTGCGCGTGCTGTATCGCCTGCGCGAGGCGGGCTATCAGTCCTGCCTGGTCGGCGGCGCGGTCCGCGACTTGCTGATCGGAGTGATCCCCAAGGACTTCGATATCGCCACCGATGCGACGCCCGAACAGATCAAGGCCCTGTTCCGCAACTGCCGGTTGATCGGCCGGCGCTTCCGCCTGGCGCACGTGGTGTTCGGCCGCGAGATCATCGAGGTCGCCACCTTCCGCGCCGGCGGCGGCAACGACGACGACGGCAACGGCGATCGCCAGGTTCACGACGATGGCCGGCTGCTGCGCGACAACATCTACGGCAGCATCGAGGAAGATGCGGTGCGCCGCGACTTCACCGCCAACGCGCTGTATTACGCGATCGAGGATTTCTCCATCCGCGACTACGTGGGCGGCTACGAGGACGTGCTGGCGCGGCGGATGCGCCTCATCGGCGATCCGGAGACCCGTTATCGCGAGGACCCGGTGCGGATGCTGCGCGCGGTGCGATTGGCGGCCAAGCTCGATTTCGGCATCGAGGCCGCGACCGCCGAGCCGATCCCGCGCCTGGCCGGCCTGCTGACCGAAGCCGCGCCGGCGCGGCTGTTCGAGGAATGCCTGAAGCTGTTCCTGTCCGGCCACGCGGTGGCGAGTTTCGAGGGGCTGGAGCGCCACGGCCTGTTGGCGGTGCTGCTGCCGGAGACCGCCGAAGCGCTCAAGTCCAATCGCAGCGGCGCGCTGCGGCGGATGGTGGTCGCCGGGCTCGCCAATACCGATGCGCGCGTGGCCCGCGACGAGCCGGTGTCGCCGGCGTTCCTGTTCGCGCTGTTGTTGTGGCCGGCATACTGTCGTGCCTTGATGTCGTTGCAGTCGCAAGGCATGCATGCGGCGGAAGCGCAACGTCGCGCTGCGGACCGCGTGACCTTGCATCAGACGCACATGATCGCGCTGCCGCGCCGGTTCTCGGTGCCGATGCAGGAAATCTGGCTGCTGCAGCCGCGTTTCTCGCAGCGCAAGCGGGTGGGGCGCTTCATGGCGAATCCGCGCTTTCGCGCCGCGTTCGATTTCCTGCAGATGCGCCAGCACGCCTCGGACGAGCACGCCGCCGACATCGCCTATTGGCGCGACGAGCAGGACGTGGAGGTCGCCGCCGGCGATGAAGAAGACGATGCGGCCACGCCCGACGACATCGCCGCGGAGGAAGCCGCGCCGCGCAAACGCCGTCGCCGGCGTCGCCGTTCGACCGCCCCATCGGAATGATGTCGATGGGGCATCCTCACACTGCCGCTTTCATCGGACTGGGTGGCAACGTGGGCGATGCCGAAGCGACCTTGCGCAGTGCGCTGGAACGGCTGGATGCGCTTCCAGGCACGCGCTTGCGGGCGGTATCGCGAATGCATCGCACCGCGCCGGTCGGCGGCATCGAACAGGCGGATTTCATCAATGCCGTCGTCCAGGTGGAAACCGCGCTGCCGGCGGTTGAATTGTTGCGGTCCTTGTTCGAAATCGAACGTGCGCATGGCCGCGACCGTGCGCGCGAGCAGCGCTGGGGCCCGCGCACGCTCGACCTCGATCTGCTGCTGTACGGCGAGGACGTGATCGATGTCGATGGCCTGACCGTGCCGCATCCGCGCATCGCCGAGCGCGCCTTCGTGCTGGTGCCACTGGCGGAAATCGCGCCGGATGCGGTGATTCCCGGGCATGGCCGGGTGCGCGAAGTGCTGGCCGCGCTCGAAAGTTTCACCTGCGAGGCGTTAGGCTAGGCCTTCCTCATCCTGCGCAGGCCGCGATGACCGACGCCCCCGCCAAACCCGTCACCGTGCCGGAGCTCGCCACGATGCGCGAGGCCGGCCACAAGCTGGTGATGCTGACCTGCTATGACGCCGGCTTCGCCCGCACGCTGGATGCCAACGGCGTCGACCTGATCCTGGTCGGCGACTCGCTGGGCATGGTGGTGCAGGGCGCGGATTCCACCCTGGCGGTCACGGTGGACGACATCGCCTATCACACCGCCTGCGTCGCCGCGGCCACGCAGCGCGTGCTGGTGGTCGCCGACCTGCCGTTCCAGGCCGATGCGAATCCCGAACGCGCGCTGGATGCTTCGACCGCGTTCCTGCAGGCCGGGGCCGGCATGGTCAAGCTCGAAGGCGCGGGCCACAAGCTCGACACCATCCGGTATCTGGTCGAGCGGGAGATCCCGGTGTGCGCGCACCTGGGCCTGACGCCGCAATCGGTGCTGCGCTTCGGCGGCTTCAAGGTGCAGGGGCGGGGCGGGGCGGCGGCGGAGAAACTCCGCGCGGACGCGCTCGCCGTCGCCGAAGCGGGCGCGGCCTTGCTGGTGCTGGAAGCGGTGCCGTCGGCGCTGGCCGCAGAGATCACCGCGGCCTCGCCCATTCCCACCATTGGCATCGGCGCCGGCCCCGGTTGCGACGGCCAGGTGCTGGTGCTGCACGACATGCTTGGCCTGGACAGCGGCCATCGCCGCCCGCGCTTCGTGCGCGATTTCCTCGCCGAGGGCGGCTCCATCGCCGGTGCGGTGCGCGCCTATGCCGACGCGGTGCAGGACGGCAGCTTCCCGACCGCCGACCACAGCTACGCGGCCTGACGGAGCGGCTTCAGGATGATCACCGTCACGATGCTCGACGCGTTGCGCGCGCAGGTGCGCGGATGGCGCCAGGCCGGCCAGCGCATCGCCTTCGTCCCGACCATGGGCAACCTGCATGCGGGGCATTACTCGCTCATCTCGATGGCGCGGCAGCGCGCCGATCGGGTGGTGGCGAGCGTGTTCGTCAACCCGACCCAGTTCGGCCCCAACGAGGATTTCGAGCGCTATCCGCGCACGCCCGAGGCGGATGCGAAGGGGCTGGACGAAGCCGGCTGCGACCTGTTGTGGTTGCCGACGGTCGAGACGATGTATCCGCTCGGCGTCGCCGCTGCGGTCAACATGCGCGTGCCGGGCGTGACCGAGACGCTGGATGGCGCACACCGGCCGGGGCATTTCGACGGCGTGGCGACGGTGGTGGCGCGGATGTTCAACCAGGTGCTGCCGGACGTGGCCATCTTCGGGCGCAAGGATTACCAGCAGCTTGCAGTGATCCGCCACATGGTGCGCGACCTCGCGTTCCCGATCGAGATCCTGGGCGCGGACATCAAGCGCGAGACCGATGGCCTGGCGATGAGTTCGCGCAACCAGTACCTGTCCGATGAAGAGCGCGTCATCGCGCCGCGCATCCACCAGGCTTTGCTGATGATGCGTGATGCCTTGCAGGCCGGAAGCCCGCGCGTCGACGTGGAGCGCGATGCGGCCGAAGCATTGGCCAAGGTCGGTTTCGTGCCGGATTACGCGGTGATCCGCACGCCCGGTTTCGCCGAGCCGGAAGATGGTGAGCCGGGGCCGCGGGTGGCACTGATCGCCGCGAAACTGGGGCGCACCCGTTTGATCGACAACGTTGAATTCGCGCTGGATTGAGCCGTCCCAGGCTCGTGACGATCGCGGCATCCATCGCTGAACGGCCGGGCGCGATTGTTGCGATGCGCAAATCCGGTCCCTACACTGGCCGGGAGCCGATCCCGGAACCGTCATGCTGCTGACCCTGCTCAAAGCCAAGATCCACCGTGCCTCGGTGACCCATGCCGAACTGCACTACGAGGGCAGTTGCGCCATCGACAGCCGGCTGCTGGACATCTCCGGCATCCGTGAGAACGAGCGCGTGGAGATCTACAACATCAACAATGGCGAGCGTTTCGCGACCTACGCGATCCGTGCCGAGGCCGGCAGCGGCATCATCTCGGTCAACGGCGCCGCCGCGCACAAGGCGCAGCCGGGCGACCTGGTGATCATCTGCGCCTACGGCCAGTGCGACGAGGCGGAAGCGGCCGCGCACAAGCCGACCCTGGTCTACGTCGACCGCGAAAACCGACTGACCCACACCAACGAATCGATCCCCGCACAGGCGGCCTGAGATGCTGGCGCGCCTGCGTGAGGAAGCGGCGCGACTGGGTGGTCTTTCGCTCCAGGACCTGATGGCCGCCGATCCGGCGCGCGCCGTCGATTTCGCCCTGCGTGTCGGCCCGCTGTACGCCAACTTCGCCCGCCAGCGGCTCGATCGCGCGGCGCTGGAAGCACTGTTCAAGATCGCCCGTGAAGCCGACCTGCCGGGTGCGCTGCGACGGCTGGCCGATGGCGACATCGTCAACGCCACCGAGGGCCGCGCCGCGCTGCACACCGCTCTGCGCGGCGATCTTTCACCTGCAGCGCCCGCCCGCGCGGCGCATGCGCAGGCCGAATCGGCGCTGCTGCGGATGGATGCCCTAGTCGCCCGGTTGCGCGACGATCCGGCGATCACGGATGTCGTGAGCGTCGGCATCGGCGGCTCCGACCTCGGTCCGAGGATGGTGGCGGATGCGCTGTCCGGGCACGCCGCGCCGTTGCACGTCCACTTCGTGTCCAACGTCGATGCCGCCGCGATCGATCGTGTGCTGGCGGGGCTCGACCCGGCGCGCACCGCGGGGATCATGATCTCCAAGACCTTCGGCACGCAGGAGACGCTGCTCAACGGCGCGGTCCTGCGCGACTGGCTGGGCGACGACGCGCGCCTGTACGCAGTCAGCGCGAACATCGAGCGCGCCGGTGCCTTCGGCATCGCGGCCGAACGCATCCTGCCGATGTGGGATTGGGTCGGCGGGCGTTATTCGCTGTGGTCGGCGGTGGGCTTCCCCATCGCGCTGGCCATCGGCATGCCGGCGTTCCGCGCGCTGCTGGACGGCGCAGCCGCATTCGATCGTCATGCGCTTGAAGCACCGATCGGGCAGAACCTCGCCATCCGCCATGCGCTCGTCGCGGTGTGGAACCGCAACGTGCTGGGCGCGGCCACGCAGGCCGTGCTGCCCTATGACGAGCGGCTGAGGCTGTTGCCGGCCTACCTGCAGCAGTTGGTGATGGAGAGCCTGGGCAAGCGTGCACGCGTGGACGGCGGCGATGTCGATGCGGATACCGTGCCGGTGTGGTGGGGTGGCATCGGCAGCGATGCCCAGCACAGCTTCTTCCAGGCGCTGCACCAGGGCACGCAGGTCGTGCCGGCGGACTTCATCGGCGTGATCCGCCCCGATCATGCGCATCCCGACCACCATGCGGCGCTGCTGTCCAACCTCTTGGCGCAGGTCGAGGCGCTGGCGAACGGGCAGGACAGCGCCGATGCGCATCGGCGCTATCCCGGCGGCCGGCCCAGCACCTTGCTGCTGCTGGATGCGTTGACGCCGGCATCGCTCGGCCACCTGCTGGCCCTGTACGAGCACAGCGTGTACCTGCAGGCAGTGCTGTGGGGCATCAATGCCTTCGACCAGTTCGGCGTGGAGCTCGGCAAACAACTCGCTAACGGCCTGTTACCGGTACTGCGCGGCGAGGAGGCGGCCGGCGACGCCGTCACCGCGGCGCTGGTCGCGGAGATCGGCGCGCGCCGCTGATCAACCTTTGACGCTGTGGCGGGCCAGCGCCCAGGCCACGTGTTCGCGCACGATGCCGGATGGATGTTCGCTGCGTGAGCGCAGCGCGGCGATGATCTCCGGTGTCGTCGGTGCGTTCCCGAGCGCGACCGCGATGTTGCGCAACCAGCGCTCGTGGCCGCTGCGACGGATCGCCGAGCCTTCCGTACGGCGGAGGAATTCGTCCTCGTCCCAGGCGAACAAGCCCACCAACGTGGCGTGATCCAGATCGTTGCGAGTGCGGAAATCCGGCTCGTCGAAACGTTCCGCGAACTTGTTCCATGGGCACACGAGCTGGCAGTCGTCGCAGCCGAAGATGCGGTTGCCGATTGCCTCGCGGAACTTCTCCGGGATCGCGCCTTCGTGTTCGATGGTGAGGTAGCTGATGCAGCGCCGCGCATCCAGTCGGTACGGCGCGACGATCGCCCGGGTCGGGCAAATGTCGATGCAGCGCGTGCAACTGCCGCAATGATTGGTTGCCGGCGCGGCCGGCGGCAGCGCGATGTCGAGGTAAAGCTCGCCGAGGAAGAACCACGAGCCGCCGTCCTTGTCGATCAGGCAGGTGTGCTTGCCGATCCAGCCCAGCCCCGCGTTGCGCGCCAGGGCGCGCTCCAGCACCGGCGCGGAATCGACGAACACGCGGTGCCCGAACGGCCCGACCATCGCCTCGATGCGTTCGGCCAGCTTCTGCAGGCGGTTGCGCATCAGCTTGTGGTAGTCGCGACCCAGCGCGTAGCGGGCGACGTAGGCGCGCTCACCATCCTCGAGCGTGGCCCAGGCCTCGTCGTGCTCGCGGCCGTAGTCAAGCCCGACCGAAATCACCGACACGGTGCCCGGGATCAGTTCCTCCGGGCGCATGCGCTTGTCGCCATGTGCGGCCATCCACTGCATGGTGCCGTGCAGCCCTTCGGCCAGCCAGCTGCGCAGGTGCGCGGCGTCCTCGTCCAGCGTCACGCCGCTGATGCCGAAGCGGGTGAAGCCGAGCGCGGCGGCTTCCTCGCGGATCCGCATGGGCAAGGTGTCGATGTCGGCGTCGGGCGCGGGCATGACCGAAGTATAGAATCGCCGCCATGCCCAGCCCCTGCGCGCTCCATTCCAACGCAAGCCTGCGCGTGCTCGAGCGCCGCGCCATCGAGGTCGCCGGCATCGGCGAGGACACCCTGATGTGTCGCGCGGGGCAGGCGGCGTGGCGCGCGCTGCTGGAGGCCTGGCCTCGGGCGCAGCGCATCGTGGTGCTGTGCGGCCCGGGCAACAACGGCGGCGACGGCTGGGTGCTGGCCCGGCATGCGCTGGACGCCGGGCGCGACGTGCGCGTGCTGCAGCTCGCATCGCACGCCCCGAGCACGCCGCTGGCGAAGCGGATGGCCGAAGAATTCCACGCAGCCGGTGGCCGCAGCGAAGCCTTTATCGATGGGTTGCCGGATGCCGACATGATCGTCGATGCACTGTTCGGCATCGGTTTCAGCCGCGCACCGGCAGACGAGGCTGCGTCGATGATCATGGCCGTGAATGCATCCGGCGCACCGATCCTCGCGCTGGACGTGCCGAGTGGCGTGGATGCCGACACCGGCGCGGTGCCCGGCATCGCGATCATCGCTGACCGCACGCTTCAGTTCATCGCCGCACACGCCGGCCTTGCCACCGGAGCGGCGCTCGATCATGTCGGCGTGGCATCGGTGGCCGGGCTGGATGTGCCCGAGGCGTGCTTCGAGGGCATCGCGCCGGCCGCCGAAGTGTTGCCAAGGCCGCAGATGCCGCGCCGCCGGCGCGATTCCCACAAGGGGCGTCACGGCCACGTGCTGGCCATCGGCGGCGATCACGGCATGGGCGGCGCCATCGCCATCGCCGCTGATGCCGCATTGCGCGGCGGCGCGGGTCTGGTCTCGGTCGCCACGCGCGGCGAGCACGTGCCGGTGTTGCTGGTGCGTCGTC
>DAIRVA010000053.1:0-14869 GCA_036803045.1 Lysobacter sp. | reverse complement strand
GTGGAGCAACGCAAGCTGGATGCGCTGGTCGGCTACTGCGAATCGATGGAATGCCGCCGCCAGGTGCTTCTGGCGAATTTCGGCGAGGCGTATCCGAAGCCTTGCGGCAACTGCGACAACTGCCTCACGCCGCCCGAAAGCTGGGATGCCTCGCTGGCCGCGCAAAAAGCGCTCTCCTGCGTGTATCGCAGCGGCCAGCGCTTCGGCGCCGGGCAGCTGATCGACATCCTGCGCGGCGCGGACACCGATCGCATCCGCCAGTTCGGCCACGACACGCTCTCCACCTACGGCATCGGCACCGAGCTCGACGCACGTGCGTGGCGCGGCGTGTTCCGCCAGCTCGTCGCCGGCGGCTGGCTGGCGGTCGATGTGGAAGGCCACGGCAGCCTGCGCCTGACCGTGAAAAGCGCCGAGATCCTGAGGGACAAGCGGACGGTGATGCTGCGCAAGGAAGCGCCGCGCAAGACCGGCCGCACATCCAGTACGCGTGGCACGCCCATCACCGACCTCGATCCCACCGCCCTGCCGCGCTTCGAGTCGCTACGCGCCCTGCGCACGCAGCTGGCGCGCGAACAGGGCGTGCCGCCTTACGTGATCTTCCACGACCGCACCCTGCGCGAAATCGCCCAACTCAACCCCGGCACGCTTGATGCCCTGGCCGAGGTGGGCGGCATCGGTTCCAGCAAGCTGGAGCGCTATGGCGATGCGGTGCTGGAAGCGCTGGCGCAGCCCTGAGAGCCTGAACGCAGGCCGGTTTGCTGGCCCACCCGTTACCCTATGCCAATGTCCGTGCTGATCTGCCTGACCACCTGCCCCGACCGCGCCGCCGCCGACCACATCGCCACTGCGCTGGTCGAGGAGCGGCTGGCCGCCTGCGTCAACATCCTGCCCGGCATCGTCAGCACCTATCGCTGGCAGGGCAAGGTCATCCGCGACGAGGAACTGCTGCTCATCATCAAGACCACGTCCGAGCGCATGGCTGCGCTGCGCGAGCGCCTGCCGGCGCTGCACCCTTACGAACTTCCCGAGCTGCTCGCGGTCGAACCCGCGGACGGCCTGCCCGCTTACCTCGACTGGGTACGCCAAGAAACGCACCCCGCGCCCTGATCCGACACCGACGACATGACCCTGCTCGCCCGCGCCGCCGCCATCCTGCTCGCCCTCGCCAGCCTGCCCGTCTTCGCACAGGCGATGGACCCGAGCGAGCTGCCGCCGGTGGACTCGGTGTTCCAGCTTTCGGCCTCGGCTCCGGCACGCGACCGCATCGAGCTGCGCTGGAAGATCGCACCCGGTTATTACCTCTACCGGCATCGCACCAAGGTCGAGGTGCTCGGCAACGGCTTCCAGGCCGGCGCGCTGCAGATCCCGGACGGCAAGAAGCACCATGACGAATTCTTCGGCGATGTCGAAACCTATCGCGGCGAGCTGAAGGTCAGCCTGCCCGGGCAGGCGGCCGCCGGCACCGATGCCCTCGCGCTGCGGGTCAAGTATCAGGGCTGCGCCGATGTCGGCGTCTGCTATCCCCCGCAGACCCGCACGATCAGCGTGCGCCTGCCCGCCGGCAATGCCGCGGCGAAAGACAATGCGGGCTTCGCCGCGGCGGCGGGACGGCTCGGGGGCAATGTTCCCGCAGGCAACGCGCCATGGCTGGCCGGCCAGCCGGCGCGTCCGTTGCCGCCGGAACAGGCCTTCGCGGTCGAGGCGATCGCCGACGGTGGCGACCGGCTCCTGCTGCGGTTGACGCCGGCACCGGGCTACTACCTGTATCGCGACAAGCTCACGCTGCGCGTGCGGGGTGGCGAAGGCATCGCCTTGGGCGCTCCCCGTTTCCCGCCCGCACGCGACCACCGCGACGAACACTTCGGCAACGTGAAGGTGTACTTCGACCAGGCCGAAGTCCCCGTGCCACTGTTGCGCACCGGCGCCGGCCGGCAAGCGCGCGAAATCACGCTCGATATCGGCTGGCAGGGCTGCCAGGACGAAGGCATCTGCTATCCGCCGATGCACAAGCGCCTGCCGCTGGCACTGCCCGCCGCCAGCGCCACGCCCGCATCGCCCGAGGCACCTGCGGAAGCAACGGCCGCCGCGAGCGCCGCCCCGGCGACGGCGACGGACATCGATCTTCCCGTCGGTGCGCCCGCGCCCGCGGTGTCCGCAGTGGCATCGGATGTGGATACCGATGCCGCTCCGGTGCCGGCCGCAACGCCGCGCACGCCGCCGGTGACGCGCCTCGGCTTTCTGGCGGCACTGTTGGCGGCGCTCGGCGGCGGCCTGATCCTCAACCTGATGCCCTGCGTGTTGCCGGTGCTGTCGCTCAAGGCCCTGTCGCTGGCGCAAAGCGGCGAAAGCCGCGAACACGCGCGCCGGCACGCCATCGCCTACACGCTGGGCGTACTGGCCGCCTTCGCGGTCCTCGGCGCCATCGTGCTGGCCCTGCGCGGGCACCTGGTCGAGCAAGGCATCGGCTGGGGCTTCCAGCTGCAGATGCCGCGCGTGGTGGCGACGCTGGCGCTGGTGGTGTTCGCCTTCGGCCTGTCGCTCTCGGGCCTGTGGTACGCGCAGGTCGCGGTACCGCGGTCGGGCCTGGCGATGTCGCAGCGCAGCGGCTGGCGCGGTGATTTCGTCACCGGCGTGCTGGCCGTGGTGCTGGCCACGCCCTGCACCGCGCCGTTCATGGGCGCGGCGCTGGCCTACGCCTTTCTCGCCCCCGCGCCGGCCGCAATGGCGGTCTTCCTGATGCTGGGCCTGGGGCTGGCGCTGCCGTTCCTCCTGATCGGCTTCATCCCGGGCATCGCGCGCTTCCTGCCCAAGCCGGGCGCGTGGATGGAGACGATGAAGCAGCTCCTCGCCTTCCCGATGTACGCGACCGCCGCCTGGCTGGTCTGGGTGCTGGCGCAGCAGCGCGGCGCCGATGCGTTCGGGCTGTGGGCGCTGGCTGCCATCGCGCTGGCGCTGGCCCTGTGGGCGTGGACCCATGCGCGGCGCCACGGCAAGCGCTGGGCGCTGGGGCTGGCCGTTGTCGCGATGATCGGCAGCGTATTCGCGGTGTATTCCATCGGCCAGGTCGCGCGCCCGGCACCTGCCGCCGCGACGCTGGCCGAGGCCGACCACGTCGTGTACTCGCCGGAATTGTTGGCGAAGCTGCGCGGGGAAGGCCGCCCGGTCTTCGTCAACATCACCGCCGACTGGTGCGTGACCTGCAAAGCCAACGAGCGCGCGGTGTTCGCCCGCGAAGGCTTCCGCAAGGCGCTGCGCGAGGCGAATGCCGTCTACATGGTCGGCGACCATACCGATGTCGATCCGCAGATCTCCGCCTTCCTGCGCGAGCACGGCGCGGTCGGCCTGCCGCTGTACGTGGTCTATCCGCGCGATGGCGGCGCGCCGAAACTGCTGCCGACGCTGCTGACGCCCGGCATCGCGCGCGACGCCTTGCGCGAGGCCGCGCGCTGAATGAAGGGCCAAACCCGCACAATGCTCTGGATCGCGCTGGCCGCCGGCATCGCCGGCGCGCTGGCCGCGTTCGTGGTCCACGGCCCGGGTCCGATCTGGCGGACCGAGCTGGGGCAGCGCGCGCTGCAGGCGGCCATCGCCAAGCCCGCGCCGGCAGGGCTCGAGATCGCACAGCGCGGCGAAGCGCTGCCTGCCATCCACGTCCAGACGCTGGAAGGTTTGTCCGTTGCCCTGCCGTTGCCGGCAGGACGACCGGCGCTGATCAACGTCTGGGCCACCTGGTGCGGCCCCTGCATCAAGGAAATGCCGGAGCTGGATGCCTTCGCGCAGGCGCAAGGCGCCCACGGTGTGCAGGTGATCGGCGTGGCGCTGGACGATGCGCAGGCGGTGCGGAGCTGGTTGCGGCAGCGTGCGGTGCGATATCCCCAGTATCGCGATGATGCCGGTCCGCGCGATGCCGGGGTCGCGCTGGGCAACACCGCCGGCGCGCTGCCCTACAGCATTCTGGTCGACGCGGACGGGACCGTGTTGCGCCAGCGCCTGGGCCCATTCGACTCCGCTGCGGAGATTGCCGACTGGGCACGTCCCTGACCGGGGTCAATCGCGCGACAACACCCGCATCGGCGCTTCGCCCAGCACGCGCACGAGGATGTCGAGGTTGTCCTGCATCCGCGCCATTCCCGGCTCCACCGGATTGGCGATCCAGCCGGCGAACCCGCAGCCATCCGTCTGGATGGCCCGCAGGGTCGTGCGCGCCTGGTGCACGCAGCCCAGACGCAGGCCCACCACCATCAGCACCGGCAAGCCGAGTGCGCGCACCACGTCCGATTGCTCGAGCCCGGGGCCGAGCGGTGCAAGCCATCCGCCCACGCCCTCGGCCAGCACGCCCCTGACGCTCGGCGCCGCACGCAAGCGCGCATGCGCGCGGACGATGCGGTCCAGCGCGATGTCGACCCCGGCTTCACGCGCGGCGATCTCCGGCGCCACCGGCAGCGGCAGCGCATAGGGATTGCGATCCGCATACGCCACCCAGTCGATGCCGTCGGCGGCCATGTGGGCCAGGGTGTCCTCGCTGCGCCATCCTTCGCCGGTTTCGATGCAGCCGCTGGCGACGGGCTTCATCCCGGCGATGCGCACGCCTTCTGCGCGCGCCTCCTCCAGCAGCACGCAAGCGGCATGGGTCTTGCCGATGCCGGTGTCGGTGCCGGTCAGGTACGCGTCGAGGATCATGCCGGCACGCCTTCGCCGCGGACCGCCGGTGCGGGCCAGCCCGGCATGACGATCCCTGCATCACGCTGCATCCGCCCGCCCATGGCACCCTCTCCGCTTCGGCTACACTGCGCCCATGTTCAATGCATCCGCGCTTGCCGGCAACAAGGCCGAACGATATGCCCGGCTCCTCGAGCAGGCCGAGGGCCTGTTCCACGGCGAGCGCGACCGCATCGCCAACGCCGCCAACCTTTCCGCGCTTCTCTACCGCCAGTTGCCGGACCTCAACTGGGCCGGCTTCTATTTCCACGATGGCGAGGAACTGGTGGTCGGACCGTTCCAGGGGCTGCCGGCCTGCGTCAGGATCCCGCTCGACAAGGGGGTCTGCGGCGCGGCCGCGCGCACCCGGCAGACGCAGCGGGTGGACGATGTCCACGCGTTTCCGGGCCATATCGCCTGCGATGCGGCATCGCGGTCCGAGATCGTGATCCCGCTGGTGAAGGGCGACACGCTGGTCGGCGTGCTCGACATCGACAGCCCCGTCGAATCGCGCTTCGACGAAGAAGATCAGGCCGGGCTGCAGGCGATCGCCAGCGCTTGGCTCGATGCCATCGACTGATCGCTGCGGCCTTTCGCGCTGGGTCAAGGATGATCCAGCCCCGAATTTTCAGATAGATCATTCCCGGCGGAGGGCGCTTGCCCCCCCCCCGCTGGAAATCAGACTAGCGTAATAGCGAGTTTTACGAAAAACTCAGGGAGGGATGCCTGCAGATAGGTTCCACGACAACTCAGTCATTGTTAGCCTGTCACGATGGCTAAGAAAAAAATCACCGAACTATCGCCGTTTCACGCGGACGCTGAACGACTGCTCGATGAGTCCTGGGAGGAAGTTCTCGCTATCCAGGATCTTGACGCTGCTAAAGACGTCGAGTTATCGCCCAAAATCTATTCGCTGATCACGGATGGTGGCAGCACATACCCCTTTATGCTGCTCACTCAGATTCTCGGGAAAGCAACCAATCCTGAACTCAATGCAATATGCATTCAAGAGAGTTCGGAGCTACACGGAGCGTGGGATGCTCGAAGTCTTGCGTCTCGTGTGGCAGTCGAATGGAACAAGTCAGCTGAAAAGCCATTTCAGGGCGCCAACGACGATCCTTATGTCAACAACCCTGCCCGGTATAAGAATTTCGGTGTAGAGATGAGGGCAAAGGCAGGAAAGCTAGAAGCCTACGACGCACTTGCTCAAATAGTCCAGTCCGCGCAGGACGGTGGTGATGTGGAAGCCAAGCGTCTCGTCAAGTTGATATTGATCGAAGCGCGTCGTTCACTAGAAGCCAACAAGCGGGACTATTTTGGTCCAGCAAGAATGAGCGTAGATGGCATAATGAGCGTCGTTAGGCAGTTCTTGTCTTTGCCTTCCAATGGAGTGCGCTTGCAGTTGGTTTGTTACGCACTCTATCAAGCTCTCGCCGAAGCCCACCCATCGCTAGGCGAAGTGACATCCGCGCCGACGAATGCTGCTGACCTCAGCTCCAATCGAACCGGCGACGTTGAGTGCAGCCGAGACGGCAATGTTTCTCTTGCCGTGGAGATCAAGGATCGATCGATTCGACTTGGTGATCTGACAGCAACTGTACTAAAAGCTAGAAAGAACAACGTCGACAACGTGCTCTTCGTTGGCCATTCCGATCTGTTGTTCGAAGATCAGGACAGCGTGCTAGGCAAAGCTGCTGCAGAGTTCACGCACGGCATCGACGTAAACTTTACGCACATCGAGCCACACGCCATTCATATCCTGCTACAGCTTTCGCCGGAGCAGCGCGCTGCTTTTCTCAGAAAAGTTCACGACGCCTTACATGAGAAGGGTGCCGCATACTCACACGTGAAGCACTGGATGGAGTTACTCAAGGACATTTAGTCCGCAACGAGCAGCTATCTTGCGAACTTGAGCACTTGCTTCGCCACCACCGCCGCGAATACTGGCGGGACAGCGTTACCAATCTGCGTGTAGCACTGATTCTTTCGTCCCGCGAACTCAAAGCAGTCTGGAAATGTCTGGAGCCGAGCGGATTGCTTCACAGTTAGCCTTGTGCAGCCTTCTACGTCGCCTTGTCGCGGCTTACCACCGCACATTAGGTGCGCATGGTATTCCCGCAACACGCCGTCAGGATCAAGTATGTGAGTTCGATTTCCACCGGCTGAAGCAGGAATGGTGAAAGAAGGAGCATCCATGTCGAGCGGGCGCCCTTTACCGTTCAGCAGCATGCCCGCAAAAGGACTGCGGCGGAGAATTGGATTTTTTGCATAAACAACGCGCGCACGATTCGGCTCGTCTTCTGGGCAGTCGCTCAGTGCTTCCGCCACAGTACGATGCGACTGCTTCCGTCCCGCGCCGTGAGTTGGATTAGGGAACTTGAAGTCGTCCCTATCGCGAATACCCACAATGATCAATCGCAGGCGCTTCTGCGGGACGCCGTAATCTGCAGCATTGAGCACCTTCCACTGGACCTTGTACCCAAGCTTTTCCAACTCCCCCACTTTCTCCTCGAGATACGGGAGAAAACGTGTAGTAGCTAGGCCATGTACGTTTTCCAGCATGAAGGCTTTTGGCTTGACCTCGCGCACAGCACGAACGAACTGCGGAACCATGTCGCGCAGATCGTCATTCCCAAGTTGCTTACCGGACACCGAGAACGGCTGGCATGGCGGTCCACCTGCAACTAGATCAACAGAACCTCGATACTTCCTGAACTTTACTTCTCTGATATCACCGCAGAGATGATCAACGCCAGGCATATTGCGAGCGTGCGTCTCCATTGCCGTTCGCTCGTACTCAACGGCGGCGACGACATCCCAGCCAGCCATCTTCAGCCCGAGCGAAAGCCCGCCTGCACCGCAGAACAAATCAATCGCCTTCATGCGTTGCCCCCATCCAATGTCAACAACCTTTGCGGATTCCCACCAAACTTGGGCACGATTGCTCCACCGCGAGGACGCTTTGCAGGAATCTCAACCCGTGAGAGAGCGGCGCGGTAATCAATGCCGTGCTCACCGAGCTCCCCCAAAAGGACCGCGATGACTGCCAAATGCGCCGGAACCTGCTGCTGCCGTGCGTAGTTGGAGAGGGACACGCGATTCATGTTCAGGAGTTCGGCGAACGCAGAGAGCGTTAACCCAGCTTTGCGCACATTCCGGTGGAATTCGTCGTACCTCACGCAGGTGATCATACTTGGAATCTTCTTGCAAATTATGAATTTATGTCATAAATTAGTGACATTTATGTCAGTAAGTCGACCAGCTGTCCCTCTGCGTTGACGTGTGGCCAACCAGCTTGATACCGCTGCGAAGCAAGCACTCGTTACTCCGCTCCGAGGTCGGGCCTCATGACCAAAACTCGGCTCTATCCCCGTGGCCGGTCTGTAATAGCCTTCGCTGTCGAGTCATCCAGCTCGGATCCTTGAACTAGATCGACACGCAGCCGCCGCACGGGGGCAGCCGACAAGACTTCAACAAGTTCAGCTCTCATCCGTCTTTGGAGCGGTGACTGAAAATAACCACCTCACACAACGTCTCTCGACGCTCAGACAGTTTCTCATTCGCTAGCGAAGAGCGAACTCGCGTCAGCGCGGTTGAACTCCACGCCAAAAGATGTTCACGCAAACGCAGTAGATCCGGCTACCCCGCTGGCAATCATTCGACTGTGACGGACTTCGCCAGATTGCGTGGCTTGTCCACGTCGGTGCCGCGCGCCAGCGCGGCATGGTAGGCCAGCAACTGCACCGGCACGGCATGCACGATCGGCGAAAGCACGCCGACATGGCGCGGCGTGCGGATCACGTGCACGCCCTCGGATTCGCTGAAGTGGCTGTCGGCATCGGCGAACACGAACATCTCGCCGCCGCGCGCGCGCACCTCCTGGATGTTGGACTTCACCTTCTCCAGCAGGCTGTCGTTCGGCGCGATCACCACCACCGGCATCTCGGCATCCACCAATGCCAATGGCCCGTGCTTGAGCTCGCCGGCCGGATAGGCCTCGGCATGGATGTAGCTGATCTCCTTCAGCTTCAGCGCACCTTCCAGCGCGATCGGGTAGTGCACGCCACGCCCCAGGAACAGCGCATGCTGCTTCGGCGCGAAACGCTCGCTCCATGCCACGATCTGCGGCTCGAGGTTCAGCGCGTGCTGGACGCTGCCGGGCAGGTGGCGAAGCGCCTCGATCAGCTCGCCCTCGCGCGCCTCGTCCAGGCGCCCGCGCAGCCTGGCCAGGGCGCAGGTCAGGATGAACAGCGCGACCAACTGCGTGGTGAAAGCCTTGGTCGACGCCACGCCGATCTCGGCGCCGGCGCGGGTATAGAACACCAGCCGGCTGGCGCGCGGGATGGCGCTCTCGGGCACGTTGCAGATCGACAGCGTCCGCTCCTGCCCCTGTGCCTTGGCGTACTTCAACGCTTCCATCGTGTCGAGGGTTTCGCCCGACTGCGAGATGGTGACGATCAACTGCCTCGGATTGGGAACGATCCTGCGGTATCGGTATTCGCTGGCGATATCCACGTTGCACGGAATCCCCGCGATGTCCTCCAGCCAGTACTTCGCGGTCAGGCCGGCGTAGTAGCTGGTGCCGCAGGCGAGGATCTGCACGGACTCGATGCCTTCCAGCACCTGCGCGGCGTTCGCGCCGAACAGCTGCAGGTCGAAGCAGCCCAGGTCGGCCACGCCCTCGATGGTGTCGGCGATCGCGCGCGGCTGCTCGTGGATTTCCTTCTGCATGAAGTGCCGGTACGGCCCCAGCTCCAGCGAGGCCAGCGACACGTCCGACAGGTGCACTTCGCGCTCAACCTCGACATCGTTGCCGTCGAACACGCGAACGCCTTCGCGGCTGAGCTCGGCGGTGTCGCCCTCCTCGAGGAAGATCACCCGGCGGGTGGCCTGCACGATCGCCGACACGTCGGAGGCGACGAAATTCTCGCCATCGCCAAGCCCCACCAGCAGCGGGCAGCCCATCCGCGCCACCACCACCCGCGAGGGATCGTCCTGGCTGACCACGGCCAGTGCGTAGGCACCGTGCAGTTCCTTGACCGCGCGCTGCAGCGCGCCGAGCAGGTCCCCGCCCCCGGCCATGTGGTGGTGGATCAGGTGGGCGATCACCTCGGTATCGGTCTGCGATTCGAAGCTGTAGCCCAGTGATTCCAGCCGCTCGCGCTGCTGCTCGTGGTTCTCGATGATGCCGTTGTGCACCAGTGCCACCCCGTGGCTCAGGTGCGGATGCGCGTTGAGTTCGGTCACGCCGCCGTGCGTCGCCCAGCGGGTATGGCCGATGCCGAGATGGGCGTTGAAGCTCTCCGCCAGCGCCGCCGACTCCATTTCCGCCACGCGCCCGGTACGGCGCACGCGGCGCACCCGGTCCTCCTTGACCACGGCGATGCCGGAGGAGTCGTAGCCGCGGTATTCGAGTCGTTTCAGTCCCTCGATCAGGACCGGAACCACGTCACGCTGGGCAATGGCGCCGACGATGCCGCACATGGGAAGCTCCGCTGGAGGGAAAACGCATTCTAGCGCGCGCCGCCCCTGCGCTCAGGGCTTCCTGCGGACCGGCCGATGCCAGCCGTCGAAGGTCTGTTGGCGCGCCCGGGCCACCGTCAGGGCGTCGTCCGGCGCGTCCTTGGTGACGACGGAGCCGGCCCCGATCGTCGCCCCTTCGCCGATCCTCACCGGCGCCACCAGCGCGCTGTTGGAGCCGATGAAGGCGCGGTCGCCGATCACCGTGGCCGACTTGTTCACCCCGTCGTAGTTGCATGTGATCGTGCCTGCACCGATGTTGACGCCAGAGCCCACCTCGGCATCGCCGATGTAGCTCAGATGGTTGGCCTTGCTGGAGACGCCGAACACCGACTTCTTGACCTCGACGAAGTTGCCGATGTGCACGCCATCGGCCAGCACCGTACCCGGGCGCAGGCGCGCGTACGGGCCGATCGTCACGGCGCCCTCGGTGCGCGCCCCTTCCAGGTCGCAATGGGCACGCACTTCGGTGCCCGGACCCAGCACGACATCCTTCAGGCGACAGAACGGGCCGATCCTGACGCCCTCGCCCAGCACCACCTCGCCCTCGAAGACCACGTCGACGTCCACTTCGACATCCCCGCCCTCGGCACGCACGCTGCCGCGCACGTCGATGCGCCCGGTGTCGGCGAAACGGATCCCCTGCGCGCACAGCGCCCTGGCCGTACGGCGCTGGAACGCGCGCTCGAGTTGCGCGAGCTGCCAGGGATCGTTGGCGCCCTCGGTCTCCATTGGATCGTCGACGTACACCATTTCGGCGGCGGTGTATTCGCGCGCGGCCTTGGCGAACACGTCGGTCAGGTAGTACTCGCCCTGCGCGTTGTCGTTGGAGAGATTCGCCAGCCAGCCTTTCAGCGCATTGCCGTCGGCGGCCAGGATGCCGGTGTTGATGGTGCGGATGCGCTTCTGCTCGGCGTCGGCATCCTTCTCCTCGACGATGG
This sequence comes from Lysobacter sp., assembly GCA_036803045.1. GTDB lineage: Bacteria > Pseudomonadota > Gammaproteobacteria > Xanthomonadales > Xanthomonadaceae > Solilutibacter. The sequence goes on along the minus strand of DAIRVA010000053.1, from coordinate 3,710 downwards.
CGCCGACGTTGCCTTCGGCATCGCGCACGATGCGGCCGTAGCCGGTCGGATCGTCGAAGTCGGCGACCAGCACCGCCAGGCGGCCTTCCTTCGCCAGCAGGCGGCCGAGCGTCGCCGCGGTGATCAGCGGCACGTCGCCGTAGAGCACCAGCACGCGCGCGCCGTCCGGCACCTGGTCGATGGCCTGCTGCACCGCATGCCCGGTGCCCAGGCGCTCGCGCTGCTCGGCCCACTGCAGGTCGGGCTGGTCGACGAAAGCATCCCGCACCTGCTCGCCGCCGTGGCCGTAGACGAGGTGGATGCCGGCCGGGTCCAGCGCGCGCGCCGCATCGATCACGTGCGCCAGCATCGGGCGGCCCGCGATCTTCTGCAGCACCTTGGGCGTGCGGGACTTCATTCGCTTGCCCTCGCCAGCGGCGAGGATGACGACGTGCAGCGGGGCGGTGGCCATGCGGGGCGTCCTGGTGTTTTTCGGGATTTTACGGGAGCCGCTGCTACCATGCGGCGCCGATGGAAAAACGCCCCGAACACCGATGAGCCTGCGCCGACACCTGGGGGGATACGCCGCGATCGGCCTGCTGCAGTGGTTGCTCGAATACGGCTTGATGCTGGCGCTGAGCGAATGGGTGATGCCGGTCGCGCCGGCCAACGTGATCGGCCGCATCTGCGGCGCGATGCTGGGCTTCTGGTTGAACGGGAAATGGACCTTCGCCGGCGACGACACCCACGTCGGCCGGCGGGCACTGCGCCGCTTCGTGCTGATGTGGATCGCATTGACCGTGCTGAACACCTGCCTGGTGCACGCCATCGACGCCCATTCCGGCCTGCGCATGGCCCAGTTGCTGAAACCGGCCGCCGATATCCTCACCGGCGCCATCGGCTTCGTGCTCTCCCGCCACTGGGTCTACAACAAGCCCGCCGCCAAGGCATGAAAAAGCCGGCGCAAGGCCGGCTTCCCCGTCATCATGAACGCACGGACTTCAGTGCTTGAGGTTCTTGCGCAGGCGTTCCAGCGCGGCCAGCTGCGCGCTGACCTCTGCCAGGCGCTTCTGCGCCTCGACGATCTCCATCGCCTCGCCGCGACCGGCCAGGATGCGCTCGGCTTCTTCCTTGGCGGCGCGCACGGCGGCCTCGTCGATGTCCTGCGCGCGCACCGCCGTGTCGGCCAGCACGGTCACGACTTCCGGCTGCACTTCCAGCATGCCGCCGGAGATCGCGAAGTCCAGGTGCTCGCCCGAGGCCGTAGTCACCACGACCTTGCCGGGCTTCAGGCGCGTGATCAGCGGCGCATGCTTGGGCGCGATGCCGAGCTCGCCGACTTCGCCGGTGGCGACCACCAGGGTGGCCTCGCCGGAGTAGATCTGCGCCTCGGCACTGACGATGTCGCAACGAATGGTGGTGGCCATCAAAGTCTCCCTTCAGTCCGCGGCGATCAGGCCGCGAGCTTCTTCGCCTTCTCGATGGCCTCTTCGATGCCGCCGACCATGTAGAACGCCTGCTCCGGGATGTCGTCGCACTCGCCGTCCACGATCATCTTGAAGCCGCGGATGGTGTCCTTGAGCGAGACGTACTTGCCCGGCGAGCCGGTGAACACCTCGGCCACGTGGAAGGGCTGCGAGAAGAAACGCTCGATCTTGCGCGCGCGGGCCACGGCCAGCTTGTCCTCTTCCGACAGCTCGTCCATGCCGAGGATCGCGATGATGTCTTTCAGCTCCTTGTACTTCTGCAAGGTGCCCTGCACGCGGCGCGCGGTGTCGTAGTGCTCGTTGCCGATGACGTTCGGGTCCATCTGGCGGCTGGTCGAATCCAGCGGATCCACGGCCGGGTAAATGCCGAGCGAGGCGATCTGGCGCGACAGGGTGACCGTCGAATCCAGGTGGGCGAAGGTGGTCGCCGGCGAGGGATCGGTCAAGTCGTCCGCGGGCACGTACACGGCCTGGATCGAGGTGATCGAACCAGTCTTGGTCGAGGTGATGCGCTCCTGCAGGACGCCCATTTCCTCGGCCAGCGTGGGCTGGTAGCCCACCGCCGACGGCATGCGTCCCAGCAGCGCCGACACTTCGGTACCGGCCAGGGTATAGCGGTAGATGTTGTCGACGAAGAACAGCACGTCGCGGCCCTTGCCGCTCTCATCCTTCTGATCGCGGAAGTACTCGGCCATCGTCAGGCCGGTCAGGGCGACGCGCAGGCGGTTGCCCGGCGGCTCGTTCATCTGGCCGTACACCATCGCCACCTTGGACTCCGGCAGGTTGTCCACCTTGACGACGCCTGCTTCCTGCATCTCGTGGTAGAAGTCGTTGCCCTCGCGGGTACGCTCGCCGACACCGGCGAACACCGACAGACCCGAGTGCTGCGTGGCGATGTTGTTGATCAGCTCCAGCATGTTCACCGTCTTGCCCACGCCGGCGCCGCCGAACAGGCCGACCTTGCCGCCCTTGGCGAACGGGCACATCAGGTCGATCACTTTGATACCGGTCTCGAGCAGGTCGTTGGTCGCGGCCTGGTCTTCGTACGAAGGCGCCGGGCGATGGATTTCCCAATGGGCTTCCGCGTTGATCGGGCCCACTTCGTCGATCGGGTTGCCCAGCACGTCCATGATGCGGCCGAGGGTGGCTTCACCCACCGGCACCGCGATGGCGCGGTTGGTGTTGTCGGCGACGAGGCCGCGCTTCAGGCCGTCGGTCGAGCCGAGCGCAATCGCGCGCACCACGCCGTCGCCCAGCTGCTGCTGCACTTCCAGCGTGATCTCGGTGCCTTGCACCTTCAACGCGTCGTACACCTTCGGCACGCCTTCGCGCGGGAATTCAACGTCGACGACGGCGCCGATGATCTGGACGATCTTGCCTTGGCTCATGGTGGTTTCCTCAGTCTCTAGTCTTTGCGTGGCTTCGCTTGGGCGTCAGACCGCCGCCGCGCCGCCGACGATTTCCGAAATTTCCTGGGTGATCGCCGCCTGGCGGGCCTTGTTGTAGACCAGGTTCAGCGTACCGATCAGCTTGGTGGCGTTGTCCGACGCGGCCTTCATCGCGACCATGCGCGCGGCGTGCTCGGACGCGACGTTCTCCATCACCGCCTGGTACACCAATGACTCGACGTAACGGGTCATCAGGTGCTCCAGCACCGTTTGCGGGTCGGGCTCGTAGATGTAGTCCCAGCTGTGGCGGCCCATCTGGGCGTCGGCCGGGGGCAGCGGCAGCAGCTGGTCAAACGCCACGCGCTGGGTCATGGTGTTGACGAAGTCGTTGTAGCAAAGGATGACGCGATCGACGTTGCCGTCGTCGTAGGCATCCAGCATCACCTTGATGACGCCGATGAGTTGCTCGACGTGCGGCGTGTCGCCGAGGTGGGTGACGGTCGCCAGCATGTTGACCTTGATGCGGCGGAAGAACACCGACGCCTTTTGGCCGATGGTGACGATGTCGACTTCCACGCCCTGCTCGTTCCACTTGCGGATCTCGCCCAGCAGCTTGCGGAACAGGTTGTTGTTGAGGCCGCCCGCCAGGCCGCGGTCCGAGGACACGACGATGTAGCCGACGCGCTTGACGTCGGTGCGTTCCACCATCCACGGATGCACGTAATCGGTGCCGTTGGCCTGCGCCACGTGGCCGATCAGCTGCTTCATGGCCCGCGCATACGGGCGCGATGCCTTCATCCGTTCCTGCGCCTTGCGGATCTTGGAGGCCGAGACCATTTCCAGCGCACGCGTCACC
>DAIRVA010000052.1:0-15174 GCA_036803045.1 Lysobacter sp. | reverse complement strand
TGCTGCCGTTGAGCACCCAGTCGTCGCCATCGCGCCTGGCATTCGTCTTCATGTTGGCCGGGTCGGAGCCGCCATGCGGCTCGGTCAGGCCGAAGCAGCCGATCACCTTCCCGGCGGCCATGTCGGGCAGCCAGCGGCGACGCTGCTCCTCGTTGCCGTAAGCGTAGATCGGGTACATGCACAGCGAGGACTGCACGCTGGCGAAGCTGCGGATGCCGCTGTCGCCGCGCTCCAGCTCCTGGCAGATCAGGCCGTAGCTGACCGCGTTGAGGCCGGCGCAGCCGTATTCCTCGGGCAAGGTGCTGCCGAGCAGGCCCAGCTCGGCCATCTCGGGGATCAGTTCCTTGGGGAACTCGCCGCGGTCGAAGCAGCCGCCGATGATCGGCAGCACGCGTTCGTCGGTGAAACGGGCCACGGTGTCCTGGACCGCGCGCTCCTCTTCGCTGAGCAGGGAGCGGACGTCGTACAGATCGTAGGGATGCAGGGCCATGGCGGGGTCGGTTCCGGAAAAGTGAAAGCAAGTCCGGCATTTTACCCGCCCCCCACGAAGAAACGGGAGCCGTTGCCGGCTCCCGCTGCATTCGCTGCTCGATGTCGCGACTCAGCCCTTGGTGATGACCTGTCCATCCACGACGCGGAAGCGATCCACGCTGGGGCGCTCATCCATCCGCACGACCCGCTCCTCGCCATCGAAGCGATAGGTGACGTCGTAACCGGTGGTGGTCGTGGCGCTGCCCAGGCTGATGCGCGAGCCGGGACGGCTGGACATGCGCTTCATGCCGGTGCTGCCATCCGGGTTGCGGAAGGTCACGTCGTAGCCGATGACCTTGCTGTTGTTGACCGTGTCGGTCACGGTGCGGCACTGGCGCTCGGTGGTCTGCACCACCTGCCCGCCGACATGGCGCCGGTCCACTCGGTTGCCGATATAGCCACCGGCAGCGGCACCCGCGGCCGTGGCGACCTTGCGGCCGTCGCCGCCACCGATCTGGTTGCCGACCAGGCCACCGATGATCACGCCGGCCACGGTGCCGCCGACGTTGCCGTCACGCTCGGGCAGGCGCTGGGTCACCGGCACGTCCTCGCATACCTGTCGCGGCTGCTGCTGGGCGACGTTGCGCGTCACCGGATCGACATCCAGCACGCTCGCGTAACGCGCCTGCTTGCCGGTCACCGGCTTGACCGAAACGATCGGTGCGAAACCGTCATCCGCACCCGCCGCCAGATTGAGGGGAGCGACTTCAGCGCCCGTTGCGGAAGCCGGCTGGGCCGCAATCGTCGCATCGGTTGCCGCACGTTCCGGGCTGGACTGCAGGCTCTGATATGCGGCGACCGCGCCGCCACCGACCAGCAGCGAACCCAATGCGACCGCAAGCACCTTGTTGTCGATGTACATGTCGTTCTCCTTCGGCGGATCCCCGCCTGCATTCGACACCTAGATTCAATCCCGACGCACCTGAACCACGACAGGCTGCGGGCGTTTTCGGCTGACGGGCACCTGAATCCAGGGAAGAATGAATGCCGCCGCGCTCGTGGACACATGCAAGCGCGATGCGCACGACGTGCTAGCGTTTCACCGTGGGCAGCACGGCTGCTGCCGGAAATCCTGCATGAAACGCGTACTCCTCGCTCCGTTCCTCAACTGGGCACGCAAGCTCAAATATCCTTCGCTGTTCAAGCTGGTGGCGGCGCTGTTCGTGATCGACCTGTTCGTGCCCGACCTCGTTCCCTTCATCGACGAAATCCTGCTCGGCCTTGGCACGCTGTTGCTTGCCAACTGGAAGGACCGCGGCAAGCCCGGCAACCCCGGCGCACCGCCCATCGATGGTTCCGCCACCCGCAAGTAGGGCCCTCCGGTGCGGCTTGTCGACAGCCACAGTCATTTCGATGTCGATGCCTTTGACGTGGATCGCGCGGAGGTCTTGGCGCGTGCGCGTGCGGCCGGCGTTATCGCCCAGATCGTCCCGGCCATCGATGCCGAAGGATGGCCGCGCCTGCGCGAGGTCTGCGCCGCGGATGACGGCCTGCACGCGGCCTATGGCCTGCACCCGATCTACCTGGACGCACATCGCCCCGAGCACCTGGCGATGTTGCGCGAGCGACTGGAGCACGATGATTGCGTGGCGGTCGGTGAAATCGGCCTCGACTATTACCTGGACCCGCTCGACCGCGACCAGCAGCAACAGTATTTCGAAGCGCAGCTGGCGCTGGCCCGCGAGTTCGACCTGCCGGTGATCGTTCATGCGCGCCGCGCGGTCGATGCGGTCATCGCCACCCTGCGCCTGTTCGCGCCGGTTCGCGGCGTGGTCCACAGCTTCGCCGGCAGCGAGGAGCAGGCCGCCCAACTCTACAAGCTCGGGTACCTGCTCGGGATCGGCGGACCGGTGACGTACGAACGCGCGCAGCGACTGCGCCGGCTGGTGGCGACAATGCCGATCGAGCACCTGCTGCTGGAAACCGATTCCCCCGACCAGCCCGATGCCCACTGGCGCGGCCAACGCAACGAGCCCTCGCGCCTGCCGGTGGTGCTGGATGCCGTCGCCGGGCTGCGCGGCGAACCCCCCGAAGCCATTGCCTCCGCGACCACCGCCAACGCCGAACGCCTGTTCGGCATCACGGCAACCTGAAGCCGCACATCGGGCCTAGTCTTTCTTCGGCCTGAGCAGCATCTCCAGTGCCTTGCCCACCGCCGCGAACGCGAAGGTGCCGGTGACGTGCGTCGCCGCCCCCAGCCCGGCCCCGCAATCGAGCTTGAGCGCCTCGTCCGGCCCCATCTTCGGGCGGATGCCGCAGACGCTGCCATCGGCCTGCGGATAGCGCACGTTCTCCAGCGAATACACCGCCGGCACGCCGAAATAGCGGTCGTGGTTCTTCGGGAAGTTGAACTCGCCGCGAAGCTTCTTGCGGATCAGCGACAGCATCGCATCGTGCTCGGTGCGCGAGAGGTCGCGCACGCGGATCTGGGTGACATCCGTGCGCCCGCCGGCGGCGCCCACGGTGATGATCGGCTGCTTGCGGCGACGGCAGCTGGCGATCATCTCCACCTTGGTGCGGAAGCTGTCGCAGGCATCGATCACCAGGTCGAAGCCGCCGCCCAAGAGCGCATCCATGTTGGAAGGCGTGAGGAAGGACGCGACCGCATCGACCGCCATGCCCGGGTTGATCGCATGGCAACGCTCGGCCATCGCATCGACCTTGTTGCGGCCGTACTGGCCATCGAGCGCCGGCAGCTGGCGATTGGTGTTGGACACGCAGATGTCGTCGGCATCGATCAGGTTGAGCTTGCCGATGCCGCTGCGGGCCAGCGCCTCGACTGCCCACGAACCGACGCCGCCGATCCCGACCACGGCGACGTGCGCGGATGCGAACCGATTCAGCGCGCCCTGTCCGTACAGCCGTTCGATACCGGCGAAACGCGCCCGGGTTTCCGTATTCATGGGGAGATTTTACCGATTTGCGGCGCATGCTAAGGTGCGGCCAATCCCGCCATCCACGAGTGCCGCCATGTCGACGCCCACCGATACCCCCGCGCGCAAGCCCTCTTCCGCCGGCCGCTATTTCTTCATGCTGCTGCTCGGACTGGTGCTGGGCATCATCGGCACGGTCATGGCGATCCGCAGCTGGCAGGCCAGGCAGGATCATTTCCCGGACAGCGTGATGACCGTACAGGGCTGGCACATGGGCCAGTTGAAGAAGAACCTGGAGCAGAACCGCTGCACCGCCAACGACACCATTCCGCACCTGCAAACCCTGCGCCGGATGGCCGACGACATCGAGCCGGCCTTCGGCGAAGACGCCAAGGACGAACGCTTCGCCAAGCATGCGGCCGACTTCCGCGCCGCGCTGGATGCCGCACAGGCCGCGCCACCGCTTGGCTGCGAAAGCCTGAAGAAGACCATGGGCGACGTCGGCAGCCAGTGCAAGGCCTGCCACGACGACTTCAAGAAGTCCTGACCGATGTCGCCGGCGGTTGGGTGGCGATGAACGCCACCCAACCGCCCAGACCCGGGCCGCGGCGCCTTGACGCGGAATTCAGCACTGCATCCCTAGGTTGGACGGGCAAGACCCTTCCCCCAACCGGAGGTGCTCCATGAAATCCATGAGCCTTGCCGCAGCCATCGCGGCTTCCGCCCTTGCCATTTCCGGCTGCGCGACGTCGCCGGGCTACGGTTCCGGCTACGGCAGCTCACCGCCACCGAGCAGCGGGACGTGCTACGACTGCGGCACGGTGACCCGGATCGAATCGACGTCCGGCGCCTCGAGCGTGCCCTCTGCCACCGGCGCCGTCGTCGGCGGCGTGGTCGGCGCGGCCGCGGCCCGGGAGCTGGCCAAGAACAACAGCGACAGCCAGAGCACGCGCAACATCGCCACGGTCGCGGGCGCCGCCGCCGGCGCGGTGGTCGGCAACGCGATCCAGAACCGTACCGGCGGCAGCTACAACGTGTATGTACGCATGTACAACGGCCAGGAAACCGTCGTCACCCAGAGCGACATCAGCGGCATCCGCCAGGGTTCCTACGTGCGTGTCTACAACGGCCGCGCCTGGCCACGCTGATCCTTTCGCCGTTTCCGTTGGACCGCACGGCCCGCCCCTGACACGGGTGGGCCGTTCTGCATCGGTCGGCCGGGCCACGGACACAAAAAAACCCTGGCTGTAGCCAGGGCTTCAAATGGGTGTTCACGGTTCGGCGGCGGTCACATCGGCTCTACGGCATCCGCCTGCAGGCCCTTCTGGCCTTGAACCACGGTGAAGCTCACTTTCTGGCCTTCCTTGAGGGTCTTGAACCCTTGGGTCTGGATCGCACGGAAATGGACGAACACGTCCTCGCCATTCTCGCGACTGATGAATCCGAATCCCTTGGCGTCGTTGAACCACTTCACGGTGCCTGTTTCACGGTTCGACATCGGTCTTGCTCCTTGAGACAACACGGGTTATCCGTTCCGCGGAACGGTGCTGGTCGCAAGGACGAAACGCGCGACGGTGCAGCAGCATTGCCAACACGCCAGGCCACGATTCACGGTGACCCTGAAACCGAGCGGCCTCACGTTAGCGCCGAGGGAATCAAATTGCAATCGGCCGAGTCTGGTAAAAACGCTCCATTCGTCACGGAGTCGACAATGGATGCTTCCCTTCTCTACGCGCTGGGCGCGGTCCTCGTGCTGGTCGGCCTTGCCGGGACCGTGCTGCCCGCCCTGCCGGGCGTGCCGCTGGTCTTCACCGGGCTGCTGGTGGCCGCATGGGCGGACGGGTTCCAGAAGGTCGGCGCGATCCCTCTGACCGTGCTCGGCGCATTGACGGTGCTGTCGCTGGCCGTGGACGTCTGGGCCACCGCACACGGCGCAAAACGGGTGGGCGCCAGCCGGTTGGCCGTCATCGGCTCCGTGCTGGGCATGCTGGCAGGACTGTTGCTGGGCCCATTCGGGATCTTCATCGGCGCGTTCGCCGGCGCCGTCGCAGGCGAACTGTTGCACCGCCGCAGCGTATCCGGTGGCGACATCGGCGCCGCTGCGCGCGTCGGCGCGGGAACCTGGCTCGGCATCGTGCTCGGCATGGCGCTCAAGCTCGCGCTGGTCTTCACCATGATCGCCGTGTTCGCACTGGCCTGGGCCATCGACTGATCGGCGGCCTTCACCCGCCATCGGCGGCCGACACGACATCCTGTCGGTTCTGCGACCCCTTCCGGGAACCCCATGCCATCCAACTGGAGTCGACGCCGCATGATCTGGACCATCGTGCTCACCGCACTGGCGACTCTGGCGGCCATCGTGTTGGCGATGAACTTCGCCACCCCCGAGAAGAAGCTCGAACGCAAGATCGAGCACCGTTACGCCGTGAACGACCCGCAGTTCGAGCGCGAGATGTCGGTGATGCTGGGACCGTCGATCATGCCGGGCAACCAGGTCGAGGACCTCGAAAACGGCGTGCAGATCTTCCCGGCGATGCTCGAATCGATCCGTGCCGCGCGCCGCAACATCAATTTCGAGACCTACATCTACTGGTCGGGCGAAGTCGGCAAGCAGTTCGCCGACACCCTATCGGAGCGCGCGCGCGCGGGCGTCAGGGTCAACGTGCTGGTGGACTGGGCGGGCGCCATCAAGATGGACGACGCGCTGCTGGCCGAGATGGAGAATGCCGGCGTCGCGATCCACAAGTACCGCCCGCTGAAGTGGTACAACCTCGGCCGGATCAACAACCGCACCCATCGCAAACTGCTGATCGTGGATGGCGAGGTCGCGTTTACCGGCGGGGTCGGCATCGCCGACAACTGGTCGGGCGACGCGCAGGATCCCGACCACTGGCGCGACCTGCATTTCCGCGTGCGCGGCCCGGTGGTGAGCCAGTTCCAGGCCGCCTTCAACGACAACTGGATCAAGACCACCGGGGTGGTCCTGAACGGGCCGGAGTATTTCCCGGCGCTGCCGCCGGCCGGCGCGATGGATGCCCACATCTTCATCGCCTCGCCGGCCGGCGGCAGCGAGTCGATGCACCTGATGTACCTCATGGCAATCGCCGCGGCGGGGCGCAGCATCGACTTGCAGGCCGCCTACTTCGTCCCCGATGACCTGATCGTCAAGGCGCTGGTCGCGGCCCGCCAGCGCGGCGTCCGCATCCGGGTGATCGTGCCGGGCAAGCACATCGATTCGGAAACCGTCCGGCTCGCCTCCAAGGCGCAGTGGGGCGAGGTCCTGCTCGCCGGCGTGGAAGTCTACGAGTACCAGCCGACGATGATGCACAACAAGATGCTCATCGTGGATGGGCTGATGGTGAGCGTCGGCTCCACCAATTTCGACGTGCGCAGCTTCCGCCTCAACGACGAGGCCAGCCTCAACGTCTACGACAGCGCCTTCGCCGCCCGGATGACCGAGGTCTTCGAGGAAGATCTCGTTCCTACCGTGCGCTACACCTACCAGAGTTGGAAAGAGCGCCCGTGGAAGGAGAAGTTCATGGAGAAGTTCGTGCTCCCGTTCAAGTCGCAGCTGTGAGGCACGGCGCATGAAGCGATCCGCTGCGGATCGTCCTGGCGAGAGGTGCGCACCCGGCCATGGGCGGCGCCCGCGTTTGCGCCGCCTGCTGCTCGGCATCGCCATGGCGTCGCTGATGCCACCTGCGTTCGCGCAGGATGCGGCGGTGGAGCCGGCCGCGCCTTCCGACCAGCGGATCGAGCGCACCGTCGAGGCCCGGCTGGATGGCCAACCTACCCTTCGCGACGTGAAAGCCGATGTCAGCGAAGGCGTCGCCACGATCTCCGGACAGGTGCCGACGCAACCCGACCGCAAGCAGGCGGGCGACCTCGCGGCCGACGCCCCCGGCGTGCGTGAGGTCCGCAATCGCATCCAGCTCGATCCGGACCTGGCCCTGCGGTTTTCGGCCGCGATATCGGAAGTGAAGGGCAAGCTGGTCCGGCTGGTCGCCAACCTCCCGTTGCTGGCGGTCGCGCTGCTGATCGTGGTGCTCTCGGTCTGGCTGGGCGGCGTGATCGGGCGGCGGCTCCACGTCGTCCAGCGCATCGCCAGCCGCAACCCCTACATGGAGGGATTGCTGCGCAGCGTGGTCAGGGGCGTGGTGGTGCTGGGCGGTGTGCTGCTGGCGCTGGACCTGCTCGGTGCCACGTCGCTGGTCGGTGCGGTGCTGGGATCGGCCGGGGTGATCGGGCTGGTGCTGGGTTTTGCCTTCAAGGACATCGCCGAGAACTACATCGCAGGAGTGCTGCTGTCGATCCGGCGTCCGTTCAACCCGGGCGACCTGGTGCGGATCGATTCCCACGAAGGACGGGTCGTCGCCCTCACCTCGCGGGCCACCCAGCTGATGACCGTCGAAGGCAACCACCTGCTGCTGCCGAACGGACTGGTATTCAAGTCGGTGATGCTGAACTACACCCGAAACCCCAAGCGCCGCTTCGACTTCGCGACCAACGTCGCCGTCGGCAAGCCATGGCACGAGGCGATGGACATCGGCATCCGCACATTGCGCGGAATCGATGGCGTACTGGACGATCCGGCACCCTCGGCGCTGATCCAGGACCTGGCGAACGATGCCGCGACCCTGCGTTTCATCGCCTGGATCGACCAGCAGCACAACGATCTCTCCAAGACGCGCAGCGAGGCGATGCGGCTGGTGAGGCGTGCGCTGCGCGAGGCGGGCCTGACGCCGCCGGACGGAGTGCAACGCGTGCACCTGGTCCGCGGCGTCGATCCCGCTCCCGAAGACAATCCGTCCGAAAGCCTGCATGGCCGCGACACCTCGGTCGATCGTGCGCTCGACGGCCAGATCGACCAAGCCGGGCCGGAAAGCGGCAAGGACCTGCTGACCACTGAGGTACCGCCCGGAGCCGGTTGAACAGGCCGCTCCATTCGGCAGCCGAAGCGCATCCGGATCCGTCGACATGCAGCCTTGAACCCTGCAGACTTGCAGGGAAATCACCGCCCTTTTGCATCGCGGATACAGGAATTCCAATGAAACCCCTGCGCCATGCGCACGCATCCGCGCTCGTCGCCTTGCTCATGCCGTTGCCCGGCCCAGCCCAACAGGTTCCGACGTTGCACGGCGCTGCGGCCTGCACGTCCATCGAGTCCGACCAGCAGCGCCTGGCCTGTTACGACGCCGCCATGCAGCGCTCGCGATCAGCCCCCGTGGTGCGGCAGGCGGATGAAGCCGCGGCCGAGGCCAGGGAGGAGATCCGGGCAAGGCTCGATGAGCCGATCCCTGCGCCAAGCCGTGCAGAGGATGGCCAGCTCTATGCCCACGATCCGGCACGGCGCGCGCTGGCCAACGCCGGCCGGGGTTCGCTGCTGGATAGCCGCTGGGAGTTGGCGGGCGATTCCAAGCTCGGCACCACCAACCTGCGCGCCTACAAGCCGGTCTACCTGCTTCCGCTGTTCTGGAGCAGCCAGACCAACGACATGCCCAGCTCCCCGAATCCCCGGAACACCGTCGCCGTCCCGGCACCGATCGACGCCACGGAGGCGAAGTACCAGCTCAGCCTCAAGACCAAGGTGGTGCAGAACCTGTTCGGCGACAACGGCGATATCTGGCTGGGCTATACCCAGGTCTCGCATTGGCAGGTCTACAACGCGGAAATCTCGCGCCCCTTCCGGGAGACCAACTACGAGCCGGAGGCCATGCTGGTGTTCCGCAATGCCTACCGCCTGGGCAGCTGGAACGGGCGCATGGCCGCCATCGGCATCAATCACCAGTCGAACGGCCGTGCGGACCCGTTCTCGCGCAGTTGGAACCGGGTCATCGCAAGCATCGGACTGGATCGCGAGAACTGGGCGGTGATGGTGCGCCCGTGGTACCGGATCCGCGAATCCGCCACGAACGACGACAATCCCGACATCTCGGACTACATGGGTCGCGCCGACGTATTGCTGGTGCATACCCGCGGCGACCACGAGTTTTCGCTGCTTGGCCGCCATTCGCTGCGCGCTGGCGCCCGCTCGCATGGCGCGCTGCAGTTCGACTGGGGGTTCCCGATCAGCCGGCGTTTGCGCGGGCACCTGCAGGTATTCGACGGCTACGGGGAGAGCTTGATCGACTACAACCACCGCGCAACCTACATCGGCCTGGGCTTCTCCCTGCTCGAGTGGTTCTGAACGCCATGCGCGGGCGGGCGCATGCCCGCCGGCGACTTCAACCCAGGGCGGCGGCGATCGGGTCCGCCAGTTCCGCGAAGCTCTGCCGCACGTTGTACATCTCGCCATTGATGAAGAAGCCCGGCGTACCGTTCACGCCGCTGCGCAATCCCCCATCCAGGTCCGACTGGATGCGCTGGAGCAGTTCGTCGGACTGGAAGGCGGCCCGCAGGCCCGCCTCGTCCAGGCCCAGCGAACGCATGATCTCCACATACAGTCCTTCGCCGAGTTGTTGCTGGTTCTCGTAAAGCGCGTCGTGGGCCTGCCAGAACTTGCCATGGCTGCCCGCGTACTCCGCCACGAGTGCCGCAGTCGCCGCCTGCGGATGCGCTTCGGTCAGGGGGAAGTTGCGGAACACGAATCGCAGGCGATCACCGAAGTGCGCCTGCAATTGCTTGACCACCAGGTAAGCCTGCCCGCAATAGGGGCATTGGTAATCGCCGTATTCGACCAGGGTCACCGGTGCATCGGCGGGGCCCTGGGAATGATCGTTGCTGCTGACCGGGATGCGAAGCGACGACATGACCTTCTCCTCGTGATGGCGTTCGATGGGAGCTACGCGGTTTTCCTCAGTGCGTCGAGCGCATCCAGCACCCCGTCCACGCCCGGGTTGATCGCGGTCGGCGACAGGTAACTCCACGCGATGTTGCCGTCCGCATCGATCACGTACAGCGAACGCTTGCAGTAGCCATGCTCCTCGTCATACGAGCCATACAGGCGGGCCACTGCTCCCTTCGGGTGGAAATCGGCCAGCAGATCGAACTTGAGCGAGCGCGCGGCGATGAACGCCTGATGGCACCAGACGCTGTCCACGGAAATACCCAGCACGGTGGCTCCGGATCGGGAGATCATCGGCAGGGCCTGGTTGAACAACGCCAGTTCGTCGCCGCACACGGCGCTCCAATCCGCCGGATAAAACACCAGCACCACGGGCTTTCCTCGCAACTCATGCAGCGCCAGCGCCTGGTCCGGCGTGGCATTGAGCGAGAAATCCGGGGCTTGCGTCCCGGCGGGCAGGATGTTGCCTGGGGTGGCCGTCATCGTCGGGGCTCGCGGGAGATACCGGCCCACGATACCCGGCCGATGTAAGGATGGCGTGTATGTGCCAATGGGGCCAGGCTTACTCCACCACCACAGGGATGCCGGCGATCTTCGCCGCCCACTGCTTCGGGCCGGTCTGGTGCACGGATGTACCGCGTGAATCGACCGCGACCGTCACCGGCATGTCCTCGACTTCGAATTCGTAGATCGCTTCCATGCCGAGGTCCTCGAAGGCCAGCACCTTGGCCGCCTTGATCGCCTTCGACACCAGGTAGGCGCTGCCGCCGACGGCCATCAGATAGGCCGCGCCGTGGTCGCGTATCGCCTCGATCGCCGCAGGGCCGCGCTCGGCCTTGCCGACCATGCCCAGCAATCCGGTCTGCTCCAGCATCTGGCGGGTGAACTTGTCCATGCGCGTCGCGGTGGTCGGGCCAGCCGGGCCGACGACTTCATCGCGCACGGGATCGACCGGGCCGACGTAATAGATGAAGCGGCCCTTCAGATCGACCGGCAGCGCCTCACCCTTGTCGAGCATCTCGGTCATGCGCTTGTGCGCGGCGTCGCGGCCGGTGAGCAGCTTGCCGTTGAGCAGCAGCACATCACCCGGCTGCCAGCTCGCCACGTCTTCCTTGGTCACCGCATCCAGGTTCACGCGCTTGCCCTTGGAAGCGTCGTAGGTGAGTTCGGGCCAATCGGCGAGCGAGGGCGGATCGAGCATCACCGGGCCGCTGCCGTCCAGGGTGAAATGCGCATGACGCGTCGCGGCGCAGTTGGGAATCATCGCCACCGGCAGGTTGGCCGCGTGGGTCGGCACGTCCTTGACCTTGATGTCGAGCACGGTGGTCAGGCCGCCCAAGCCTTGGGCGCCTATGCCGAGCGCGTTGACCTTGTCGAACAACTCCAGGCGCAGCTCCTCGGCGCGATTCTGTGCGCCGCGCAGCTTGAGGTCGGTGATGTCGATGGGCTCCATCAGCGACTCCTTGGCCAGCAGCATCGCCTTCTCCGCGGTGCCGCCGATGCCGATGCCGAGCATGCCCGGCGGACACCAGCCGGCGCCCATGGTCGGCACGGTCTTCAGCACCCAGTCGACGATGGAGTCGGACGGATTGAGCATCGCGAACTTCGATTTCGCTTCGGAACCGCCGCCCTTCGCGGCGACGATCACGTCGACGGTGTTGCCCGGCACGACCTTGACGTTGACCACGCCCGGCGTGTTGTCCTTCGTATTGGTGCGCTTGCCGGCCGGGTCGGCCAGCACGCTGGCGCGAAGCTTGTTGTCGGGATGGTTGTAGGCGCGGCGCACGCCTTCGTGGACCATGTCCTCCACGCCCATCGTGGCGTCGTCCCAGCGCACGTCCATGCCGATCTCGAGGAACACGGTGACGATGCCGGTGTCCTGGCAGATCGGACGGTGGCCTTCGGCGCACATGCGCGAATTGATCAGGATCTGGGCGATGGCGTCCTTCGCGGCCGGCGACTCCTCGCGCTCGTAGGCGGCGGCGAGGTTCTTGATGTAGTCCACCGGGTGGTAGTAGCTGATGTACTGCAGGGCATCGGCGATGGACTGGATGAGGTCTTCTTGCTTGATCGAGGTCATGGAGCGACGGGCGGCTGCCGGTGGGGTAGCGGGCGGAAGCGCCCATTTTAGGCCAAAGTGACGGCCCGCCCGGGTGTCACGGGCGGGCGCCCTCGCCCGTCTTTGGTCGCATGAACGCCGAAAACACCTTCGAAGCCCACCGTTCCCGCCTGTTCGGGCTGTCCTATCGCCTGCTGGGCAGCCGCAGCGACGCCGAGGATGTCGTCCAGGACACCTGGCTGCGCTGGCAGCAGGCCGACCGGACCGGCATCCGCGACCCCGAAGCCTGGCTGGTCACCGCCGCCACCCGACTGGGCATCGACCGCCTGCGCGCCGCACGGACGCAGCGCGAGCACTACACCGGACCGTGGCTGCCGCCCCCCTCGGAGATCGACGAATCGCCCTCGCCGGAGCAGTCGGCCGAGGTGGCCGAACAGGTCTCGCTGGCCTTCCTGGCCGTGCTGGAGCGGCTGGGTCCGGAGGAACGCGCGGCCTTCCTGCTGAAGGAGGCCTTCGACTACGACTACGCCCAGATCGCGCCCTTGCTGGGCCAGAGCGAGGCGAACTGCCGGCAGATGGTCCACCGCGCGCGCGAACGCGTGCAGGCGGGCCGGCCGCGCTTCGATGTTCCCCGCGAGAACCATCGCCGCCTGCTCGAGCGCTTCATGCAGGCCGCGCGGCGCGGCGACCAGCCCGTGATCGCCGCCCTGCTGCGCGAGGACGCGCAACTGGTTTCCGACGGCGGTGGCAAGGCCGTCGCGGTCATCCGCCCGCTGCTGGGTGCGATCCGTATCGCGCGGCTGTTCTGGGCCGCCTATCGACGACAGGATCCGGCCATCGACTGGCGCATGGGCACGGTGAACGGCGAGCCGGCGATCCTGCGCTACCGCGACGGCGTGCTGGCCGCGGTGATGGTGGCGGTGAGCGACGGCGAGCGCATCAGCGAGCTCTTCACCATCGCCAATCCCGACAAGTTGGGCACGGGTGTCACGGCGAAGGGCGGTGGCGCGTCCTGGTAGTGAAGGTGGCCATCGTGGCCGCCATTGAGGCACTGCCATGAGCCAGAAGTTCCATCGCGTCGACTACCCCAAGCACGTTCCCGACGCCTTCCGCGGCCTGTATGCCGTCAGCACCGCCGTCCATAACGGCGTGCTGGGGAAGGAATTCCTCGAACTCATCTTCCTGCGCGTCTCCCAGATCAACGGCTGCGCCTTCTGCATGGACATGCACGGCGGTGCGCTGCGCAAGGCCGGCATGGAGCCGCGCAAGCTGGACACCCTGGCCGGCTGGCGCGACAGCCGTTTCTTCGATGCCCGCGAGGGTGCCGCACTGGCCTGGGCAGAACAGCTGACCACCCTGCCCTCGGGAGCGCCCGCCGATGCGACCTACGAGGCACTGAAGGATCACTTCGATGAGTCCGGCATCGCCGAACTGACCATGGCGGTGGCCACGATCAACGCGTGGAACCGCCTGGGCGTGGGCATGCAGCCCATCCTGCCCTGACCCGGCACGCCGCCACGCGGCACAATGGGGGCCATGGAAACCCTGGTCCTCATCCTCGACCTGGTCGGCACGTTCGTGTTCGCGCTCAGCGGCGCCATGCTGGGCGTGCGGCGCCGACTGGACCTGTTCGGCGTCCTGGTGCTGTCGTTCGCCGCGGCGACGGCCGGCGGCATCACCCGTGACCTGCTGATCGGCGCCACGCCGCCGGCAGCGCTCAGCGACTGGCGCTATCCGGTCACCTCGCTGGCCGCCGGCGTGGTGACCTTCTTCCGCGCATCGCTGATCGAGAAGCTGCACCACCCGGTGCGGCTGTTCGATGCGATGGGCCTGGCCCTGTTCGCCGTCGCCGGCACGCAGAAGGCCCTGGAATACGGCATCGCGCCGCCGATGGCGGCCGCGATGGGCATGCTGACGGGCATCGGAGGGGGCATCGCCCGCGACGTGCTGCTGGCGCAGGTGCCGCTGGTGCTGCGCGCCGAGCTCTACGCCGTCGCTGCGCTGGCCGGTGCGCTGATCGTCGCCCTGGGCCACTGGCTGCAACTACCGCCTTTGCCCTGCGCGCTGGTGGGCGCCCTGGTGTGCTTCGGCCTGCGCATGGCCGCGATCACCTTCGGCTGGCATCTGCCGGTGGCCCTGCAGTCCGGCGGCGACGGCGAGCCACCCGGTCCGTTGCAGTGACGCCCGGGCCGCCTGCGCCCAAGCGTGCGCAGGGGCCGACGAACCGTGCGGCACGCGCCGGCGCATGGGCTTAGCATGGCGGCACCTGCGCCCATCCACGTCCGCCATGGCCATCGCCGCCTCACGTCCGCTCGACATGCCCCGCCAGCAGGCCTTCTGGCTACTGCACCTGGCCGGCTGGAGCGCGTACTTCGCGCAGGGCTGCCTGTACGCGGTCGCCCACGGCAAGCCGTCGGGCTACTGGGTGGTGCCGGCCACCGCCGCCACGATGGGTGCGCTGGTCACGCTGGGGCTGCGCTTCGTGCTGCGAAGTTACTGGAACCTGCCGCCGCGCAGACTGCTGGCGCTGATGATTCCGCTGGTGCTGGCCAGTTCGGCCGCCATCGACTTCGTCACCCGCGAAGCCCTGGTCGACTTCTGCGAGACCTGCAGGCCGACCACGCGACTGGAGTTCGTCGCCTACTCGCTGGGCTACATCTACGTGGTGCTGGCGTGGGTGGGCGCCTACATGGGGATCAAGTACTACCGCCAGCTGCAGGGCGAGACCGAGCGCGCGCTGGCCGCGCGCAGCATGGCCCACCAGGCGCAGCTGAAGATGCTGCGCTATCAGCTGAACCCGCACTTCCTGTTCAACACGCTCAACGCCATCTCCACGCTCATCCTGGACCGCGACAACGCCACCGCCAACCGCATGGTGCAGGGTCTGTCCTCGTTCCTGCGCCACTCGCTGGACAACGACCCGATGC
>DAIRVA010000051.1:15284-15394 GCA_036803045.1 Lysobacter sp. | reverse complement strand
GGCGGTCATTGTCGGCAGCGAGGCTGGCGACACCGTGATGGGCGAGGCCGGCGGCATGATGGTGATCGTCACGCGCACGGTTTCCTGGCCGCCGCCGTTGCCGGACGCAT
>DAIRVA010000051.1:0-15228 GCA_036803045.1 Lysobacter sp. | reverse complement strand
GTTGGACACGGTACCGCTCTTGGCGGGACAGACGATCGAGGTGTGGGCTGCGCTAGCCAGCGTGGGCCACAGCGCGGCGAGCGCCAGCAGGACGACGAGACCGGCGCGAGCCGAATGACTCCGGCCTTTCGCGAAGAGCGACGTGAGCATATGCATATCCCTGTTCCCCCTGTGGTTCACCACCCCTCTCTTCCCCTCCCACACACACGCAGAGCCGGCGGCAATGTCGCAGTACCTCTGAAAGAAAACTTGAAGTCATCACTAGTTCCACATGCATGCTCGATCAGCAATATGCATGTGATGCATAAAACGAGATTCAGTGCGCACAACTGAATGTACTGGACACTACTCGGACGACGCTGCTGCCATCGCTTGACGTACCGAATACGTGGGATCAATGGCACGCTGGCGTGGACGAAACGTTGGGATTGGGTGTTTGACTAACACTCGCGTCTCCGTCTTCGCCTCCGGATACTGTGGCAGGTGCAGGGATTCCTCCCGTTACTGCGTCGATATCTCGCAAGGTCGGTTTTTCGAGACGGGGAGGCGCCCCGGGCAAGGCAAAGTTCGGAGCGCCTGGACGGCGAATGTGAGGCGATGGCGATCCATGCTGCACTGCGGTAGTCTGATCCATCCGATTCCGCCGCACGCCGCAGACATGCCCGAAGACGCCCATCCCGTCCCCGTTTACGACCCCGCCGCCGTCGAGGCCGCCGCCCGACGCCATTGGGACGCGACCCGCGCGTTTGAGGTGACCGAGGGCGGCGACAAGCCCAAGTATTTCTGCCTGTCGATGCTGCCGTACCCGTCGGGCGCGTTGCACGTCGGTCATGTGCGCAACTACACCATCGGCGATGTGATCAGCCGTCACAAGCGCATGACCGGCTTCAACGTGCTGCAGCCGATGGGCTGGGACGCCTTCGGCCTGCCGGCGGAGAACGCCGCGATCAAGAACAAGACCGCGCCCGCGGCCTGGACCTACGCCAACATCGAGCACATGCGCGCGCAGCTGAAGACGATGGGCTATGCCATTGACTGGACGCGCGAGTTCGCCACCTGCTCGCCCGACTATTACGTGCACGAGCAGCGCATGTTCGTGCGGCTGATGAAGAAGGGGATGGCCTACCGCAAGAACGCGGTGGTCAACTGGGACCCGGTGGACCAGACCGTGCTCGCCAACGAGCAGGTGGTCGATGGTCGTGGCTGGCGTACCGGCGCCATCGTCGAGAAGCGCGAGATTCCGCAATGGTTCCTGCGCATCACCGATTACGCGCAGGAGCTGCTGGACGGCCTGGACACGCTCGATGGCTGGCCGGACTCGGTCAAGACCATGCAGCGCAACTGGATCGGTCGCAGTGAAGGCTTGGAGATATCCTTCAAGGTGGATGGCGAAGCGGAGCCGCTCACCGTGTTCACCACGCGCCCCGACACATTGATGGGCGTGACCTTCATTTCCATCGCCGGCGAACATCCGCTGGCGATCAAGGCCGCGCAAGGCAATCCCGAACTCGCCGCCTTCATCAAGGACCTGAGCAAGGGCGGCGTGTCCGAGGCGGAGCTCGAAACGCAGG
The DNA here is from genome assembly GCA_036803045.1 of Lysobacter sp. Classification (GTDB taxonomy): domain Bacteria; phylum Pseudomonadota; class Gammaproteobacteria; order Xanthomonadales; family Xanthomonadaceae; genus Solilutibacter. The sequence goes on along the minus strand of DAIRVA010000051.1, from coordinate 13,657 downwards.
AAAAACGCGGCATGGCCACCGGCCAGTGGGCCATCCATCCCGTCACCGGCGAGGACGTGCCGATCTACGCCGCCAACTTCGTGCTGATGGGCTACGGCACTGGCGCGGTGATGGCGGTGCCGGCGCACGACCAGCGTGATTGGGAATTCGCCAAGGCCTATGGCCTGCCGATCAAGCCGGTCATCGCCAGCACCGAGGTGCGCGATGCGCTGGAGGAAATTTCATCGCACGTGGCCCAGCACGACGACCCGATGGCGGTCGCGCTCGGCGAGCATGGCCCGATCGACGTGGTCGAGATCGATGCGGCGGTGCCCGTGGTGCGCGCCTACCTGGACGGCATCAATGACCACGGCGCAATGACCGAGCGCGGCTGGTTGATCAACTCCGGCGAGTACAACGGCATGGATTACCAGGACGCGTTCGATGCGCTGTCCCAGCGTTTCGAGGCCGAAGGCACGGGTGCACGCCGCGTCAACTACCGCCTGCGCGACTGGGGCGTGAGCCGCCAGCGTTACTGGGGCTGCCCGATCCCGGTGATCTACTGCGCCGAATGCGGCGCGGTGCCGGTGCCCGAAAACCAACTGCCGGTGGTGCTGCCCGAGGACGTGGCCGATGCGTTCGCCGCCGGCGCGGTGGTCAGCCCGATCAAATCGAACCCCGAATGGCGCAAGACCACCTGTCCGACCTGCGGCAAGCCGGCCGAGCGCGAGACCGACACCTTCGACACTTTCATGGAGTCGAGCTGGTACTACGCGCGCTACACCTCGCCGGGCGCCCGCGACATGGTGGACGAGCGTGCCAATTACTGGCTGCCGGTGGACCAGTACATCGGCGGTATCGAGCACGCGATCCTGCACCTGATGTATTTTCGCTTCTATCACAGGCTTTTGCGCGACGCGGGGCTGGTGCATAGCGACGAGCCGGCCCATCGCCTGCTGACGCAGGGCATGGTCATCGCCGATACGTATTACCGCGAGGACGAGTTCGGCGCGAAGACTTGGTTCAACCCGGCCGATGTCGACGTCGAGCGGGACGACAAGGGCAAGGTGGTTGGCGCGCATCTCAAGGGCGATGGCCAGCCGGTGCGCATCGGCGGCACGGAAAAGATGTCGAAGTCGAAGAACAACGGCGTCGATCCGCAAGTGATGGTGGAGAAGTACGGCGCCGACACGGTGCGTCTGTTCTCGATGTTCGCCGCGCCGCCCGAGCAATCGCTGGAATGGAACGAAGCCGGCGTCGACGGCATGGCGCGCTTCCTGCGTCGCCTCTGGCGCGACATCCACGCCCACGCTTCGCAGCCGGATCATCCGGAAGTCGATGCCGTGCAACTGGATGCCGCGCAGAAGACCCTGCGCCGGCAGGTGCACGAGACCATCAAGAAGGTCGGCGACGATTACGCGCGTCGCCACAGCTTCAACACCGCGATCGCCGCGTGCATGGAGCTGCTCAACCACGTCGGCAAGTTCAGCGACATGAGCGACCAGGGCCGTGCGGTGCGCCATGAGGCCTTCGAGGCGCTGGTGTTGATGCTGAACCCGATCACCCCGCACATCAGCCACGCGCTGTGGCAGGTGCTGGGCCATCCCGAGGCCGTGCTGGAGGATGTGGACTTCCCGACCGCCGACCCCGCCGCGCTGGTGCGTGATGCCCTGACCCTTGCCGTGCAGGTCAACGGCAAGCTGCGCGGACAGATCGAGGTCGCGCCGGACGCCACCCGCGAAGCGACCGAGGCCGCCGCCCTGGCCGACCCGGCCGTGGCTACCCATCTGCAGGGGCAGGCGGTGCGCAAGGTGATCGTGGTGCCGGGACGCATCGTCAACATCGTCGCGGGCTGAGCGGGCAAGCCCCGTTCAGACGCGGCATTGCCCGCGGCCGCCGCATCGTCCAGACTTCCCGCATGAAGAAGCTGATCATTCCCGTCCTTGCGCTGCTGCTCGCCGGCTGCGGCTTCCACCTGCGCAATGCGCTGACCTTGCCGGCCGACATCGGACCGGTGCTGGTGGTCTCGCCCGACCCTTACAGCCCGTTGGCGGAGTCGCTGGCGCAGGCGCTCACGCGTGCCGGCGTCGTGGCCCCGGCCGATCCGACCGCGACCGAAGGCGTGGCGACCCTGGAAATCATTTCCGAACGCTGGGGCGATTCGCCGATCGCGCTCGACAATCTTGGTCGTGCCCAGGAATTCAGCCTCCGCTATGCCACCGAGTTCGCCTTGCGCGATGCAAGCGGCCAGGACGTGGTCCCGCAGCAGATCATCGAACTCTCGCGCGATTACGTCGCCCCGGCCACCGATGCCATCGGCAAGGCCAGCGAGCGCGAACTGCTTTCCAAGGAGTTGCGGCGCGAGATGAACGCGGCGATCCTGCGACGCATCGGTGCCGCCTCGCGCCGTCCCTGAGGACGCGCCATGCAGACCCAACCCGAACAGCTCGTCGCCCGGCTCGGGCAGGAGCCATTGCGGCCGGTCTATCTCATCGCCGGGGTCGAGCCGCTGCGCGTATTGGAGGCGGCCGATGCCGTCCGCGCGCGGGCGCGCGAGGCCGGATGCGGCGAGCGCGAGGTATTCGATGCCGACGCCCGTGATTTCGACTGGAGTGCGCTGCAGGCGGCCTTTGGCAACATCGGCCTGTTCAGCAGCCAGCGACTGGTGGAACTGCGCCTGCCGACCGGCAAGCCGGGCAAGGAGGGCGCCGCCGTCATCGCCGGGTTCTGCGCGGACCCGCCACCCGGCATCACGCTGCTGGTCACCACCGGCGACTGGAGCAACGCGCACGCAGGGAAGTGGAGCGAAGCGATCGCCCAGGTCGGCCATGTCGCCATCGCCTGGTCGGTGAAGCCGCACGAATTGGTCGACTGGGTCGAGCGCCGGCTGCGCAGCCGCGGCGTGCGTGCGGATCGCGATGCGGTTGCCCTTCTGGCCGGGCGGGTGGAAGGCAACCTGCTGGCGGCGGCGCAGGAGGCGGACAAGCTGGCCTTGCTGGCGGAAGGGCAGGTGCTCGACGCGGCGCGGATGCAATCGCTGGTGGCCGATGCTGCGCGTTTCGACGTTTTCCGGCTCACCGATGCCGCCTTGAACGGCCAGCCTGCGCAGGTATCGCGGGTGCTGGCCGGCCTGCGCGCCGAAGGCGAAGCGGTGCCGGCGCTGCTCGGGATGGTGGCGAAGGAATTGCAGGCGGCCGAAGGGTTGGCGCAGGTCCAGGCCAGGGGCGGCAACCTGCAGGGCGAGTTCCGCGCCCAGCGGATATGGGATTCCAAGCAGGCGCTGTACATGCGCGCGCTCAAGCGCCACGACGCGCGTCGCTGGGCATCGTTCATGGCCGAGCTCGGGCGCATCGACCGGATTTCCAAAGGCCGCGCCAGCGGGGATGCGTGGATCGCGCTCGAGCGGCTGCTGGTGGCGGTGGCGGAGCCGCGCGCGATGAAGCTGCTGCTCTCCTGACCCGCGATGGCCGGGTTGCGCATCCAGTACGGCGGCACCTTCGATCCGGTCCACGATGGGCACCTCGCCGTGGCGCGGAGCGCGCGTGACCGCCTGCAGGCACGCGTATGGCTGATGCCGGCCGCCGATCCGCCACACAAGGGGCCGACCCAGGCCAGTGCCGAGGCAAGGTCGACGATGCTGCGGCTCGCCATCGCCGGGCAGGCCGGCCTGCAGGTCGACGACCGGGAGCTGGGCCGCGATGGGCCTTCGTGGACCATCGATACCCTCATCGGCCTGCGCAGCGAGATCGGCGGCGCGGCCCCACTGGCGATCCTGATCGGTGCCGACAGCTTTCTCGGGCTGCCGACGTGGAAGCAATGGGAGTCGCTGATCGATTTCGCCCACGTCGTGATCGCCGAGCGACCGGGCAGCATCATCGATCCCGATGCCTTGCCGGAACCCTTGCGCAGCTTCGCAGCGCCTCGTTGGCGCAGCCGCGCTGCCGAACTGCATGAGTCGCCGAGCGGCGGCCTGTTGCGGCTGAAGCTGCCGCCGCGCCCGGAGTCTTCCAGTGCGTTGAGGCGACGCATCGCCCGGGGCGAGTCATGGCGCGACTGGGTCGCGCCCGCCGTCGCCGACTACATCGAACGGCATCGCCTTTACGGTGCGGATCCGCGCCGGCCGGCCGCCTCGCGCTAGAATCGACCCCACTCCCCAGCGCGAGACCCGTCGTTTGTCCAACCAGGCCCAAGTGATCAAGACCACTGCACCGACCCCGCCACCGCCGGTCGATGTACTGATGAAAACCGTGCGCGATGCGGTTGAAAACCTGAAGGCGCAGGACGCGGTCGAGCTGGACGTACGTGGCAAGAGCAGCGTCTGCGACTACATGGTGGTGGTGTCGGGCACTTCGACGCGTCACGTGAAATCGATCGCGGATGAAGTGGTGAAGTTCGCCAAGCAGCTCGATTACCAGCCGCTGGGCGTGGAAGGCGAGCAGGAGGCCGAGTGGGTGCTGGTCGACTTGGGCGATGTGGTCGTCCACGTCATGCTGCCGCGTGTGCGTGAGTTCTATGCGCTCGAGCGCCTGTGGACCGTGGGTGACGAACCCCCGCGCTACGGCGAAACCGGCGCCGAAGACGAACTCTGAGCGCAGCACGCGCATGAAGGCGAAGCTGGTCGCGGTCGGGGAACGTCCGCCCGGCTGGGTCGCCGAAGGTTTTGCCGAATACCAGAAGCGCCTCTCTCACGGTTTGCCCTTGGAGTTGGTCGAAGTCGCGCCCGGCATCCGTGGCAAGGGGCGTGACGCCGCGCGCGCCATGCATGATGAAGGCGAGCGCGTACTGGCCGCGTTGCCGAAAGGCAGTTGGGTCGTCGCGCTGGATGGTCGCGGCAAGACCTGGAGTTCCGAACAGTTGGCCGAGCGCATGGAGCATTGGCGCGGGCAGGGGCGCGACCTGGTTTTCCTGATCGGCGGGCCCGAAGGCCACGCACCGGATGTGCTGGACCGCGCCGACGAACGCTGGTCACTGGGCCCGTTGACACTGCCGCACATGTTGGTGCGCCTGGTGCTGGTCGAACAGATGTATCGCGCGGTGTCGATGCTGTCCAATCATCCCTACCACCGTGCTTGAACATTGCGGCCTGCGCCGATGCCGTTGCCTGGCGCGCCAGGCAACGGCGAGATCGGTACAAGCTCAGCCGCCGATCGTGAAGACCACCGGCACCGTGCCCACGGCCTTCACGGCACGGCCGTTCTGACGCGCCGGCACGAACTTCCACTTGCGCAGCACCTGCTCGCGCGCTGCCCGGTCCAGCACCCGATGACCGCTGCTGCTGGCCACACTGACCTCGATGGGGCGACCGGCTTCATCCACCACCACGCGCAACATCACCGTGCCTTGCAGCCCCTCGCGCAACGCCTCGCGCGGAAACGCCGGCTTGGGATTGCTGAGGTATTGCAGGGCGATGCCCGGCACGGGCTGGCCGTCGCCCGGCGCCATCGTGTCCGAGCCGCCGCTGGGCGTCACCCCCGTTTCGCTGTGATCGACGATGACGGGCGGATCCAGGCTGGGCAACTCGCTTGATATTGGCGTGGCGTCCGGCGCTTGCACGGTTTCCCTGCGCAGCGGGGTGATCCGGTCGCGTGCGGGCACTACCACCCGTGGACGCTCGGCCACTTCCACCGGGATCGGCGGCGGGGGCGGCGGGGGCGGATCGCGGAAGATCGGCTCCATGCGCGTGCGCGGCGGGTCCTGCGGCGTTTGCATCGGTACCTGCGCCGGCATCATCAACAAACCGAACGCGACCAGATGCAAGGCGATCGCGCTGCTGATGCCGCCGATCCGTGCCGGGTCCAGCCGCGGCGCATCATCGGCATGCGTCGTGGCGAGTTGCAGGGTCTTGGCCATTTTCCACCTCCGTGCCGGGATTGGCATGGAGGAGAACGTGCGATGCGGCGAAACGGGGTCAGCGAGCGCGCAAAGAGAAGGGCCCGGTTGATCGGGCCCTTTGTCGATTGCGCATCCTGCGCCGCGGTCAATCGCTCGCGGCATCCTCGTCCGGATCGCGCTGCATGCCGCCCTCGTCGGGATTCACGGGGCGCTTGGGGCCGGGTTTCTGCACCTCGTGCTTGTTGTCCGGGGTCTTCTCCGGATAGCCGGCCGTCTTGCCGCGTTCGGAGGTCGGACGCCCGGCCATCGTTCAGCGCCCCAGTTCGAACACGATGTTGAGGGTGACGCTCAGGCTGCTTTCGCCGGGGGAGATCGCGGTGTCCTTGGCCATCGCGCTTTCAGCCATGGCCATCGAACGCATCATCGGCATCGGCGGGCGGAAACCGCCATTGCTCTCGTCGATGCTGACGATCCGGCGTACCTTCAGGTTGAGTGCCTTTGCATACATCCCGGCGCGGGCCTGCGCCTTTTCCAGCGCAGCGCGGCGGGCTTCGTCATAGGCCTCTTCCGGCTTGTCCACCTCGAAGCTGGGGCCGTTCAATTCGTTCGCGCCTTGGGCGACCAACGTGTCCATGATCTTGCCGAGCTTTCCGAGGTCGCGCACCTTCACGCTGACCGTGTTGCGGGCCTCGTAACCGGTGATCCTGGGCGGCTGGTTCTGCTCGTAGTGGTATTGCGGGTTGAGGCTCACGCCGGCGGTCTGGATGTCGCGTTCGGCGATGCCGGCGCCCTTCAGCGCGGCCATCACCTTGGCCATCTGTTCGGCGTTCTGGCGCATCGCGGTATTGCTGTCGGCGCCGCGGGTGACCACGCCGGTGGAGATGGTCGCGACATCCGGAACGCGCTTGCTGGTGGCCTCGGCGCTGACGGACAGCAAGGTGCCGTCGCTGGAGACCATCGGGGCGACGGGGGCCGTGGTCTGTGCGCAGGCGGATGTCATGGCGGTTCCTGCGGCCAGTGCGATGGCCATCATGAGGGCGCGTTGGCGCGGAAAACGGGTTGTGAATGTCACGTTGGAACTCCTTTGTGCGGGGCAAGGATGGCTTGCACCGGGTGAACGGGCAGTGAGAGGAAACGGGGTCAGTGAGGCCAGTCCGGTTGCCCTGTGTTCAGTGCGGCATGGGCCTTTCCGTGCAGGTTAGGCGGGTTATGCTGCCCCTATGCTGCATCTCGCCTCGCGTTCTCCCCGACGCTCCGAATTGCTGGCCCGGTTGGGGGTGGATTTCGGTCTTCTCGACATCGACGTGCCGGAAGTGCGCGGCCGCGATGAGCCCGCGCTCGATTATGTCTCCCGCGTCGCCCGCGAGAAGGCCGGTGCCGGCCTGCTGCAGGTGGTCGCGGTGCCGGGTGCTTGGGTGCTTGGCGCCGATACCGAAGTGATCCTCGGCGAAGAGGTCTTCGGCAAGCCGGCGGATGCGGGGGAAGCGGCAGCGATGCTGCGCCGGCTCTCCGGCCGCACGCATACCGTGGCCACGGTTCTGTGGCTGGTGTCGGCGGGGCAGGAGGAGCATGCGATGTCGGTGTCGGAAGTCACCTTCGACGCCCTCGGCGATGCCCATGTCGACCGCTACATCGATGGCGGCGAGTGGCAGGGCAAGGCCGGTGCCTATGCCATCCAGGGCGCGGCGCAGGCCTTCATCCCGCACCTGTCCGGCAGCCATTCGGGCGTGATGGGGTTGCCGCTGTTCGAGACCGCGCGTCTGCTGCGCAAGGTCGGGGTGCTGGCGTGAGCGAGGAGATCCTGGTCAACGTCACCCCGCGCGAGACGCGCGTCGCGGTGGTCGAGAACGGCATGCTGCAGGAGCTGCACATCGAACGCGGCTGGCGGCGGGGCGTGGTCGGCAATCTCTACAAGGGCCGCGTGCAGCGGGTGATGCCGGGCATGCAGGCGGCGTTCGTGGACATCGGCCTGGAGCGTGCGGCATTCCTGCATGCCAACGACATCCACCGTCCCAACGCCGCGGTCGGCAACGACGCCCGACACTTGGAGGAGCCGCCGGCGCCGCTGCAGCCGCGCCCGATCACCGAGCTGCTGCGCGAGGGCCAGGACATCGTCGTGCAGGTGCTGAAGGACCCGATCGGCAGCAAGGGCGCGCGCCTGACCACGCAGATCAGCATTCCCTCGCGCTACCTCGTGCTGCTGCCGCAGTCGCGTGTGATCGGCGTTTCCGCGCGGATCGAGGACGATGCCGAGCGCACGCGTCTGAAGACGCTGGTCGGCGAGTTGTCGATGCCTTCGGCGGCCGGCTACATCATCCGCACCAATGCCGAGGGCCAGCCGTCCGAGGCGCTGGCCGAGGACATCGCCTACCTCAGCCGGGTGTGGGCGTTGATCGAGCGTGGCTCGCGCGAGTCGCGGGTCGGCGAATGCGTGTACGAGGATCTCAACCTGCCGCTGCGCGCGGTGCGCGACCTGATCCGCCGCGATGTCGAGAAGGTGCGGGTGGATTCGCGCGAGACGTTCGAAAAGCTGCGCACCTTCGCCGCGCAATACATGCCCGGCGAGCCGGAGGAAGCCGGCGGGCTGGCGGAGAAGATCGAGCATTATTCCGGCGCGCGCCCCATCTTCGACCTGTATGGCGTCGAGGACGAGATCCAGCGCGCGCTGCAGAAGGAGGTGCCGCTCAAATCCGGGGGCTATCTCGTCATCGACCAGACCGAGGCGATGACCACGGTGGACGTGAACACCGGCAGCTTCCTCGGCCAGCGCACGCTGGAGGAGACCGTCTTCCGCACCAACCTGGAGGCGGCGCAATCGGTGGCGCGGCAGCTGCGCCTGCGCAACCTCGGCGGCATCATCATCATCGACTTCATCGACATGCACGACGTCGACCATCGGCGCCAGGTCCTGCGCACGCTGGAGAAATCGCTCGCCAAGGACCATGCGAAGACGACGGTGTACGACTTCTCGCCGCTGGGCCTGGTGGAGATGACCCGCAAGCGCACGGTCGAGAGCCTGGAGCGGCAGCTGTCCGAGCCGTGCGGCACCTGCAGCGGGCGCGGCACGGTCAAGACCGCCGAGACCGTGACCTACGAGATCTTCCGCGAGATCACCCGCGCGGTGCGCCAGTTCGAGGCCGAGCGCCTGCTGGTAATCGCGTCGCCCGGGGTCGTCAACCGCATCACCGAGGAAGAATCCGCGGCGGTCGCCGAGCTGGAGGAGTTCCTCGGCAAATCGATCCACTTCCAGGCCGACGACCAGTACCAGCAGGAGCAATACGATGTCGTGCTGCTCTGAGCGCGGGGTCGGTTGATGCCGACGCCGTTGCGTCGAGGCTTGCGCTTCGCGGGAAAATCCGTCTGGTATCTGTTCGCCGTGCTCGCATTGACGGCGGCACTGGTGGTGGCCGGGGTGACGCAGGGGCTCGGCTGGCTCGAGCGGCACCCGGAGCGGGTGGCGCGCTGGCTGTCGGCGCAAGCATCGCATCCGGTGCGTTTTTCCGGGCTCGAGGCCTCCTGGACGCGGCGTGGCCCGCTGTTGCGCCTGGATGGCCTGCGCATCGGCGCCGGTGCCGATGCGGTCCCGGTCGGGCGGGCCGAGGTACTGGTCGCGCCTTACAGCGGGTGGCTGCCCGGGCGTCGCTTCACCGAGCTGCGCTTGCGCGGGCTTTCGTTGGTGCTCGAGCGCGCGCCGAGCGGCCAGTGGGGCGTGCGCGGGCTGCCTGGACAGGCCAGTGGCCAGGATCCGCTGCAGATGCTGGAAGGACTGGGTGAGTTGCAGGTCATCGGCGGCAAGTTGCGCATCGTCGCGCCCGCCAATGGCATCGACGTCGCCATCCCGCGCATCGACTTGCGGATGCAGGTGGACGGCCCGCGCGTGCGCGTGGGTGTCAGGGCCTGGCCAGCGGCCGGGGATTCCCCGCTGCAGGCCAGCCTGGACATCGATCGCGTGCGCGGCGACGGACGCGCCTACGCCGGCGCGCGCCGCATCGACCTGGCCGGCTGGTCCACGCTGCTGCGCTGGCGGGGGGCGATGTTGGTCTCCGGCCACGGGCGCGCGCAGAGCTGGTTGGTGTTGAAGGACCATCGCGTGGCTTCGGTCACGAGCGTGAGCGACCTGCGCGACCTGGTGCTGCGCCCGGTGGACCCGGCGCCCGGCAGCGCCCGCGAAATGCGATTCGAACATTTCCGCCAACGCGGGCGATTCATCCGCACCGGTGCAGGCTGGCGCCTGCAGATGCCGCAATTGTGGTGGAAGCAAGCGGGCGTCGAGACGCGGATGGACGGCATCGAGGCGCGCCGGGAAGGCGAGCGCTGGGCCGCGCGCGCGCGCAGCCTGGTGCTGGGCCCTCTGTTGCAGGTGGCCGATCTCGGCGACGGCCTGCCGGCCGGTCTCCGTCGCTGGGTGGGCCAGGCCCGTCCAGTCGGTACGCTGGGCGGTGTCGAGGCCCGGGGCACCGGCGGTCGCCTCGATGCGTTGTCGGCATCGGTGGCGGGATTGGGTTTCCTGCCGATGGATAACGCGCCCGGATTGAGTGGCGTCGGCGGTCGCCTGCAAGGCGACGGCGACGGCATGTCGCTTCGCCTCGATCCCGCCGCGAAGATGGTTTTCGACTGGCCGCGCGGTTTCGGCGTGCCGCATCCGGTCGTCGCCGGCGGCACCGTGTCGCTGTGGCGGGAGGGCGCCGGCGTCCGCATCGGGACCGGCGGACTGCAGATCCGGGGCGATGGATATCGTGCCGATGTGCGTGGCGGGCTCTGGTTCCAGAACGACGGCACGCGGCCGTGGATCGACATCGCGGCACGGCTGGGCGAAGCCGACGTGCCGGTGGCGAAGAAATTCTGGATCCACCATCTGATGCCGCCGAAAGCGATCGAATGGTTGGACATGGCCTTGGTCGGCGGACGCGTGGTGAATGGCCGGGCCATCGTCAGCGGCGATCTGGACGACTGGCCCTTCGTCGGCAACAACGGGCGTTTCGAGGCGAGAGCGGATATCGAAAGCGGGCAATTGCGTTTCCAGCCGGATTGGCCCGTCATCCAAGACGCGCGGCTGCACGCCGCGTTCATCGGCCCCGGGATGGAAGTGAGCGGCAGCGGCGAACTGGCCGGAGTCAAGATCGATGCCGTGACCGCGCGCATCGACAGCTTCGGGCACGGTGGTCTGGCGATCGGGGCCAATGGCCGGGGCGATGCCGCGCGCTTCCTGGATTTGTTGCGCCAGAGCCCACTGCAAAAGCGCCTGGGCAGCACTTTCGCGCGGATCGGCGCGAAGGGGCCGGCGACCGCCACGTTCTCGCTCTTCCAGCCCTTCCATGCCGACGCCCCGCCGCAGCATATCGCCGGCACGGTGGAGCTGGACGGCGCCACCTTGTCCGATCGGGAACTGGATCTCGTGTTCCACGAGGCACGGGGCAGCGCGCGCTACGACGGCGAGGGTTTCAGCGCCGAACGCCTGTCGGTCAAGCATGACGGGCAGGACGGACGGCTCACGCTCCGCGCCGGAACCCCGCACGTACGCGATCGCCAGAACGCGTTCGAGGCCGAGCTGAGTGCCGTCCTGGGCAGCCAGGCCTTGCTTGCGCAGGCACCGGACCTGGCCTGGTTGCAGCCCTACCTGCAGGGCCGTTCGGAATGGAACATCGCGGTGGCGCTGCCAGCCGATGCCGATCCCGCGCATGCCCGACCGACGCGGCTGAGGTTGCAGTCCAACCTGGTCGGGACGGCGATCCGGATGCCCGCGCCGTTGGGCAAGCCGGCAGGCGAGCCGTTGGCGGCGGACGTACGCGTCCCGCTGCCGGTCGACGGGGGAGAAGTCGAAGTCGTGCTCGGACGGCGCATGGCGTTGCGGGCACACAGCCGGGGCGGGCGTACCGGCATCCGCGCCCAGCTGGGCGGCGGGCCGGTAGCCGGTCCGCCGCCGCCGCAGGGACTGCTGGTGGACGGGCGTGCCGATGAAGTCGATGCGTTGGCGTGGGCGGGTCTTGGCAGCGGCGAGGGCAAGCTGCCGTCATCCGGCCCAATCAGGGTCGATGTGCAGGCAGGCCGGCTCTTGCTGCTTGGGCAGCGCTTCGCGGATGTCCGGCTGCAGTTGGCGCCGACGAATGACGGCAGCCACGTGCAGGTCGAGGGCACCGGCTTGAGCGGTGCGGTCGACTTGCCTCAGGCCGATGGCGCCACCATCACCGGACGTTTCGCCCGCGCCGCACTGGCCGTCGGTACGCAGGCATCCGCTACGCCGGGGTTGCTGGGCGCGCCCCGGGACAGCGTCGATCCTGCACGCGTGCCGCCGCTCGACATCGTGGTCCAGGACCTGCGCGTCAATGGCTTGCCGATGGGCAGCCTGGCGCTCAAGACGCGCCCGATGGTCGCGGGCATGCAGGTCGATGTGCTGCAACTGCGCGCGCCGAACCAGTCGATCGATGTCCAGGGCATGTGGAGCGGCCGAGGCAATGCCGCATGGACCCGACTGAAAGCCGAGGTGGACAGTCGTGATTACGGCGCACTGTTCGCGCGATTCGGTTTTGCCGGGCAGTTGAAGAAGGGGCGGGGGCGGATCGCGATGTCGTTGGCCTGGCCCGGTGCGCCTTCCGATTTTTCGCCCGGCACCCTGACTGGCGAGCTGGGGCTGCAGGTGCGCGGCGGGCAACTGATCGAACTCGAGCCGGGCGCGGGGCGCCTGCTCGGGCTGCTCAGCGTGGCACGGCTGCCGCAGCGGCTGGCGCTGGATTTCCGCGACTTCTTCGAAAAAGGCTTCGCCTTCGACCGCATCGACGGGAAGGTCCGGTTCGGCGGCGGCCTGGCGCGCAGCGAAGGGCTGGTGATCGAGGGGCCGGCGGCGCAGATCGACATCACGGGCAGTGCCGACATGGTGGGCCGCCGCTTCGACCAGACCATCGAAGTGCACCCGCGCACCGGCAACCTGCTCACCGTGGCCGGTGCCATCGCCGGCGGCCCGGTCGGTGCCGCGGTCGGCGCGATGGCCAACGCCATGCTCAGGAAGCCGTTGGGCGAAGTCAGCGCGCGCACCTATCGCGTCACCGGCCCGTGGGACAATCCCAAGGTCGAGGTGGCGGCGAAACCGCGCCCGGCCGCGGACGCACAGCAATGAGCACGAGAACGACATGAGCCAGACCCTCGCCATCGCCCAATCGCGCCTGCTGGCGCCGACCGGACTATCGACCACCGACATCGAACGCACGTTCTCGACGTTGCTCGCCAGCGGCGCCGACTTCGGCGACCTGTATTTCCAGCATAGCCGGCGCGAGAGCTGGTCGATGGAAGACGGCATCGTCAAGGACGGCGCACATGCGATCGAGCAGGGCGTGGGCGTGCGTGCGATCAGCGGCGAGAAGACCGGCTTCGCCTATTCGGGCGAGATCGATGCGCCTGCGCTGCTGGCCGCCGCGGGATCGGCCCGTGCGATCGCGCGTGATGGCAGCGCGGCGGGTGCGCGGGCACTGGCACCGCGCCAGTCGCGTCAGCTGTATGCCGCTGTCGATCCGATCGACGCACTCGGCAACGAGGCCAAGGTCGAGGCCCTGCGCCGCGTCGATGCATTGCTGCGCAGCCTGGATCCACGCGTGCAGCAGGTGATGGTGAGCCTGTCGGCGGCGGTCGATACCGTGCTGGTCGCGCGTACCGACGGCGTGCTGGCCGCGGACGTGCGCCCGCTGGTGCGGATGAACGTGCAGGTGATCGTCGAGCAGAACGGCCGGCGCGAATCCGGTTACGCGGGCTTCGGCGGCCGCTATTCCTACGAGCAGCTGCTGGGCGATGGGCAGCCGGAAAAATTCGCGCGCGAGGCCCTGCGCCAGGCGCTGGTGAACCTGGAATCCATCGATGC
>DAIRVA010000050.1:0-15495 GCA_036803045.1 Lysobacter sp. | reverse complement strand
TTGTCATCGGCTGTCCGCGGCGGTCGAGCGCGCGGCCGGCCGCGACGCGGACCCAGCCTTCGCTCACGCAATATTCCTCGACGTTGGTGCGCTCCTCGCCATTGAAGCGGATGCCGATGCCGCGCTCGAGCAGGGATTCGTCGTAGTACGGGCTGCGGGGATCGTTGCTGAGGCGGTCGGGAGGCGTGTCGGTCATGGTGGCGAAAAGGATCGGGAGAGCCACAAGGATACGCGCTGGTCCCGTGCGGGCGAAGCGCGGGCCGGGCTCTGGCATGATTTCACGTGCCGGCGGCATTGCACCGGCCAAGATGGCGCTTCCAACCAGGGGTTTCCACGTGCGTCGAATCCTGATTTCGCTGTCGATGGTTTTTGCAGGCCTGATGGGCTCGGGCAGCGGGCAGGCGCAGGATCCGCCTCCCCGACAGGTACAGCCCGTGCAGTCTGGCCCCCCGGTCGAGCCTTCGCCCCCGGCCAGGCCGCCCGTGCTGGCGCCGATCCCGCCACCCGCCCAGAGCCCGCCTTCGAAGCCCGTCGATGTCCTCGTGCCGCCCGCGGACGAGCGGCCGCTGCCGGAGCCGGCCGCCATCGCGCCGCCCGAGCCCGAAGCGTCGCCCGAGGTGCCGGTGGCCGATATCCGCGACGACCGCAAGGGTTTCGTCGGCCTGCTCCGGGCGCAGGTGCTGATGGACCGTGGCTGGGTGTCACCGGGTGAAATCGACGGGCGGCCCGGCACCAACACGGTGAGGGCGATCGGCGGGTTCCAGCGCGTGTCGGGTCTGGACGTGACCGGCAAGCTCGACGACGCGACCTGGGAGGCGCTTGAGAAACGCGGCCCCGCGCTGGTGCGCTACACGCTGACCGAGACCGACGTGAAAGGCCCGTTCCGGCCGATGCCGGGCAGCATGTACGGCAAGGCCAGGCTGCCCGCGCTGTCCTACAGCAACATCGGCGAAGCGCTGGGCGAGAAGTTCCACGTCCGCCCCGAGGCGCTGGCGCGCCTGAATCCGGGCAAGGACCTGGCCGTCGCCGGCACCGAGATCATGGTGCCGAACGTCCTCGACATTGCCCGCATTCCGACGGCGAGCCGCATCGTGGTCTCGGAAGCGGCCAAGTTGCTGATGCTGATCGACCCCGACGGCAAGGTCTACGCACAGTTCCCGGTGACCACCGGCAGCGAGCGCGACCCGCTGCCGATCGGCGAATGGGAGCTGCGCAGCGTGGCCCGGGATCCGCATTACAACTACAACCCCAAGCTGTTCAAGGGCGCCAAGCCCGGACCGTTGGCCACTCTGCCGCCCGGGCCCAACAGCCCGGTCGGCGTGATGTGGATGGGCCTGTCCAAGCCGCACTACGGCATCCATGGCACGCCGGAGCCCGGCAACATCAGCAAGACGCAATCGAACGGCTGCATCCGCATGACCAACTGGTCGGTGCTGCAGGTATCGAATGCGGTCGTCCGCGGCACACCGGTTACCCTGATCCCCTGATCGACGCAAGCGAGTGAGTCCATGAGCGAAGAACCCCGCACACAACCCGCCGCCGATGCCGAACCGAAGATCGTCGAGCGACGCGTGATCGAGAAGCGAGGCGCCGGCCTGTTCCGCCAGTTCCTGCTGTTCATCGCCGGCCTGCTGGTGGGCGCGAACGGCGTGTACTACTGGATGCAGCGCGATGCCGCGCGTGCCGCCGCCGATGCGACCCCGGCGGCGACGTTGCCCGCGCCCGATGCCAGTGCGGCGCCGGCGTCGGCATCGACCGAACCCCCGGCCCGCATCATCATCGATCCGCACGGCACCGAGCCGCCGATCCACCCGCCCGCCGCGCCCGCACCTTCGCCGCCGGTGCCCAGCCCGTCGGCATTGCTGATCCCGGTGCAAGGCATCGTGACCGCCCAGCTGGTGGATACCTTTACCCAGGCGCGCGGGGCGGATCGCGTGCACGACGCCATCGACATCATGGCCCCGCACGGCACTCCGGTGCAGGCCGCAGCCGACGGCAAGGTGGTCAAGCTGTTCGAGAGCAAGGCCGGCGGCACCACGCTCTACCAGTTCGATCCGTCCGAACGCTTCGTCTATTACTACGCGCACCTGCAGGGCTATGCGCCGGGCGTGGTGGAAGGCAAGGCGTTGAAGCGGGGCGAGGTGATCGGTTACGTCGGCAGCAGCGGCAACGCCAGCCCGGACGGGCCGCACCTGCACTTCGCCGTCGGCGCGCTGACGCCTGAGAAACAATGGTGGGACTACACAGCGCTCAATCCATATCCGTTGCTCTCGGCGCGTTGAGCCTTCCGTAGAATCGCGGCATGAAATCCGATGCCGCGCTCGACGCGCTCATGCTGCCGTTCGCGCAACGCGGGTTGGCGCCTGCCGACCAAACCCTGTTCCTGCGCGCACGCGAAGGCGCGTCGCTGCACGCGCGTGGCCGCCGCGATGGCCTGGCTTGCGTGCAACCGTTCAAGCCGTGGGCGCAGGCTTTGGAGAATGCGCGGTTCGATGTCGCGGCGGAGGCAACCGCGCGCAGCTTCGGACAGGTCTGGTTGCTGCCACCGCGCCAGCGTGAGGAAACGCGTGCGTTGATCGCCTGGGCCTTCGATGCCTGTGAGCCGGGCGGCATCGTCGTCGCCAGCGTTTCCAACGACGAGGGCGCGAAAGCGATCGAAGGCGACTTCAGGAAGCTGGCGGGCGCGCTGGACGGCAGTCTCAGCAAGTTCCATTGCCGCGTGTTCTGGGCGGCGCGCGACGATGCGCGCATCGATGCCGCGTTGCTGGCGCAATGGCGCGTGGCCGACGCGGTGCGCCCGATCCTCGATGGCCGTTTCGTCAGTCGCCCGGGCGTGTTCGCCTGGGATCGCGTCGATGCCGGTTCCGCGCTGCTGGCCGAGCACCTGCCATCGACCCTGCGCGGGCAGGCGGCCGACCTCGGTGCAGGCTGGGGGTTTCTTTCCGATGCGCTGTTGTCGCGCAATCCGGGCATCACGGCACTCGATGCCTTCGAGGCCGACGCGCGCGCGCTGGACCTCGCGCGGGCGAACCTGGCATCGCATGGGCAGCGATGCAGCATCGATTTCCATTGGCATGACGTCGCAGCGGGCCTGCCCGCGGGCAGGCGTTACGACGTCATCGTCAGCAATCCGCCCTTCCACGACACCGGCAAGGCATCGCAGCCGGGCATCGGCCAGCGCTTCATCGATGCCGCGGCCGATGCATTGTTGCCGGGTGGCGCGCTGTGGCTGGTCGCGAACGCGCACTTGCCGTACGAAACATCGCTGGCCTCCCGCTTCGACGCCGTGCGCGTGGTCGCCAGTGCGAGCGGCTACAAGGTGATCGAGGCGAGGGCGGCGCGGCGATGAGCGGCAAGGTGAAGCTGCTGCGTTACCTCGCCAACCTCGGCTACGGCAGCCGTCGCGAGGTGCTGGGCCTGCTGGGCGAAGGCCGCGTCACCGATGGCGATGGCGGGTTGCTGTATGGCGATGACGTGCGCGGCCACGACGACATCCGCATCGATGGCCAGCCGCTCGATCCTGCGCCGGGCCTGCTGCTGATGCTCAACAAGCCGGCCGGCGTGACATGCTCGACCAAGGATCAGGGGCGGTTGGTGTACGACCTGCTGCCCAAGCGCTTCCGCCTACGCACGCCGGTGGTCTCGCCGGTGGGGCGGTTGGACCGCGATACTTCGGGCCTGCTGCTGTTCACTGATGATGGCCAGCTGCTGCACAGGATCATCGCGCCGAAGTCGAAGCTGCCGAAGGTATACCGGGCGGAACTGGCGCAAGACCTGCGCGGCGACGAAGGCGCGGCCTTCGCCAGCGGCACGCTGATGCTGGAGAGCGAGACCACGTCCCTGCTGCCCGCCGAACTCGAGGTGCTTGGGCCACGCCGCGCGCGGCTCACCTTGCACGAAGGCCGCTACCACCAGGTGCGGCGGATGTTTGCCGCGGTCGGCAACCATGTCGAGGCGCTGCATCGCGAACGCATCGGCGGATTGGCGTTGGACGGGTTGGCGGAAGGCGAGTGGCGTCTGTTGGACGAAGAGGGTCGGGCGCTGCTGTTCGGCTGACCCGTTTCAGCTGGCGTTCTTCATTCAGAGGCTTCGGGCACGCCCATGTTGCCGCGGCTGTACTTGCCGGAGCGATCGAAGCAGCACACCCGTCGCTTGCCGGCCGCCAGCATGTCGCAGCCATTTCGGATGCGGCGCGCGCGGGTCTCGGCCTGCCTGGCGGTGGTCACCCACTGCACGAAATCGCGGCGCGCCACCGGCGTGATCGCCGACCATTGCGCCTTGGCTGCGGGTATTGCATCCAACGCGGCGCGCAGGTCGGCGGGCACGCGCGGCTCGGGTTCCTTGTCCACGGCGCGAACCATCACCGCCACGCGCTCGCCAGCATCCACGCCGGCGGTTTCGTGCAAGGCGCGCGGCACTTTCAGCCAGTGGCCGTCCTCGCCGTCGGGCTCCAGCGTCGCCTTGAAGTCGTGGCCGCCCAGTGTGCCGGTCACGCTGACCATGCCGCGCGAGGGCAGCTTCGCGCTCGCCGCTTTCGGCAATCGCAGGAAGCGCCACGTCGCGTTCTTTGGTGTCGCAGGCCGTTGCAGCGTGGCGGTGAAACGGATCGGCGCGGCGGATGCGTTCATGCGTGGACGATATCGCGCTTGCGCTCAGCGGCGTGTCATTCGCCGGACAGCAGCGCGCGATAACCTGCGTTGCCCAGCTTTTCCATCGTCGCGATGTTGCGCTCGATGATCGCGTCCGGCTCCGGGTAGGCCTCCACCGCGCGGTCGAGGCTGTCTTCGCGCAACAGGTGCAGCACGGGCCAGGGCGCGCGATTGGTGTTGTTGCCGGCATCGTCGAAGTCCGTGCCGGCGAACTGGTAATCGGGATGGAAGCTGGCGACCTGGATCACGCCATCCAGCTCCAGCGCTTCCAGCAGGCCATCGGCATCGTCGAGGAAGTCGTTGTAATCGAGGAAGTCGCTCAGTGCCTTCGGATGCACCAGCAGCGTGGTGTCGGTCTCATCGGCCGGCGTGTCGCGCAGCCGCAGCATTTCCTCGCCCAATTCCTCGCGCAGGTCGTCCACCGACTCCGCGTCGGACACCTTGATGCGCACCTGGCCGCGCACGTAGACCGACTTGGCGAACGGGCACAGGTTCAGGCCGATGACCGCGCGCTCCAGCCAGCGGCGGATGTCGGCCTCCACGGCCGCCGGGTCGAAGCTCGCGTCCATCGGGATCAGTCGCGGAAGTTGTCGAACTGCAGCGGCAGCTCGAACTCCCTGCCGCGCAGCAGCGCGATGGCGGCCTGCAGGTCGTCGCGCTTCTTGCCGGTCACGCGCAGCTTCTCGCCATTGATCTGGCTGTCCACCTTCAGCTTGGCGGCCTTGAGCTCGCCCTGGATCTTCTTCGCCAGCTCGCGGCCGATGCCCTGCTTGACGGTGATCTTCTGCCGCGCGCCGGCGACGTTGGTTTCCACATCGCCCGCCTCGGTCGCGCGCGGGTCGATTTTCCGCGCGATCAGGCGCGCGTCCAGGATGTCGCGCATCTGCTGCAGCTGGAACTCGCTCGGCGCGTGCAACGCGATGGTGGCCTCATCCAGCGCGTAGGCGGCATCGACGCCCTTGAAGTCGAAGCGCGTGCCCAGCTCGCGATTGGCCTGGTCCACCGCGTTGGTGAGTTCGTGGATGTCCACTTCGGAGACGATGTCGAAGGAAGGCATGGCGTGGGATGGGAGAGCGACGGGACTGGAAGGATAGACCACGCCCACCGCGGGCCGGGTGATAGCCTGTCCCGCCCGATCGAGTTCCCGCACGATGACACCGGCCACGCGCGCGACATGGTTGATGCTGGGCGCGATCATCGCCTTCGTCGGCATGGACGCATCGATGAAGCTGCTGGCCGCGCGTTACCCGCCGCTGGAGATCGGCGCGCTGCGCGGCCTGGCGTCGTTGCCGTTCGTGCTGGTCTGGGTGATGGCGACGCGCGGCCTGGCGTCGATCCGTCCGGTGCGCTGGGGCATGCACCTGCTGCGCGGGGGGCTGGGCATCGGGATGATGGCGGGCTTCGTCTACGGCATCGCGCGATTGCCGCTGTCCAGCGCCTATGCGATCACCTTCGTCGCCCCGCTGTTGGTCACCGCGCTGGCGGTGCCGTTGCTGGGCGAGCATGTCGGCCCGCGGCGCTGGGCCGCGATCCTGGTCGGGTTGGTCGGCGTGCTGGTGATCCTGCGGCCGGGCGGCGAGATGTTCTCGATGGCCGGCTTCGCGGTGCTCATCGCGGCGATCTGCTACGCCGCGAGCGCCATCACCGTGCGCGTTCTGGTGCGCACCGACAGCACCCAGGCGATGGTGGTGTGGATGCTGGTGGTGCTGGGTGTCGGCGCGGCCTTGCTGGCATGGCCATCGTGGGTGCCGGTGCGCGGCGGTGATTGGGGCATCGTGGGGCTGGTCGGCGCGTTCGGCGCCTGTGGACAGATCCTGCTGACCGAGGCCTTCCGGTTGGGCGAGGCCTCGAAAGTCGCGCCGCTGGAATACACCGTGCTGCTGTGGTCGCTCGGGATCGACCTGGCGCTGTGGGGCGTGCTGCCCGATGCGGCGACCTGGCTGGGTGCCGCGATCATCGTCGCCAGCGGCCTTTACCTGCTGCGGCGCGAGCGTGTGCATGATGCGGTCGAGCACCCCTGAGCCTGCGCTGCGATGCCCTTGCTCTTGCTACTGCCCTTGCTGGTCCTGGCCATCGTGGCGCTGTGGGCGGTCCTGCTGCCGTTCTCGCTGATCCAGCGCTACCGCTTCGGCCGCAAACGCCGACGCGTGCTGGCCTGGGCGAATTCGGTCAACGCGTGGCTGGTGCTGGTCTCGGCGGCCGCGTTCTTCCTCGGCGCATGGATGGCGACGCGCTGGTTGCCTGATGCGTTGCGGATGGCCGGGGCCGGTTTCATCGCCGGCAGCGCGCTCGGCCTGCTCAATCTCTCCATCAGCCGCCATGAAGTAGAAGCCGGCCGCTTCTTCATCACCCCCAACTCCATGCTCGTGCTTGGGCTGACGTTGCTGGTGGCCGGCCGCATCCTGCTCGGCTTCTGGCAGCTCTACGAACACGGATTCCAGTGGCATCCGATGCAGCGGGAGGAAGCCTGGTTCCTGAGTCCGGACAGCCTGTTCGCGCTGGGCGGCCTGCTGCTCGGGCACTACTTCGCATGGTGTTGGGGCCTGCGGTCGCGCTTGCGGCGACTGGGGCCAAGCTGAATGCAGTACCCGGCTGATATCGGCCGGGTGAAATATCGACGTGACGGGACATTCGCAGGCGTGTGTTTGTTCGCCCGGCGTTTCTGCCGCCACAATAGGGGCCGGACATACCCAGCGGAGTGGTCATGGCGGAACTGAAGGAAGCGCGCGTCCCCGATATCGGTGGCCACGGCGACGTGCCGGTGATCGAGCTGCTGGTCAAGCCCGGCGACAGCGTCGACAAGGACCAGGGCCTGATCACGCTGGAATCGGACAAGGCGACGATGGAAGTGCCGTCGCCGTTCGCCGGTACGGTCAAGGAGTTGAAGGTCAAGCTGGGCGACACGCTTTCCGAAGGCGGGCTGGTGGCCGTGATCGAGGTCGCCGGCGATGCCGCCGCCGAGCCGCCGCGCGCCGAGCCGGAAGCCGCATCGAAAATCGCCGCCAGCAGCGAAACCGGCGCGAAGGCCGAGCCGGCCGAGGTCGCGGCCGAACCCGATGCGCTGACCGAGGAATCGATCGAAACCGCCGATGCGCGACAGGCCGTCGACGAGGCTGCGCAACAGGTCAAGACCACGGTGACGCCGCCGACCAACGCGATGGGCGCCGGCCTGCCGCCGGTGCGCTTCGAGGCCGATGCGGTGTTGCCGGACAAGGTGCCCTACGCCAGCCCCGCGGTGCGCCTGTTCGCGCGCGAACTGGGCGTGGACCTGGCGCAGGTCAGCGGCAGCGCCGACAAGGGCCGCATCACCCGCGAGGACGTGCAGAAGTTCGTCAAGGGCGCGCTGGCAGGCGGAGTGCGCCCGGCCGCCGGCGGCGCAGGCGGCGGGCTGGACCTGCTGCCGTGGCCGAAGGTGGACTTCGCCAAGTTCGGCGAGGTGGAGGTCAAGCCGCTGTCGCGGATCAAGAAGATCTCCGGCGCCAACCTCGCGCGCAACTGGGCGATGATCCCGCACGTCACCCAGTTCGACAGCGCCGACATCACCGATCTGGAGGCCTTGCGCGTCCAGCTCAACAAGGAGAACGAGAAGGCCGGCATCAAGCTGACGATGCTCGCCTTCCTGATGAAGGCGACGGTGTCCCTGCTCAAGCAGTACCCGGACTTCAACGCCTCGCTGGATGCCTCCGGCGACAACCTGACGCTGAAGAAGTATTTCCACATCGGCTTCGCCGCCGACACGCCCAACGGGCTGGTGGTGCCCGTGGTGCGCGACTGCGACAAGAAGGGCGTGATCGAGATCGCGCAGGAAACTTCCGCATTGGCGAAGAAGGCGCGCGACGGCAAGCTCGGTCCGGCGGACATGCAGGGCGGCTGTTTCAGCATCAGCTCGCTCGGCGGCATCGGCGGCACCGCGTTCACCCCGATCGTCAACGCGCCGGAAGTCGCGATCCTGGGCGTGTCGAAGTCGTCGATCCAGCCGGCGTGGAACGGCAAGGAATTCGCCCCGCGCATGATGCTGCCGCTGTCGCTGTCCTACGACCACCGGGTGATTGATGGTGCGGCGGCCGCGCGCTTCACCGCATCGTTGGCGCAGCTCCTGGGCGACATGCGCCGGGTACTGCTTTGAGCCCGTGATGCACCGGCAGCCCGAGATCGGCGAGAAGATCGAACGCGCCCGCGACGTGGCCGAGGATGCCGGCGGGCGCGCCCTGGCGGACATCCAGCCCTTCCTGTCCACCAAGTTGCTGCAGCTGGGCGATTTCAGCCTGACCGTCGGGGGCATTGTCGGCGCGATCGTGGTGGTGCTCGGCGCGCTGCTGATCTCCAAGCTGGTGCGCGGTGCGATCAATCGCTACGACAAGCGCAATCCGCGTGCCAGCCATGCGGCCCTCTACACGCTTTCGCGCATCGTCCATTACGTGATCCTGGCGATCGCCGCGATGCTCGCGCTCAACGCGCTCGGCCTGCCGCTCAGCAAGTTCACCATCTTCGCCGGCGCGCTCGGCGTGGGCCTGGGCTTCGGCCTGCAGCAGATCTTCAGCAACTTCGTCTCGGGCCTGATCCTGCTGTTCGACAGGTCGTTGAAAGTCGGCGACTTCGTCCAGCTCGACGACAACGTGCGCGGCGTGGTGAAGGCGATCAACATCCGCGCCACCCGCATCACCACCAACGACAATATCGACATCCTGGTGCCGAACTCCGAGTTCGTCAGTGGGCGCGTCACCAACTGGACCTACCGCTCGGTCAACCGCCGCATCCGCGTGCCCTTCGGCGTGGCCTACGGCGTGGACAAGGAGCTGGTGAAGAAGGCCGCGCTCGAGGCCGCCGCCAACGTGCCCTTCACCCTCAGCATGGAGGGCGACCGCGCGCCGCAGGTGTGGCTGGTGAACTTCGGCCAGAGTTCGGTCGAGTTCATCCTCGCGGTATGGCTGACCGAGGAGGCGGCCCGCCGCAACGTGGCGGTCAAGGCGGCCTACATGTGGGAGCTGGACACGGCGCTGAAGAAGTACGAGATCGAGATCCCGTTCCCGCAGCGCGACCTGAACGTGCGCAGCCTGTTCGGGCTGGAGGGCGATGACGCTTTCGCGGCCTTGCGCGGACAGGTGGATCGCCCAGCCGTCAGGAGCGAAGCGCGGGGAAAATCGAAGTTGAGCGAGGAAGAGCGCGCCGCGCTGTCCCGCAACGATGCGCGTGCGGATACCGAGCGCGCGATCGAGGAAGCAGACCACGAGGCGGAGGAAGCCGATGCCGCCCACGAACGGAGCAAGCCGAATGGCAACGATTGAAGTGAAAGTCCCGGACATCGGCGGCCATGCCGATGTCCCGGTGATCGAGGTGCTGGTGAAGCTGGGCGACACCGTCGCCAAGGACCAGGGGCTGGTCACGCTCGAGTCCGACAAGGCGACGATGGAGGTGCCCTCGAGCGTGGCCGGCATCGTGAAGTCGCTGAAGGTGAAGCTGGGCGACACGCTCTCGGAAGGCAGCATCGTGGCGGTGATCGAAGCCGAGGGCGCGGATGCCGTGCCGGCCAAGGCCGAAGCGCCCAAGCCCGCGGAAGCGCCGAAGCCGCAGGCCACGCCGCCCGTCGGCGATGCGAAGCCTGCGCCGCAGGCAACCGCGTCCAGCGGCAAGCCCGCCGACATCGAATGCCGGATGGTGGTGATCGGCTCCGGGCCGGGCGGCTATACGGCAGCGTTCCGTTCAGCCGACGTCGGTCTCGATACGGTGCTGGTGGAACGTTACGCGCAGCTGGGCGGCGTCTGCCTCAACGTCGGCTGCATCCCCTCCAAGGCGTTGCTGCATGCGGCCGAGGTGATGGATGCCGCGGCGCATGCCGATGACTACGGCATCACCTTTGCCAAGCCGAAGATCGACATCGACAAGCTGCGTGCCTACAAGGACAAGGTCGTCGGCCAGCTCACCAAGGGCATTGCCGGCATGGCCCGCCAGCGCAAGGTGCGCACGGTGCAGGGCGTGGCGAAGTTCGCATCGCCCAACGAGCTGCTGGTCACCGATGCGGACGGCAAGACGCAGCTGCTGCGCTTCCAGTACTGCATCATCGCGGCGGGCTCGCAGGCGGTGAAACTGCCGGGCTTCCCGTGGGACGATGCGCGGGTGATGGATTCCACCGATGCGCTCGAACTGGCGGACGTGCCGAAGAAATTGCTGGTGGTCGGCGGCGGCATCATCGGGCTGGAAATGGCGACGGTGTATCGCGGCCTCGGCAGCGATGTAACCGTGGTCGAGCTGGCGCCACAACTGATCCCGGGTGCCGATGCGGACTTGGTCAAGCCGCTCGCCGCGCGCCTGAAGGCTCAGGGCGTCAACGTCCATCTCAAGACCAAGGTCGTGGAGGCGAAGGCGCAAAAGAACGGCATCGCCTGCACGTTTGAAGGCGAGAGCATCCCCGACGCCAAGATCTTCGACCGCGTGCTGGTTGCCGTGGGTCGCAGCGCGAACGGCGGCAAGCTCGATGCCGACAAGGCCGGTGTGAAGGTCGGCGAGCGCGGCCTGATCCCGGTGGACGACCAGATGCGCACCAACGTGCCGCACATCTTCGCGATCGGCGACCTGGTCGGCCAGCCGATGCTGGCGCACAAGGCTACCCACGAGGGCAAGCTGGCGGCGGAAGTCGCCGCCGGCGAGAAGAAGAGCTGGGTCGCGCGGGTGATCCCGAGCGTGGCCTATACCGATCCGGAGATCGCATGGGTCGGCGTCTCCGAAACCGAGGCCAAGGAGAAGGGGCTGAAGGTCGGTGTCGGCAAGTTTCCGTGGATCGCCTCCGGCCGCGCGCTGGGCCTGGGCCGCACCGAAGGCTTCACCAAGCTGGTATTCGACGAGGCCACGCACCGGGTGATCGGTGGCGGCATCGTCGGTCCGCACGCGGGCGAGTTGATCAGCGAGGTGGCGCTGGCCATCGAGATGGGCGCGGAAGCGGCCGACATCGGCCACACCATCCATCCGCATCCGACGCTGGGCGAAACCGTGGCGATGGCCGCCGAGGCCTTCGAAGGCACGATCACCGACCTCTACCTTCCCAGGCGCAAGTAAGCCGGCGGGTCGTTGCCGGGGGCGCAGGGGCGGCTCTCCGGTCCCGGGCAGTTACGGCCCGGCCAACGGCTTGCCCCCCAATTTTGGGGGCTGCTATAATTTCAAAGCTTAGCCGGGCGGTTTCGTCCGGTTTGACGTCGCCGCAGGAAAGCCCGTGTCCGATCCAGTCGCCCGATCCAAGCGGATGGTGAGGCAGGCCGCCCTGCGGCAGATGTTGGCGGTGGCGTTGGTCGCCGTGGCTGCCGGATGGTTGGCGCCGCAGGGCCTGCGTTTCGGTCTGGGCGTCGCCATGGGCGGTGCGGCGATCGCGCTGGGGAGCTGGCTGGCCTCGCGCATCGCGCTGGCCGGGGGCGTCGCGCCCGCCAATGTCGTGCTGGTGCGCTGGTTCGCAGGCATCGTCGTCCGCTGGGGGGTGTTCCTGGTGGTGATGATCGGCGCGGTTGCGGCATGGAAACTGCCGCCCGCGGCCCTGCTGCTCGGGGTGCTCGCGGCGTTGATCGCCTATGTATTGACCGTGTCGTTGCAAACAGTCAGGAATTCAAACCCGTGATGTCTCCCGAAAAAGTCGGCGAACTGACGCCGACCGAATACATCCAGCACCACCTGCACAACCTGACGGCGCATGCGGGCGAGGGTGAGTTCATGACCCTGCACGTGGACACGTTGGTGATGGCGGTGCTGAGCGGCCTGTTCATGGTGTTCCTGTTCTGGCTGGCGGTGCGCAAGCCGACCGCAGGCGTGCCAGGCAAGTGGCAGGCGTTCGTCGAGATCTGCCTGGAGTTCGTGCACACCCAGGTCAAGGACACCTACCACGGCAAGTCCAAGCTGGTGACGCCGATCGCGATCACGCTGTTCTTCTGGATCCTCCTGATGAACATGATCAAGATGATCCCGGCCGATTTCATCGCCAAACCGCTCGAGTGGGCGGGCATCCCCTACTGGAAGCCGGTGCCGACCGCCGACGTGAACGCCACCCTCGGCATGTCGATCAGCGTGTTCTTCCTGATGATCTTCTTCGCCCTCAAGGCGAAGGGCATCGGCGGCATGACCAAGGAATTCCTGACCGCCCCGTTCGGCAAGTGGATGCTGCCGTTCAACCTGATCCTCAACACCGTCGAGTGGCTGTCGAAGCCGATTTCGCTGGCGATGCGACTGTTCGGCAACATGTTCGGCGGCGAGATCGTGTTCCTGCTGATCTGGGTGCTCGGCGGCGCCGGCATCCTCGGCATGCTGGGCGGCGCGGCCTTCGGCTTCGGCTGGATGATCTTCCACCTGCTGGTGGTCCCGCTGCAGGCCTTCATCTTCATGATGCTGTCGATCGTCTACCTCAGCCTCGTCGAAGACGCGCACTGACTCATTCGTTCCACCCCTTTCGCTGTTCCCTTTCAATTTCGCTAAAACCGTTTGGAGATCACCATGGAAGCTCTTGCCAACCTCGCCCAGGTCCAGTCCTTCACCGCGCTGGCGGTCGGCATCATGATCGGCCTCGCCGCGCTGGGCGCCGGCCTGGGCCTGGCCATCATGGCCGGCAAGTTCCTCGAGTCCGCGGCCCGCCAGCCGGAGCTCATCCCGGCCCTGCAGGTGCGCATGTTCATCACCGCCGGCCTGATCGACGCCGCGTTCATCATCTCGGTCGCCGTCGGCCTGCTGTTCGCCTTCGCCAGCCCGTTCATCACGATCTTCACCGAACAGCTGGCCAAGCTGGCGGGCTGATCCGTCGCGTGCACGCCTGACCACGGGCGTCCGCCCGCGGTCAGTCACCAGGCGTAGCTGGGCCGGCGCGATGTGCGCGGGCCCTTCATCACCGGCAGGTTTACGATGAATATCAATCTCACTCTGTTCGCCCAGGCGCTGGCCTTCGCTGGCCTGATCTGGATCATTGCGACCAAAATCTGGCCGCCGCTGCTGGCTGCCATCGAAGAACGCCAGCAGAAGATCGCTGAAGGCCTGGCCGCAGCCGACCGCAGCCAGAAGGATCTGGCGCAGGCCCAGGAAAAGGTCAACGAGGCGTTGAAGGACGCCCGCGTCAAGGCCAACGAGATCATCGACCAGGCCCACGCGCGCGCCAACCAGATCGTCGACGCGGCCAAGAACGAAGCGATCACCGAAGCCAACCGCCAGAAAGAACTGGCGCAGGCCGAGATCGATGCCGCCGCCACGCGTGCCCGCGAGGACCTGCGCAAGCAGGTGTCCGCGCTGGCCGTCAGCGGTGCCGAGAAGCTGTTGAAGCGCGAGATCGACGCCAACGCCCACAAGGCGCTGCTCGACGAACTCGCTGCCGAAATCTGATCCGGACGATCCGATCGATGAGCCAGGCCCTGACTGTCGCCCGCCCCTACGCCCGCGCCGCCTTCGCGACGGCGCGCGACGAAGGCAACTTCGCCGCCTGGTCGCAGGCACTGGGTTTCGCCGCGCATGCTGCGGCGGATCCGCGTGTGGCGGCCCTGCTGCCGAACCCGCAGCTGCTGCCCGCGGTGGCGGTGTCGTTGCTGGCGCCCGAGGGCGCCAGTGATGTGTTCACCCGCTTCCTTGGCATCCTCGCCGATGCGCGCCGCCTGCCGCAGCTGCCGGAAATCGCCGGGCTGTTCGAAGAACTGCGCGCCGAGGCCGAGCACGTCGTGAAGGCGAAGGTCACCTCCGCCACGGCGCTGCCGTCCGGCGAGCTGGACGTCATCAAGGCCGCGCTGAAGAAGCGCTTCGGCCGCGAGGTCGACGTCGAGACGGCGGTCGACGCATCGCTGATCGGCGGCGCCGTGATCGATGCCGGCAGCGTGGTGATCGACGGCTCGCTGAAAGGCAAGCTGGCGCGCCTGCAGTCCGCGCTGACGCACTGAATTCCCATTGAACCGCCGCGCGCAAGCCGGCACACAGGACTTATCCATGGCTACCACGCTCAACCCCTCTGAAATCAGCGACCTGATCAAGACCCGTATCGAGAAGGTCAAGCTGGCCGCGGAGTCGCGCAACGAAGGCACGGTCACCTCGGTGTCCGACGGCATCGTGCGCATCTTCGGCCTGGCCGACGTCATGCAGGGCGAAATGATCGAGCTGCCCAACAGCACCTACGCACTGGCGCTGAACCTGGAGCGCGACTCGGTGGGCGCGGTGGTCCTGGGCGACTACGAGCACCTGCGCGAAGGCGACGTGGCCAAGACCACCGGCCGCATCCTGGAAGTGCCGGTCGGTCCGGAAATGCTCGGCCGCGTCGTCAACGCGCTGGGCGAGCCGATCGACGGCAAGGGTCCGCTGGGTACGGCGCTGACCGCACCCGTCGAGCGCGTGGCCCCGGGCGTCATCTGGCGCAAGTCGGTCGACCAGCCGGTGCAGACGGGTTACAAGTCCGTCGACGCCATGATCCCGATCGGCCGCGGCCAGCGCGAGCTGATCATCGGCGACCGCCAGACCGGCAAGACCGCGGTGGCGATCGACACGATCATCAACCAGAAGGCCTCGGGCGTTAAGTGCATCTACGTTGCGATCGGCCAGAAGAACTCGACCATCGCCGGCATCGTGCGCAAGCTGGAAGAAACCGGCGCAATGGCCTACACGACGGTCGTCGCCGCCTCGGCGTCCGAGTCCGCCGCGATGAACTTCATCGCCGCCTACTCCGGCTGCGCGATGGGCGAATACTTCCGCGACCGCGGCGAAGACGCCCTGATCATCTACGACGATTTGTCCAAGCAGGCCGTGGCCTACCGCCAGATCTCGCTGCTGCTCAAGCGCCCGCCGGGCCGCGAAGCCTACCCGGGCGACGTGTTCTACCTGCACAGCCGCCTGCTCGAGCGCGCCGCGCGCG
>DAIRVA010000049.1:0-15591 GCA_036803045.1 Lysobacter sp. | reverse complement strand
GCACCTTGGCGATCGGCGCCAGGCAGTTGGTCGTGCACGAGGCGTTGGAGATGATGGCCTCGCCGGCGTACTTCCCGCAGTTGACCTTGTGCACGAACATCGGCGTGTCGTCCTTGGCCGGCGCCGACATGACGACTTTCTTGGCGCCCGCGTCGAGGTGCTTCTGGCAGGTTTCCCTGGTCAGGAACAGGCCGGTGGACTCGATGACCACCTCGGCACCGACCTCGTCCCACTTCAGGTTGGCCGGATCGCGTTCCTGGGACAGACGGATCTTCTTGCCGTTCACCACCAGGTCGTTGCCGTCCACCGACACATCGCCGTCGAAGCGGCCGTGCACGCTGTCGTACTTCAGCATGTAGGCCAGGTAATCCGGCTCGAGGAGGTCGTTGATACCGACGATCTCGATCTCATCGCCGAAGTTCTGGACCGCCGAACGGAAGACGTTGCGGCCGATGCGACCGAACCCGTTGATGCCGACCTTGATGGCCATTGCCTGCTCCTTGTGTGCGTGGCGCGTGGACAAACGCCCATTGTACCGGCTCCCCTGCCCGGCAGCCTCATGGGGCCGTCTAAACCGCAGCAAAACGGCCCATTCATCCGATTAACGATTTTTTGATCATTCTCAAATTCCCCTGGCTTTGTGCGTCGCATCATGGCTCCAGCAGACCCCCTTACCCAGGAGATACACCATGAACCGCAAGCTGCTTCTTCCCCTTGCCGCCGCCATCGCGCTGTCCGTGGCCGCCCCCGCCATGGCGCAGTCCAAGGGCGACTTCACCGTCGGCTTCGGCGTGCACCAGGTGTCGCCCAAGTCCCGCAATGCCAACCTCGGTGGCGGCACCTACATCGAGGTTGCCGACAGCGTCCGCCCGACGGTCACCGGCGAGTACTTCATCGCCGACAATCTGGGCATCGAGCTGATCGCCGCGCTGCCGTTCCAGCACCACATCGAACTGGCCACCCCGGCCGGCACGTCCAAGGTCGGCTCCACCAAGCACCTGCCGCCGACGCTGAGCCTGCAGTATCACTTCGGCGCACCCGACGCGAAGATCAAGCCGTTCGTCGGTGCCGGCCTCAACTACACCTGGTTCTTCAGCGAAGACACCCGTGGCGCGCTGGCCGGCAGCAACCTGAGCCTCGACAACTCGTGGGGCGCCGCCTTCCACGCCGGCATCGATTTCAAGGCCGGAAAGGGCATGTTCCGCATTGACGCGCGCAAGATCGACATCGACACCGATGCCCATCTCAACGGTGCCAAGCTGGCCACCGTGAACGTCGATCCGCTGGTCTACGGTGTTGCCTACGTGCTGAAGTTCTGACCGCGGGGCGCCCCCCGGTCCGAACCCGGGCCATGCCGGCTATCCTGTCGGCATGGCTTTTTCGTTTCCGCGCATCGCGCGCTGCGCCACCGCCCTCGTCCTCGCGTGCATCGCGCTGCCCGGTTTCGCCTGGGGCGCGATGGGACACCGCCTGGTCGCCCGGCTCGCCGAGGCCGAGCTCACGCCCGCGGCCCGCGCGGAAATCTCGCGCCTCTTGGCCGGCGAAGCCGACCCCAGCCTGCCCGGCATCGCCAACTGGGCCGACGACCTGCGCGACTCCGATCCCGCACGCTACCGACGCACGGGGCGCTGGCATTTCGTCAACATCGCCGAAAACGGTTGCCGGTACGAAATGCGGCGCGACTGTCCCGGCGGCGACTGCGTGGTCGAGGCGATCCGCAGGCAGGCCGGGATCCTCGCCGACCGCCGCCAACCGCTGGAAGCACGACGCGACGCGCTGAAATTCGTCGTGCATTTCGTCGGCGACGTGCACCAGCCGCTGCATGCCGGTTACGCCCGTGACCGCGGCGGCAACGACACGCAGGTGAACGATGCCGGTTTCGGCACCAATCTGCACGCGCTCTGGGACAGCCGCCTGCTGTTCCGCCAGCACCTGTCCGACGAAGCCTATGCCACTCGCCTGCGGGCGATGCCGTTGGTGGTGCCGCTGGCGCGCCAGTCCCTGCCACCGGATGCCGCCGGCTGGGCCGAAGCCAGTTGCGCGATCATGTCGCAGCCCGGCTTCTATCCCGCCAAACCCGCGCTGCAGGACGATTATTTCATCCGTTGGACGCCGACCGCCGAGGCGCAGCTGCGCCGTGCCGGCACCCGCCTGGCGCTGGTGCTGAACGCAGCGCTGACGCGCTAGTCGTCCTGCGAGAGAACTCCGCGCACTCGCGCTTCGGTGCTTTTCATCCCGGCCTTGCGGCCGAATTCCAACGCCGCGTCATGAGCCATGCCTTCCTCGCTGGCCGCCATCAACGCCAACAGGCCGCCGGCACGGTTGGCCGAAGCGCAATGCACCAACACGGGCGCGCCGTTCGTGCTGGCGATGGCGCCGTGCAGCTTGCGTGCGTTGTCGAGGGTGAGGTCTGCTCCGTTGGCGACCGGGATCCGGATGTAAGCCATGCCGGCGGCGCGCACCTCGGCGGCTTCATCGCGCCCCTGCATTTCGGCGTCGGGCCGCAGGTTGATCACCGCGGTCACGCCGCGTGCGGCGATCGCGCGCCAGTCCGATTCCGCGGGCTGGCCTGCGGTGTACAAGCCCGGTCGCGGCTGGTTGAGCGCGATGCTCACGGCCTGCTGCGAGGCGGTCGCCGGCTGCCGCATGCCGGCTTCCACTTGCGGTTGCGCGCAACCGGACAGGGCTGCGCATGTCAACCCGACCCATCCGAGCATGAAAATCCTGTGGTTCATCGGTGTCCTCCTCGCACAAGGCGTTTCAAAGATGCTGGCGCGTCCAGCGCACGATGTCGGCCTGCCCCATCGCGCCCGGCTGCCGCGCCAGTTCACGGCCATGCCGGAACAGCACGAGCGTGGGGATGCTGCGGATGCCGAAACGCGAACCCAGCGCCGGTTGCGACTCGGTATCCACCTTGCCCAGCCGCAACTGCGGCTCCAGCTCGGCGGCGGCGGCTTCGAACTGCGGCGCCATCATCCGGCAAGGCCCGCACCACAGCGCCCAGAAATCCACCAGCAAGGGCAAGTCCGCGCGCTCTGCATGGGTAGCGAAGGCGGCGGCATCCAGCGCCAGCGGCTTGCCCTCGAACAACGCACGACCGCACTTGCCGCATCGGGGATGTTCGGCAAGCCGCGCACCGGGCACGCGGTTGAGTGAATGACAGTGCGGACAGGCAACGATGAAGGAGTCGGCCATGACGCTGGTTCCATTGTCGGCACCACGATGATCGCGCAACCGGCATGAATGCGAGACGAGCCGGGCCGTCGTCGACATCGGACCGGCCGCCTGCGGCCGCGAAGATGCATCGATAAAATTAGCATTTGCTAATATTGAATCCCGGCGTTGCCACGCCTGCCTTCGAGGATCTTCCGATGCCGCTCAACGCTGCCGATCTGGTCGCCGCCGCCCGCCAACGCATCCGCGAGGTCGCCCCGGCCGAATTCCATACAGTCCCGGACGATGCCGTGGTCATCGACGTGCGCGAACCGGCCGAGTTCGAGGCCGGTCATCTCCCGGGTGCGATCAACATCCCGCGCGGCGTGCTGGAATTCCAGGTCGATGCGCATCCGGCCGTGGCGGATGCAACCGCTCCGGCGCTGTCGCACCGCGATCGCCCTGTAGTGGTCTATTGCCTGTCCGGCGGACGGGCCGCCCTCTCGGCGGACAGCCTCCGGCAACTGGGCTTCAGCGACGTGCGTTCGATCGCCGGTGGCCTCAACGGCTGGCGCGAGGCGGGCTTGCCGGTGATGTAGGATTGAGCGCGATCGCGGCCATCGACGGCGATGCGATGCGCGAACACGCCGCCGAGGCCGCGCGCATCCTGAAGGCCCTGTCCAATAAGAAGCGCCTGTTGCTGCTGTGCCGGCTGGTCGAAGGCGAATGTTCGGTGGGCGAACTCAACGCCAGCGTCGACCTCAGCCAGTCCGCGCTCTCGCAACACCTGGCCGTGCTGCGCGAAGAAGGCCTGGTCAGCACCCGCCGCGAAGCGCAGACCATTCTCTACGCGCTGGCCGACGGCCCCGCGCAGCGCATCCTGTCCACGCTTCACGAACTCTATTGCGGCGAACGACCGCCGTGCTGACCGACGCTCCGCCACCGGACACCGCCATGGCCGCCACGCCCCACGTTCAACCGTTCTTCCACCCCGGCACCGGCACCTGGAGCTATGTGGTGCGCGATCCGGCCAGTGCGTCGGCGGCCATCATCGACCCGGTGCTCGATTACGATCCGGCATCGGCCCGCACGTCCACCGCCAGCGTGCAGGCGATCGTCGACTACATCGATGCGCATTCGCTCAAGATCGAATGGCTGCTGGAAACGCATGCCCATGCCGACCACCTGAGCGCCGCATACTGGCTGCGGCACAAGCGCTTCCGTCGCGCATCCATCGCCATCGGCAAGGGCATCACCCGCGTCCAGGAAACGTTCCGCGAGGTCTTCGGGCTGGGCGAACGCTTTCCGGTCGACGGCTCGCAGTTCGACCATTTGTTCGCCGACGGGGAAACCTTCGCCATCGGGACGCTGCAGGCCCGCGTCATCGCCGTGCCCGGCCACACCAGCGACAGCAACGCCTTCCTGATGGGCGACGCGCTGTTCGCGGGCGATTCGCTGTTCATGCCCGATGGCGGCACCGCCCGTTGCGATTTCCCAGGCGGCGACGCCGCCACGCTGTTCCGCTCGATCCGGCGGCTGTACGCATTGCCGGACGAAACCCGCGTCTTCGTCTGCCACGACTACGCGCCGGGCGGCCGCGAACATCGTTGCGAAAGCACCATCGGCGAGCAGAAACGGCACAACATCCACGTTCGCGCCGATACGCCCGAAGCCGAATTCGTGGCAATGCGCGAAGCCCGCGACCGCACGCTGGCCCTGCCGGCGCTGATCCTGCCGGCCGTGCAGGTGAACATCCGCGCCGGCGCCCTGCCTAGGCCCGAAGCCAACGGCATGCGCTACCTCAGGATTCCCGTCGACGTGCTTTGACGCGGGCCTCGCGTATGCTCGATGCATGGGCGAAACGCTGCACGATGCCGACACTGCGGTCGCCGCGATCCTCGGGCGGATCGCAGGCCCACTGCGGATCGCCGCCCCGCTCGGGCTCGGCAAGCCGCACCTGCTGCTCAATGCGCTTTACGACAATTGCGCAGCGGAAGGCGGCCGAGCCCTGCATCTCTACACCGCGCTCTCGCTTGACCCGCCGACCGGCGCCAGCTTGCTGGAAAAGCGCTTTCTCGGGCCGCTGGTCGAGCGCCTGTACGGCACCGACTTCCCGCGGTTGCGCTATGTCGAAGCGCTCAAGCGCGATGCCTTGCCGCCCGGGATCGAGGTCGAGGAGTTCTACTTCCAGTCCGGCGCATTGATGGGCTCCACCCAGGCGCAGCGTCGTTACGCCAGCCTGAACTACACCTACGTGGCGGATGCGATCGCCGACCGCGAGGTGAATTGCATCGTGCAGCGGGTGGCCGCGCGCGAAGGCGACTCGCGGCTCTCGCTGTCGTCCAACACCGATCTCACTTCCGACGCGCTGTCCGCCATCGCCCGTGCCGGGCTGCCGCGCCCGCTTATGGTGGCCGAGATCGATCCGGAAATGCCGTGGCTCGGCGGGCATGCGCTGGTCGACGACGGCTTCTTCGACCTCGTGCTGCGGCCGCCGGCACCGCATCCGAAGCTGTTCGCGCTGCCGCGGCAACCTATCGGCGATACCGACTACGCGATCGGCCTGTATGCCAGCGCGCTGGTGAAGGATGGCGGCACCCTGCAGATCGGCATCGGCGCGCTGGCCGATGCGCTCTCGCACGCGCTGGTGCTCCGCCACGTCGACAACGCGAAGTACCGCCGCGTGCTGCACGCGCTCGATCCGGACATCGAACGGCATCCGCTGGTGCGGCGCCGCGGCGGCCTCGATGCGTTCGAGCGCGGCCTCTACGGCTGCAGCGAGATGATCAACGAAGGCTTCCGCGTGCTGGCCGAACGCGGCGTGCTCAAGCGCAAGGTCGTCGACGACCTGCCGCTGATGCGGCGCATCGAGGACGGCAGCGCCGATGCGGCGGATCGCGCGCGCGTCGAGGCCGAGGGCAACAGCCTGCGCGGGGCGTTCTACCTCGGCTCGCCGGCGTTCTACGACTGGCTGCGCGACATGGATGAGGAGGCCGCGCGCGCCATCGACATGCGCCCGATCAGCGAGATCAACGCGCTCAGCCGCGACAACGAGACGCTGGAGCGCCTGCAGCGCCGCGAAGGCCGCTTCTTCAATACCTGCATGATGGCCACCGCACTGGGCTCGGCCACTTCGGATGCGCTGGAGGACGGCCGGGTGGTGTCGGGCGTCGGCGGCCAGTACAACTTCGTGGCGATGGCGCACGAGCTGGACGACGGCCGCTCGATCCTGATGCTGCGCGCCACGCGCGAATCGGGTGGCGAGGTCAGCGGCAACATCTTGTGGGACTACGGCCATACCACCATCCCGCGCCACCTGCGTGATGTCTACATCACCGAGTACGGCATCGCCGACGTGCGCGGCCTGACCGACGAGGAAACGATCATCCGGATGTGCGGCATCGCCGATTCGCGCGACCAGCCGGGCCTCATCGAGACGGCCAAGCGCAACGGCAAGCTGTCGAAGGATTTCCACTTCCGCATATCGCAGTGCGGAACGGTCAACAGCGCTGCGCGCCTGCGCGGGGCCTTGGCGCCCTTCCGCGCCGATGGCAGCCTGCCGGACTATCCGCTCGGCAGCGATTTCACCGACGTCGAGCAACGGCTGGCCAAGGCGCTGACCCGCCTGAAAGGCCAGACGGCCAGCACCGGCGGGAAGCTGCGCGCCATCGCATCGGCCTTGTTCGCCGACACCGGCATGGATCCGGAAGCGATGGCGCGGATGGAGCTGGCATCGCCCAAGGGCCTGCAGGAGAAGCTTTACGCCCGGCTGCTTGCCCGCGCGCTGGAGCGCTGACCCGCGCCTGCGCCGATCACGCGCGCTCGGTTTGCGCAGTGCGCGATGTCGCGATCAGGGTTTGTATCCGGCGTAATGCGGGCCTTCGCCCTCTTCCTGCACCGTAACGACATCGGCCTCGATCATGATCGAGAGTGCGCCCTGGCCCGCCACCAGCGACTGCACATCCACCCAGCGATACCCTGACTTGAGGCCTGCTGCCTTCACCTCGGCTGGCGTCAGTTCACGCCCGCCGGCAGCCACCGCCTTGGCGGCGCTGTCGATGCGGGTCGGTGGCGCGGGTGGGGTTGGCGGCGCGGGTCGCGCGGGGCCATTGCGGACTTGCCGTTCGATATGCACCACGGCCTTGCCCGATGCGGCCAATGCCGGTGGCATGGGCGGGGCGAGCGGCGCCGGAGGGGCGCCTTTCACGCCGGGTACCGCAGGCGGTGCGGGCGGTGCCGGCGGCGAAGCGATGCTGTCATTGCGGATGATGATCCTGCGCTCGATGCGCTGGCGTTCGCCCTGCGCTTCGGCTTCATGGATGGCGGCTTCCGCTGCCGCCCCTGCTGCTGCATCAGCAGCCTTGCTGGCTTGGTCCGCCGCGATGCGCGCCTGTTCGGCGGCCGTGCCGACCGCCGCCTCCGCCGCTTTTTCCGCATCCATGGCCGCGCGGTCTGCATTCTTGGCGGCCTGATCCGCCGCTTCGGCCGCGACGATGGCGTTGGCCGCCGCTTCGTCCGCATCGCGCATGGCCTGCTTCGCGCGTTTGCTGACGGCGCCGATACGCAGCTTCATCTCGATGCCGGCGAATGCACCTGCGGCGGACTGTTCGCCGATCCTGATCCGCGCATCCTTGTCGGGCGCCACCACCAGCCCGGGCTGGCCGAGCAGCTTTCCGTCCCGAAGCAGGCGGGTCTGGATGCGATAGGCGGGCAGTCCTTTGTCCGTCTTCGTCTGTGTCACCGTGCCCTGCAAGTCCAGCGCACCGGTCTGGTTGTCCTGGATTTGCACCGAGAACGGCTTGCCGTAGCCGCCGATGATCGTCATGTCGCTGGCCGACGCGCCATCGATCGAAACGGTGATGTCCGCCTGGAAATCGTGGCCATCGGAGCGCACCTCGACCTCGCTGCGGCGTTCGACCTGGCGTGGCGGCATGGCCGCCCATGCCGCCGCAGCCACCGCGAGCGCAGCCGCGCCCACCATCAATGCGCCGGCCAGGCGCGTGCCGCGCGGCGGAATCGCGCTCTTGAGCAACATGACTCTCTCCTTCATCGGATGGGTGACGCCCCAATGGCAGCCAAGCGGCATCATCAAGGGTGAAGCCGCGTTCTTCAGCATCGCCTCGCCATATGCGCGGCGTGCATGCGGATGCGCGGCGATCACGCGCGCGTCGCAGGCCAGCTCCTGGTCGTGGCGCATGCGCGATGCGGCGGCATGGACCAGCGGGTTGAACCAGAACACGCTGCGGGCCAGCGCAGCCAGGGCGTTCGCCCACGCATCGCCGCGACGCAGGTGGATGCCTTCATGGGCCAGCATCAAGCGCCGCTGCTCGCTGTCGAATCGGGTGTCGATGTCCGCGGGCAGGATGATGCGCGGACGCAGCAGGCCGATGACCGCGGGCAGGCCTTCGGCGCCTTCCGCGCGCCATGCGCGACGCTCGCCATCGATCGCCTGCATCCGCCCGAGGCCGCGCTCGAAACGCCGCTGCTGCCAGCACAGCAGGCCGAACATCGCGCACGCGCCGAGCAGCCACAGCGCCAGTCCAAGCGGGCGGATGTCGAACGGCGCCGACGCGGGCGCCGACAGCACCACGCTTGCCGCACCGGATGCGACCGGCTCCAGTGCCGCGAATACTGGGACTTCCATCGTTCGTGCAGGCAGCAATTGGGCCAGCCACGTCGCGACCGGCAACCACCACAGCATGTAGGCGGTACCGGCCCCGAAGCGACGGCGCACCGGGGCACGCAGCAGCAAGACCACGAGGATGGCGAGGCTGCCCGTCCAGGTCAGCCGCCAGAGCATGTCGATCGCATCGGTCGCGATGTTCATCGGTCCATCTCCTCGATCAGCTTGCGCAATTCGGCGACGTCCTTCTTCGACAGCTTGCGCTGCTCGGAGAAGTGGGCGACCAGCGGCGCGACGCGGCCACCGAACAGGCGGTCGAGCAGGCTGCCGCTTTCGTCGCTCAGCCAGTCTTCGCGCTTGAGCACGGGAACATACCGATAGCGCCGGCCTTCACGCCCGGCGCTGATCGCCCCCTTGTTGAGCAGCCGGTTCAGCAGCGTCTTGATCGTGGGCTCCTGCCAATCGTGGGTTTGCGCCAGCGCGGCCACCACCTCCTCCGAGGTCAGCGGCGCGCGGCTGCGCCAGAGGACTTCCATCACCGCCGATTCGGCTTCGCTGATCTGCATCGTTTACACCCGTAATTTTCGATTGAAATTACGCATGTAATTTTTAGATGTCAAGCGCCCGGCGCCCAAACGGAAACGGCGCCCGCAGGCGCCGTTTCCGTCCGGAATCCGCGTGGGCGTCAGCCCAGCGCGCGCGCCGCGGCCACCACCTTGTCGACGGTGAAACCGAAGTGCTTGAACAGCGCATCCGCCGGCGCCGATGCGCCGTACCCGTGCATGCCGATGACCGCACCATCCAGTCCCACGTACTTGGCCCAGAAATCCGCGGTGCCGGCCTCGATGGCCACGCGCTTGCGGCAAGCCTTGGGCAACACGGCTTCACGGTAGGCCGCGTCCTGGCGGTCGAACACGGAGGTAGCGGGCATCGACACCACGCGCACGCCTTCGCCCAGCTCGGCCACGGCCCGCATCGCCAAGCCCACTTCGGAGCCGGTGGCGATCAGGATCAGTTCGGGCTCGCCGACGCTGTCCTTCAGCACGTAGCCGCCGCGCGCGACGTTGCGCAGCTGCTCGCCCTCGCGGGCCTGGTGGTCGAGGTTCTGGCGCGAGAACACCAGGCAGCTCGGCCCGTCCTTGCGCTCGATCGCGGCGCGCCACGCCACCGCGGATTCCACCGCGTCGCACGGGCGCCAGACGTCGTTGCCGGGGATGTAGCGCAGGCTGGCGAGGTGCTCGATCGGCTGGTGGGTCGGGCCATCCTCACCCAAACCAATCGAATCATGGGTATAGACATGGATGACGTGCGCGCCCATCAGCGCGCTCATGCGCACCGCGTTGCGGGCGTAATCGCTGAAGACCAGGAAGGTCGCGTCGTACGGGATGAAGCCGCCATGCAGCGCCATGCCGTTGCAGATCGCGCTCATGCCGAATTCGCGCACGCCAAAATAGATGTAGTTGGCGTTGGCATCGTCACTGTTCGCGTCCTTGCTGCCGCTCCACAGCGTCAGGTTGGAATGCGCGAGGTCGGCGGAGCCGCCGATCAACTCCGGCAACTTCGGCGCAAACGCCTCGATCGCCATCTGCGAAGCCTTGCGGCTGGCGACCACCGGGCCATCGGCCTGCAGCTTGGCGATGTAGTCGTCCGCCGTGCCGGCGAAGCCCTGCGGCAACTCGCCCGCCATCCGGCGCGAGAACTCCTCGGCCAGTTCCGGATGCGCGGCCGCATAGGCATCGAACACGGCCTGCCAATCGGCTTCGTTCTGCCGGCCCGCTTCACGCGCATCCCATGCCTCGGCGATCTCCGCCGGGATCTCGAACGGCGCGTACTTCCAGCCCAGCTCGTCGCGCGTCAGCTGGATCTCGTCCTTGCCCAGCGGCGCGCCGTGACTGGATTCCTTGCCGGCCTTGTTGGGCGAACCGAAGCCGATCATCGTACGGCAGCAGACCAGCACCGGCTTGTCGGAGGATGCGAGCGCGGTCTGGATCGCGGTCTCGATCTCCTCGCTGTCGTGGCCGTTGACGCCGCGGATCACCT
The DNA here is from genome assembly GCA_036803045.1 of Lysobacter sp. Lineage (GTDB taxonomy): Bacteria > Pseudomonadota > Gammaproteobacteria > Xanthomonadales > Xanthomonadaceae > Solilutibacter. The sequence continues at coordinate 4,775 of DAIRVA010000049.1, read as the reverse complement.
TCCAGCCGTAGGCCTCGAAGCGCGCGGCGGTATCGTCGGTGAACCAGCCCTGGACGTTGCCGTCGATGGAGATGTGGTTGTCGTCCCAGAAGGCGACCAGCTTGTTGAGCTTCCAGGTGCCAGCCAGCGAGGCGACCTCGTGGCTCACGCCTTCCATCAGGCAACCGTCGCCCAGGAACACCCAGGTGCGATGGTCGACGATGTCGAAGCCTTCGCGGTTGAAGCGCCTGGCGAGGATCTTTTCCGCCAGCGCCATGCCGACCGCATTCGCCAGGCCCTGGCCCAGCGGACCGGTCGTGGTCTCCACGCCCGGCGTCATGAAATTCTCGGGGTGGCCCGGCGTCTTCGATTCGAACTGGCGGAAGGCTTTCAGGTCGTCGATGGCGAGATCGTAGCCGGCCAGGTGCAGCAGCCCGTACTGCAGCATCGACCCATGGCCGTTGGAGAGGATGAAGCGGTCGCGGTTCAGCCACTGCGGGTTGACCGGATTGTGGCGATGATGGTCGCGCCAGAGCACTTCGGCGATGTCGGCCATGCCCATCGGCATGCCCGGATGGCCGGAGTTGGCCGCCTGCACGGCGTCGATGGCGAGGAAACGGAGCGCGTTGGCGAGGTCGCGGCGGCTGGGCTGCGTCATGGGTCGTTCGGGAGACGGCGCCCGCGGACCGGGGCGCCGCCATTGTCCCACAGACCCGGAGCGGCTTATTTGCCGATGGTCTCCAGGATGTCGCACATCCCGCCCTGCACGGCTTCCTGGCCGACCGCCAGGCCGCCACTGGTGGCGAAGGTCAGCGCCACCCTGGCGCCCTTGCCCTGCTCCTCGACCAGCACGTTCAGCGGCACGGTCTTGTCGCTGCCGGTCACGTTCTGCTGCGCTGAAATCGCGCCCATCTCCTTGTCGGCGGTGATGATCTTGTAGCCGTCGCCGACCAGCTTCTGGTAAGCCTTCTTGAAGGCCTTGTCGACCGGCAAGGCCGGATACTCCTGCCAGGACTTGAAGGTCCGGCCCTTGATGAAACTGCCTTCCTGCGAATAGTTGTCCCGGCAGGCCTGGCCGGCCATCGCCATCCCCGGGGCCAGCAGCGCCACGACGATCCATGCGTGCTTCGTTTTCACCGTACTCTCCCTGTATCCGGCTGCCTAGCGATGCGGGGCAGCCGTTCCGCCGGGTTCAACCCGCCTCGGACGTTACGGCATCCGGCAACGAGTTGTCACCTTCCCCCTTCGACACCACCGTCGCCAGCATCAGGTCGCCGGTGACGTTGAGCGTGGTGCGGCACATGTCGAGGAAACGGTCCACGCCCAAAATCAGGCCGATGCCTTCGGGCGGCACACCCACCATCCCGCAGATCAGCGCCACTACCGGCAGCGAGCCGGCCGGCACGCCGGCGGTGCCGATGCCGCCGAGGATGCAGACGAACATCACCGTCAGCTGCTGCATGAGGGTGAGGTCCACGCCAAAGAACTGCGCGAGGAACAGCACGGTCACGCCTTCGAACAGGGCCGTGCCGTTCTGGTTGGCCGTCGCGCCGACCGTCAGCACGAAGCGCGAGACCTTGCGCGGCAGGTGCAGCTTGTCCTCCGCCACCCGCAGCGCCACCGGCAGCGTCGCGTTGCTGGAGGCGGTCGAGAACGCCATCACCATCGCTTCCTGCACGCCCTTGAAGAACTTGGGCGGCGACCAGCCGGCCAGGAACTTCAGCATCAACGAATAGACCACGAACATGTGGATGGCCAGCGCCAGCACCACCACGCCGACGTAATTGCCGAGGCTGCGCAGCAAATCCCAGCCGAACAGCGCAGCCAGGTTGAACATGAAGCAGAACACCGCGTAAGGGGCGAGGCGGATGACCAGACCGATCAGCGTCATCGACACCTCGAACAACCCCTGGATGCCCGACAGCAGCGTTTCGGTCGCCTTGCTGCGGGTCAGCACCAGGCCGATGCCGAGCATCAGCGCGAAGAACATCACCGCGAGAATGGTGTTGTCGGCCGCGGCCTTGACCACGTTGTCCGGCACGATCGACACCAGCATGTCGAGGCCCTTGGGCTGGCTGCCGCCACTGCCGACGATCTGGCTGGCGCGCTCGGCGCCTTGCGAGAGCATGGCCTGCGCCGCCGCCGGGTCGACGCCGGCGCCGGGCTTGAGCGTGTTCACCAGCACCAGGCCGATGACCACCGCCATGCCCGATGCCAGCACGGTGTATCCGAGCGTCTTCCAGCCAACGCGCCCGAGGGAGCGGACATCGCCCATCTCGGCCACGCCCATCACCAATGCCGAAAACAGCAGCGGGATGACCAACATGAAGATCAGGCGCAGGAACAGCGTGCCGATCGGCTGGGTCACGTAATCGGTCAGCCATCCCACCCACGGCAGGTCGGCGCCGCCCATCGAATGCGCGACCAGGCCGATCACCAGGCCGGCGAAGAAGCCGATCGCCATCTTCCAGTGCAATGGCATGCGCTTTTTCTGCGTGACTTCGGACATGCGGCCCCCTTCGTGGATGGCGGGAGCTTAGCAAACGCCGCCCGTCCCTTTTCAGGATTCCGGATACAGGGGCGGCAGCAATGGCCGCTCCGCCGCCACCTGGGCGCGCCACTCGGGACCGCGCGCGAAGGCCAGACTCAGGGCGGACCGGGCGGCATCCGCATCGCCGGCACCCCAGAGCGCGCGCTCCAGCAGTGCCATTGCATCCGCCTGCTCCACATCGGCCAGGCGCGCCCTTGCCTCGCCCAGCGTGGCTGCCGGGGGATTGGCCATCAAGGGCAGCAGGCGCGCGGTCGCCAGCAGGTCGCCTTGCGCCAGCGCGCGCCGGAGTTCGTCGCGACGGGCCGATGCCGCGACTTCACCGGCGTCGGCGGCAACCGCTCGGCCACGATCCTGCGCATTTTCGTCCGCAGCGGCCTGCGGCCGTTTGCCGCTGCCGTTGCTCGAACGGCCATGTCGCGAGGCCAGCCATGCCAACAACCCGACCGCCGCCAGCGCGCCGACCGCCATCGCCCACACCATGATGGCGCGCAACGGCGATGCAGGTGCATCGGCCGCCTCATTGCCTTCATCGCGTGCGCCATGCGCCGGCGGGGACGTCGACGGGCGCATCGGGCCGCCCACGCCCGGCAAGACCTGCAGGCGAAGCTCCTGTACGCCAGCGCTGCGCGGGGCATCGGCCGCAACGTCCCACCAGGCGATCGGCGCCACCCGCAGGCGAAGCTCGCCCGCCTGCTGCGGGACGACCGAGAAGCGGCGCGCGAGCACGACCTGCGGCCGGCCATCGGCGAAGGTTTCGGCCGGTTGCGCGGGTTCGGCGAACACCTGCGCGCCATCGGCTTCCAGCCGCAGCTCGGGCAACTGCGCGGCGGTGGCACCATCCACGCGCAATTCCACCACCAGGTCGAAGGCCTCGCCGGCTGGAACACGGTCCGGGGGAGAAGCGATGGCCATCGTCACCTTGCGCGCCGGCAACCAGGATGCCCCGGCACCGGCCGGAATCGGCTTGACCCGCAAAGTCCGTGCCGGCGCCTCCGTTGAGACCACATCGCGCCCGTTACCGAACAGTCCGTCGAGGAAACCGCTTTCGCCTTCCCCGTTGAACGTGGCCCCCGGCAAGCGCAGCACGCCGCTGCGTTCCGGGATCAGCAGGTAATGCCGCTCGAGCACCTGGTACTGGCGTCCACCCACCACGCGGAGCGAACGGCTGTCCTGGCCCACCGGCTGCAGGCTGCCCCCCTGCGACGGCTCCGGCTGGCGGAAATCGCCGTTGTACAGGTCCACTGCGTAGTACAGGCGCGCACTCACGCCCACCGCCTGCTGCACGTAGGGCGTGTCGTCGTCCAGCACGGTCTCGACGAACACCGGCCCGGCGGCATCCGTGGCCGCACTGCTGGCCCGCGCGGGAGCGCTAGGCGCCTGGCCGGATGCAAGCACCTCCAGCAGCAAGGGCGCGGTGCGCTGGTTGCCGATCGCCAGCGCCGGGATCTTCAGCAGGCCGGCCCGCAGCGGCTTCAGTTGGATGCGGATTTCCTGGGTGGTCCGCAGGCCGCCGTTCTCGATCCGGATCTGCCGAGCGCTGTCGATGCCCCCCACCCGAAAATCACCGCCCAAAGGCGCCAGATCCGGCGAGGCGACCGGCTGGTCGGTCTCGATGGTCAGGACCACCGATCCGCCCAGTTGCACGGCATCCTGCGAGAGGGTGACGCGGGTGGCGGCCGACAGCGGCAGGGCGGCCACCAGCAACAGGGCGAAGAGCAAGGTGCGGATGCGTCGGATCACCGGTCGTCTCCCATCCGCCTGCGCTGGTACTCGATCCAGAACTTCTGTCGGAGCCAGTCGCCGGGCGTGTCGGGCACGCGCCGAAGCCAGGCATCAACCGCCTCGCGCTGCTCGCGTTCGGCTTGCGATTCGGCGCGAGTCTGGGTGCGCCGGCCGTTGGAGGGCATCCGGTCGCCCTGCGTGCGCTCGGCAAGCGCACGCGTCATGCGTTCTCGTTGCGCCCGTTCCGCGGCGCGCTGGGCCGCAGCATCGGCCGGACCGGAGGCCGATTCGGATTCCTGCCCCCGATCGCCCTGTTGTTGCTGTTGTTGTTGCTGTTGTTGTTGTTGTTGTTGTTGTTGCTGTTGTTGTTGTTGTTGTTGCTGTTGCTGTTGTTGTTGTTGTTGTTGCTGTTGTTGTTGTTGTTGTTGTTGCTGTTGTTGTTGCTGTTGTTGTTGTTGTTGTTGTTGTTGTTGTTGTTGCTGTTGTTGTTGTTGTTGTTGTTGTTGTTGTTGTTGCTGTTGTT
>DAIRVA010000048.1:0-16262 GCA_036803045.1 Lysobacter sp. | reverse complement strand
GTTCTACATCGCCTCGATGTGGATCGCCGGCGTGATGCAGGGCCTGATGTGGCGCGCGACCAATGCCGACGGCACGCTGACCTACAGCTTCGTCGAATCGCTCAACGCCACCTATCCCTACTACCTGGGCCGACTGTTGGGCGGCGTGCTGGTCCTGGCCGGCATGGGCGTCATGGTCTGGAACGTGGCCAAGACCCTGAAGGCGGCGAAGGACGTGGCCCCGGCCCCGGTGCTGCCGCCGCACGCTTCCGAAGCCCGCGCCTGAGGACCTCCCGATGAGCAACGACAAGAAAACGGGTTTCACCCACGAGAAGATCGAGAAGAACGTCGCGCTGATGGCGGTGCTGGTCACCATCGCGGTGTCGTTCGGCGGGCTGGCGCAGATCGTGCCGCTGATGTTCCAGGCCGAGGCGGTGCAGCCATTGCCGGGCGTCAAGCCGTACCCGGCGCTGGAACTGGCCGGCCGCGACATCTACATCCGCGAAGGTTGCTACAACTGCCATTCGCAGATGGTGCGCACGCTGCGCTTCGAGACCGAGCGCTACGGTCACTACTCGCTGGCGGGCGAGTCGGTCTACGACCACCCGTTCCAGTGGGGCTCCAAGCGCACCGGGCCGGACCTCGCCCGCGTGGGTGGCCGCTACTCCGACGAATGGCATCGCGCGCACCTGGTGAACCCGCGCGACGTGGTGCCGGAATCGAACATGCCTTCGTTCCAGTGGCTCGAGAAGGGCGAGATCGACGGGACCCAGCTGCAGGCCAACATGCGCGGCCTGACCAAGGTCGGCGTGCCCTACACGCAGGCCGAGATTGATGCCGCGCCGGAAGCCGTGGCCGGCAAGACCGAGCTGGACGCGGTCGTCGCCTACCTGCAAGGGCTGGGCAAGGCCGCGCCGAAGGGGAGCTGACATGATCTCCGGAATCATCACCGCCGTCCTGCTGGTGCTGTTCATCGCCGGCTGGATCTGGGCATGGAGTCCTCGACGCAAGCGCGATTTCGATGCCGCCGCGCGACTGCCGCTGGATGACCAAGAACCTGCGGCCGCGCCCGACGCCGGCCAACGCAACAAGGAGTACGCACCGTGAGCGATTGGACTTCTTCCCTCACCAGCGGTTGGTCGATCTACATCATCGCGCTGGTGCTCATCAACGTGCTGGGCTGCGTCTGGTTGCTGCTGTCCAACTCCAAGCGCCGGCCGGGGGATCCCGCGCCCGACGAAACCAGCCATGTCTGGGACGGTGACCTGACCGAATACAACCAGCCGATGCCCAAGTGGTGGATCAACCTGTTCTGGATCACCATCGTGTTCGCGGCCGGCTACCTCATCTACTACCCCGGCTTCGGCGCCTTCGCCGGCACGGCCAAGTGGACGTCGGTCGGCGAGATGAAGAAAGAGCAGGCGGTCGAGAACAAGAAGCTCGAAGCCGCCTTCGCGCCGTTCGCCGGCAAGCCCGTCGACCAGTTGGCCGCCGATCCGAAGGCGGTCGAGATCGGCCGCGGCATCTTCAACAACACCTGCGCCACCTGCCATGGCTCCGCGGGCAAGGGCGCCATCGGCTACCCGAACCTCACCGACGCCGTGTGGAAGTGGGGCGGCACGCCGCAGGACGTGCTGACCAGCATCCAGGACGGTCGCCAGGGCGTGATGGCCCCGTGGGGCACCGTGCTTGAAGGCACCGGCGGCCCGAACGCGGTCGGCTACGTCATCGCCTATGTGCGCACCCTCTCGCAGCCCGATGCCAACATGCAGAATGATTTCATGGCGAGCCAGGGCAAGAAGCTGTTCGACGGCGTCTGCGTCAGCTGCCATGGCGTCGACGGCAAGGGCAACACGCTGCTAGGCGCGCCCGACCTGACCGACGAGGTGTGGCTGTACGGCGACAGCAATGCGTCGCTGGAGAAGACCATCCGCGACGGCCGCCATGGCGTGATGCCGGCGCACAAGGAGTTGCTGGGCGATACCCGCACGCGACTGGTGGGCGCCTATGTCTGGTCGTTGTCGCATGGCGATGGCACGATGGCCGGCAAGCCCGCCGCCAACGTGTCGCAATGACCGACTTCACCGAGCCGCAATTTGATCATCCGCCCCGATCCGCTGTTCAGGCGATCGGGGCCATTCTTTGGCCCAGCTTCTTCGCCGCCTGCGTGGCGACGATGGTGTTCTTCGCCTTCGTCGACCCGATCGCGCTGCGTGACCAGACCTTCCCCGACCTGCCCATGAACCGCGCGATGGGCTACAGCGTCGGTTTCTTCATGTTCTGGTTGGCGACCGCCTCGTCCAGCCTGTTCACCTGGATTTTGTTGCGCCCGGCCAGCCGCTTCAACCGCGCGTTGCCGCCGGAATGAGGTCGATGCGATGAGCAAGAAGATCCCGCTGGACATCGTCGACGACGACGGCAATTCCTATTACGTCAGCGAACGCAAGATCTACGCCCGCGATATCGCCGGGCGCTTCCAGACCCTGCGCAAGATCGCGGTATGGGTGCTGCTGGGCATGTTCTACGTGTTCCCGTGGATCGATTGGGCGGGGCATCAGTCAGTGCTGTTCGACCTGCCGGCGCGCAAATTCTACGTCTTCGGCCTGACCTTCTGGCCGCAGGACTTCATCTTCCTGGCCGTGCTGCTGATCATGGCCGGGCTCACGCTGTTCTTCGTCACCGCGATCGCCGGCCGCCTGTGGTGCGGTTACGCCTGCCCGCAGACGGTGTGGACCGAGATCTTCATGTGGATCGAAAACGCGATCGAGGGCGACCGCGGCCGCCGCATGAAGCTGGACAAGATGCCGTGGAACCGCGAGAAGATCCTGCGCAAGGGCGGCAAGCATTTGGCGTGGGCGCTGTTCGCGTTGTGGACTGGCTTCACCTTCGTCGGCTTCTTCACCCCGATCCGCGAGTTGTTCGCGCGCGCGCCGTTGATCGCATCGGGCTGGCAGTGGGGCGCATGGGAAAGCTTCTGGGTGTTCTTCTACGCGCTGGCCACCTGGGGCTTCGCCGGCTTCCTGCGCGAGCAGGTCTGCAAGTACATGTGCCCGTACGCGCGTTTCCAGAGCGCGATGTTCGACCGCAACACGCTGATCATCGCCTACGATCCGATGCGCGGCGAGCCGCGTGGTCCGCGCAAGCGCGGCCTGGGCAGCGTGCTGGAGCGCGGGCGCGGGCTGATCGACAAGGTCTCCGCCTACGACTTCGTGTTCCGCGCCACAGGCAATGCGGTCGCGGCCGATGCTGCCGCGCAGGCGCACGGACACACGGGCATGGCCGAGTTCAGCCCGACCCGCGAACCGCTGCCCAAGTTCCCGCCGGATGAGCTGGGCGATTGCATCGACTGCACCATCTGCGTGCAGGTGTGCCCGACCGGCATCGACATTCGCAATGGCCTGCAATACGAGTGCATCGCCTGCGGCGCCTGCATCGATGCCTGCGACGAGGTGATGGACAAGATGGGTTACCCGCGTGGGTTGATCCGTTACTCCACCCAGAACGCCATCGACGGCAAGACCACGCACGTGGTGCGCACACGCATCATCCTGTACGGGCTGCTGCTGGGCGGGCTGTTCGCCGCGTGGGCGTGGGGCGTGACCCATCGCACGCCGCTGATCGTCGAGGCGATGCGCGACCGCAACGCGCTGTATCGCGTGGTCGAGCGGGGCGAGATCGAAAACGGCTACACCTTGCGCCTGGTCAACAAGGTCGACGAGCCGAAAACCTTCGTCGTCGACGTCAAGGCCGGCGACGGCATTCGCATGTTGCAAGGCCCGATGACCGTCAAGGCGAACCCCGAGGAAGTGCTGACCCTGCCGCTGTCGCTGCGCGCGCCGGGCACGGTCGCGGGGGCCAAGCCGGTGTCGTTCGAGGTCAAGGCGACCGACGGAAGCGCGAGCGAAACGGTCGAGAGCAAGTTCTTCGGCCCGATGTGATGGAGAAAAACGCATGAAAGCCCATCGTGAGCCGATGGTCTGGTTGGTATTCGGACTGCCGGCGCTGGTGGTGGTCGCCGGCATCGCCACGCTGGTGATCGCGATCCGGAACAGCGACGGCGGCGACGTCGTCGATGACGTGCAGCGCACCGCGCAGATCCAGCAGACCGATCTCGGCCCGGATTCGCGCGCCGAGGTGATGGGCCTGCGTGCCTTGCTGCGCGAGCGCGACGGACGCATCGAGGTGTTGCCGATGACCGGCAACTTCCCGGCCGGGCAGTCGTTGCGCCTGGTGGCCGAGCATCCGACCAGCGGCGCGCAGGACCGCACGCTGGTGCTGCAGCCGCAGCCCGATCACAAGGGCTGGCTGTCCAAGGATGCGTTCGAATCCGTGCGTGAGCACGCATGGAAATTCACCCTGACGCCCGGCAACGAAGCATGGCGCTTGCGCGGACGGATGCCGAAGGCGCAAAGCTCGGCGGTGCTGTCGCCGGCGCTGGCGCAGGAATGACCGGGCGCCATGGCTGAACTGGCCATCGGCGAGGGCCGGTGCTTCCATTGCGCCGAAGCGCTGCCGGCCCGGCCGGTGCATGTGGAGGTCGATGGCGAATCGCGCGCGTTCTGCTGCGACGGCTGCAGCGCGGCGGCGAGCTGGATCCGCGAAGCCCGCCTGACCGATTACTACAGCCTGCGTCGCGAGGCGGCAGATCGGGTCGGCACCGAGGCGATCGACTTCAGCGCATGGGATCGCGAGGACGTGATTGCGGGACATGCGCGGACGCTGGAAGACGGCAGCCGCGAGATCACCGTGCTCACCGACGGCATGCGCTGCGCGGCCTGCGCGTGGCTGATCGACAAAGCCCTGCGCCGTGAGGACGGCATGGAGGACATCGTCGCCAACGCGGTCACCGGCCGCGTGCGCATTCGCTGGCGCCCGCAGGCCGTGCCGTTGTCACGTCTGTTGGGCCGCATGGCATCTCTGGGCTACCGGCCCTACCTCGCCACTGGCCTCGAGCGCGAGGAAGCGCGGCGGCGCGAACGCAACCGCTGGATCCTGCGCATGGGTATTGCCGGACTCGGCGCGATGCAGGCGATGATGTTCGCCGAGGCGTTGTACCTGGACACCGCCGGCGAGATGTCGCCGGCCACGCGGGATTTCTTCCGCTGGATCACTTTCCTGGTCTCGACGCCGGTCGTGTTCTATTCGGGCTGGCCCTTCCTAGAAGGGATGTGGCGCGAATTGCGCCACCGGCGCCTGGGCATGGACACGTTGATCGCGACATCGACCCTGCTGGCCTGGGGTGCGTCGGTGGTAGAAACCGTGCGCCATGGCGTGCACGTCTGGTACGACGCGGCGGTGATGTTCGTGTTCCTGCTGTTGGCGGCGCGAATGATCGAGCAGGGCGTGCGCAAGGCGGCCAGTGCGCAGGTGGATGCGTTGGCGCGCGCACGGCCGCTGCTGGCGACCCGCGAAACCCTGGGCGAAGGAGAGGCGGCACGCGAACAGGTCTTGGTTGCGCAGCTCGCGCCCGATGACATCGTGCGGGTCGCACCGGGCGAGCCGCTGCCGACCGATGGCGTGTTGCTGCAGGCCGGCGCCTTCGACGAGGCGCTGCTCACCGGTGAATCCACACCCGTGTCCAAGCAGGCGGGCGATGCCGTGTTCGCCGGCAGCCTGTGCGTGGACACGCCCGCGCGGCTGCGGGTGACGCGCACCGGCGCGCAGACGCGCCTGTCGGAGCTCGCGCGGCTGGTGGAAGAGGCGCAGGCCGGGCGGCCGCGCTTGGCACAGGTCGCCGACCGCATCGCGCATCGTTTCGTCGCGGTGCTGCTGGTGTCGGCCGTGGTCGTTTACCTCGGCTGGCGGATGTACGACCCCGCGCGCGCCTTCGAGGTGACGCTGGCGGTGTTGGTGGTGAGTTGCCCGTGTGCGTTGTCGCTGGCGATTCCCTCCGCGCTGGCCGCCGCCCACGGCGCGTTGTCGAAGATTGGCGTCCTGGGCGTGCGAGAGGACGCGCTGGAGCGACTGGCCGCGATCGACACGATGGTGTTCGACAAGACCGGCACGTTGACCGACGGCCAGCCGCGCATCGATCGCATCGAAACGATGCAGGGCATGGACGAGGCGGAGGCCATCGGCATTGCGCGCGCGCTTGAACGAGACAGCCGCCATCCGCTCGCGCGCGCCTTCCAGGCGCTGCCGGCTGGCGAAGAACTGGAGGCGAGCGCGGTGACGCAGGTGCCGGGGCAGGGCATCGAGGGCACCCTCCAGGGCCGGCGCTGGAAGCTGGGCCACGCGGCCTATGCCGCGCGCGATGCAGCCGATGACGGGCATTCGCTGTGGCTGGGCGATGGCGAGATCGCCCATGCCCGTTTTGGCCTGGCCGAGCAGGCGCGCGGCGATGCGGCAGAGGCCGTGAGTGCGCTGCGCGCGGCCGGAGTGACGGTCGCGCTCGCGAGTGGCGATGCCGACAGCGCGGTCGCCACCATGGCGAAGGGGCTCGGCATCGACCAGCATGCCGCGCGGCAGACGCCGGAAGACAAGCTCGCGCGGGTCCGCACGCTGCAAGCGGCCGGACATCGCGTGGCGATGGTGGGCGATGGCATCAACGATGCCCCGGTGCTGGCCGGCGCCGATGTCTCCATCGCCATGGGCGAGGGTGCCGCGCTCGCCCAACGCGCCGCGGACTTCGTGGTCACCGGCCCGCGCCTGCAGCGCATCCCGCAGGCGCTGGCGATCGCGCGGCGCACGCGCGCGGTGATCCGGCAGAACCTCGGCTGGGCGACCGCCTACAATCTGGTGGCGTTGCCGCTGGCGGCGACCGGCCACGTCACCCCGTGGATGGCCGCGCTCGGCATGGCCGTGTCCTCGCTGCTGGTGACGCTCAATGCCTTGCGCCTGACGAGGGTCCCCGACGCATGAACATCCTGCTCGCACTCATCCCGATCAGCCTGGTGCTGCTGGGCATCGCCGTGGCGGCCTTCATCTGGGCGGTGAAGCGCGGCCAGTTCGACGACATGGACACGCCGGCGCTGGACATCCTGCGCGACGACCCCAACGACCCGCGTCCGCCCAAGGCGGCGAAGGACGAACCCGCCGACGGCAAGCCCGATGCCGATTGACTGGCTGGTGCTGGGCTCGGCCTGGCTGACCGGACTGCTGGGCGGCGTGCATTGCGTGGCGATGTGCGGCGGCATCGCCACCGGGCTCGGGGTCAGCGCGCGCCGGGGCGGGGCCTTCGATGCGGCGCTGGTGAACCTTGGCCGGGTGGCGGGTTACACGCTGGCGGGGGTGATCGTCGGCGGGGTGGGGGGCGGCCTGTTGGCGGCGGCACGGAGCGAAGGCCTGGCCATCGCCGCGCGGATGCTGGTCGGCGTGGTGCTGGTGCTGGCAGCTTTGCGCCTGTTGCTGCCACCGGGGCGATTGAGCTTCATGGCGCGGCCGGGGCAGGCCCTGTGGCGCCGGCTGCAACCGCTGCAACGAGCGCTGCTGCCCGCCGATACGCGACCCAAGCGCTTCGCCTTGGGGATGCTGTGGGGCTGGCTGCCCTGCGGGCTCAGCACCACGATGCTCGCCGCCGCATGGCTGCAATCTTCCGCCCTGCATGGCGGATTGACGATGCTGGCCTTTGGCCTTGGCACCCTGCCGTTGATGATTCCGCTGACCTGGTCGGGGGCGCGCGCGGCGCGCTGGTTGGATCGCCCCGGCCTGCGCCTGGCGATGGGCTTGCTGGTGTTGCTTGCCGGACTGCTGACGCTCGCCGCGCCATGGCTCATGCAGGTGCCCGGCATGCACGGGCTGCTGGCGACATTGGGTTGCCGCAGTTTGCCCGGCTGAGGCCGCGGCCCGCTGCTGCATTGCGGCGAATGCGCGCCGGCGAGGGCATAATAAGACGATGGAAGCCGTGACTGTGGTCGATCTGCCGGGCCTGCGCCGCAGTTGCGCGCAATGCTCGCTGCAACAACTCTGCCTGGCCGGCGGCATGACCCGCGACGACCTCGTCAGGCTGGACGACATCATCCGCGTGCGCCGGCCGCTGTCGGTCGGTGCGCACCTGTTCCGGATGGGCGACGGCATGGGCTCGGTCTTCGTCACCCGCGACGGGGCGGTCAAGACCGTGACCTTCAGCGAGAACGGCGACGAGCAGATCGTGGGCTTCCACCTGCCGGGCGAACTGATCGGCCTCGATGCACTGGCGAACGGCCAGCATCGGTGCGATGCGGTGGCGCTGACCGAGACCAGCCTGTGCGAGATCCCGTTCGCCCAGCTCGGCGAGATCGCGGCCAAGATTCCAGGCCTGCAGCACCAGTTGATGCGGGTGATCGGCATGAGCGTCGGTCGTGACCAGGACCACAAGGAAATCCTGGTGCGGCGGCAGGCCAACGAGCGCATCGCGCTGTTCCTGCACGGATTGTCCGAGCGCATGCGCGCGATCGGCCGCGATCCGGTGCGCATGCGCCTGCCGATGAGCCGCATCGATATCGCGAACTACCTCGGATTGGCGCTGGAAACGGTCAGCCGCGGCTTCACCCGCCTGCAGGAAGACGGCCTGATCGGCGTCGAAGGGCGCTGGGTGGAAGTGCTCGATGCGGACGCGCTTTCGCGCCTTGCGCACGGACTCCAGGCCGAGGCCCGCGGGCGCCGCCGCGAGACTGCCTGAACACGCCTTCGGCCGGGATCGTGCGGTCATCGCGCGTTCGGCGGACTTGACAAGCGGGCCGTGATAACGCGAATTAGGGGTTTAGTCACAGGCCGACAGGCCAAGTTCCGGGGGAAATCGATGTCGAGCAAGCATTCGTCGCGCGCATGGCTGCATGCCGCGCTCTTCGCCAGCCTGGGGTTCGGCCTTGCGGCCTGCAAGGGAGGGGACGGCGACCAGGCGGCAGGTCCGGCCGATCCGGCCGCGCAGTCGGCGCAGGCGCCGGTGGCGGCCATCTCGGCCAAGATCGCGGCCATGACGCCGGACCAGCTGCGTGATGCCGCGGCCAAGGCGGTCGCCGAACAGCGCCTGTACGCACCGGCGGGCGACAACGCGATGGAGTATTACCTCGCCTTGCGCGACAAGGCGCCGGGCGATGTCGCCGTGTCCAGCGCGCTCACCGACCTGCAGCCGTACACGCTGATCGCAACCGAACAGGGCATCGCGCGCGACGATTTCGCCGAGGCCAAGCGGCTTTACGCTCTGCTGGAAAAAACCGATCCGAAGGCGCCGGCGCTGCCGCGGCTGAAGACCAGCATCGCCGACGCCGAACAGTCCTATGCGCAGCGGCAGCAGGACGCCGTGGTCGCCGAGGAGGACGCGACCAAGCGCGCCGAGCTCGAGCGCGAGCGCCTGGCCGAGCAGCGCAAGATGCAGGAAGAGGCGGCCAAGCAGATCCAGGCCAAGCAGGCCGAGGATCGCCGCATCGCGGACCAGCAACGGCAGCAGCAGGAACAGCAGCAGGCGGCGGCGCGAGAAGCAGAAGAACGCCAGCAGCGGCAGCAGGCTGAAGCAGCCCGCACGACCCAGCAGCGCCCGCAGGCGAACGCACCGGCCGCATCCACCCCGGCGCCGGCCCCGGCGCGCGCTGCGGCTTCGGCGGGGAATGAGCTGCGCGAGGTGAGCATCGTCCAGCCGCGTTATCCCGCCGCCGCCCTGCGCGGCGGACAGGCCGGCAGCGTGCAGGTCGAGTTCACCGTCGGTACCGATGGCTCGGTGACTTCGGCGCGGGTGGTCAATGCGGATCCGGCCCGCATCTTCAACAACGAGGCCCTGAGCGCGGTCAAGCGCTGGCGCTTCCAGCCGGTGTCTTCTCCGGTCACCACGCGCAGGACGATCAGCTTCACCCCGCAGCGGTGATCGACCCGCGTCAGGAAAAAGCCCGGCATCTGCCGGGCTTTTTCTTTTTCCTACCGGTACTCGCGGGGCTCAGCCGGAGATCGCCAGCTTCTCCTGCCGGTAGCGCCAGACCGCGCCGAACCACAGCAGGGCCACCAGCCCCAGCCCGGCGCTGAAATAGACGAGCCACTCCAGCGGCAGCACCGTTTCGCCACGCAGGATCTTCAGCAGCAGCTGGTTCTGCGACAGGAACGGGACGGCGAACATCCACAGCTGGTTCTTCACCGGGTTCACCAGCAGGAAGATGGTCGGCAGCATCGGCAGCAGCATCAGCAGCGACATGTAGCTCTGCGCTTCCTTGACCGACTTCGCGCCCGAGGCGATGAGGGTCAGGAGCGCGTTGCCGATCAGCACGATCGGCACCAGCACCAGCAGCATCTTGACCATCGCGAGCAGGCTGACGTCCATCATCTTCGCGAAGCCGCCCGCGAGCTGCGCACCGAGCTTGAACGACAGCAACGTCAGCAGCAGGGTGATCATGCCGATCACCGTGGCGGCGACGATCTTGCCCGAGACCAGCGCGGCGCGCGGCGCCGGCGTGGCCAGCAGGGGTTCCAGTGACTGGCGTTCGCGTTCGCCGGCGGTGATGTCGATGACGAACGCCATCGCGCCGAGGAAACCGCCCAGGATCAGCAGGTAGGGCAGGAAGGCCATCGCCGTCGCGCGGCGCTGTTCGGCGGTCGACAGGTCCTTGCGTGCGATCAGCAACGGCATCGCCACGCCGGGATTGATCCCGCGCGCGACCAGGCGCAAGGCGCCGGTCTGTTGCGTATAGGCCTGCAGGATCTTGTCGAGCCGCTTCACCGCGATCTCGGCATCGCGGCGGGTGCTGTCATGGACGATCTCGACCAATGCCGGTTCGCCCTTGGCCCACTTCTCGCCGAACGTCTCGCTGATGCGCAGGTAGACGTCCTCGTCCTGCGCGCGGATCGCGGCATCGGGATCGGCGACCTGCTTGCGTTCCACGCCCTGCGTCGCCAGCCACTTGACCAGGTTCGGTGCGCGCTCGGCGCCGACGATGGCGATCTCAAGCGGCTTGTCGCTGAGGTTCTCCACTTTCTTCTCGACCATCTTGCCCAGGCCGAATATCAGCACGAGCAGGATCAGGGGGCTCATGAAGAGGGTCAGGGCCAGCGTCTTGCGGTCTCGCGAGAGTTCCAGCAATTCCTTGCCGATCACGGTCTTGAGCATGTTCATGCGTGCAGGCCCTCCTCGCTGCCGATCAGGCGGACGAAGGCGTCCTCCAGATTGTCGATGCCGGCCCGTTCGCGCAATTCGTCCGGCGTGCCCTCGGCCATCACGCGGCCGTTGGCGATGATGACGATGCGGTCGCACAGCGCCGCGACCTCTTGCATGATGTGGCTGGAGAACACCACGCAGCGGCCCTCGTCGCGCAATTGGCGCAGGAAGCCGCGCAGGCCCCGCGTGGTCATCACATCCAGGCCATTGGTCGGCTCGTCCAGGATCACGTTCTTCGGGTCGTGCACCAGCGCGCGCGCGATGGCGGTCTTGGTGCGCTGGCCCTGCGAGAATCCTTCGGTCTGCCGGTCCAGGAAGTCCTCCATTTGCAGGGCCGCGGCCAGGCGCGCGGTCCGCGCGTCGATTTCGGCACGCGGGATGCCGTGCAGCTCGCCGAAGTAGCGGATGTTCTCGCGCGCAGTCAAGCGCTTGTATACGCCGCGCGCATCGGGCAGCACGCCGAGGGAGCGGCGCACGGCCGCGGCATCGCCCGCCGTGTCGATGCCGTCCACCAGCACGCGGCCGGTTTCCGGCTGCATCAGGGTGTAGAGCATGCGCATCGTGGTGGTCTTGCCGGCCCCGTTGGGGCCGAGCAGGCCGGTGATCTGGCCGTCGCGGGCGACCAGGCTGACGTCGTCGACGGCGATGACGGGCGCGGCATGCTTGCCCTTGCCCGGGAAGGTCTTGCGCAGGTGTTCGGCCGCGATCATGGCTGGGCTCCGTTGAAGGTCTGGAAGGGGGCCATCGGCACGATCGCCGCGAGGCACTTGGCATCGAGGGCCTTGGCGTCGGCCTTGTCGACGAACTGGGCGAACAGGCGCGGCATGCAGCCGGCGCCGATCACGTTGTGTCCTTGGCCCTTGAGCACGAACAGGCGGCCGTTGGGCAGGGTGCGCACGACTTCCTCGCCGTATTTCGGCGGGGTGACCGGGTCGAATTCGCCGGCGATGACCAGCGCAGGCACCGGTGTACTGAGCGGCTGGTGGAAATCGGCCGGGACCTTGCCGCGCGGCCAGGACTTGCACATCGTGGCCATGCCGTCGGTCAGGCTGTTGCCGAGCACGGTGCCCTCGTTGGCCGCGTCGCCGACGATGCCGTCGCCGTCCTCGGCGCACACGACCGAGAGCTGCATGCCGTTCGCCATCTGGTCTTCCATGGCACCCGAGAGCATCTTCGACAATGCCTTCAGCGTGCCGTAGCGGCCTTCGCTGGCCTCATGGATCTGGAGCGGCAGCAGCGCGGCCATCGCCGGCATGTAGGCGTACATGCGGACCAGGCCGGCGACTTCCATCGCGGTCAACGGTTCGGTCAGCGATTCCCCGGTATCGGAATCGCGATAGGTGACTTCCACCGGTGCGGCACGCAGTTTCTGCATCAGCGCGTCGAGCTCGGCGCGCGGATCGCCCAGCTTTTCCTTGCAGGCGGCGTCGGCGCTGCACAGCGCGAACTGCTTGGCCAGCGCGTCGTCCAGGTTGCGCGCCCAGATGTTGCCGAGCACCAGCGTGTTGGGGACGGTCGAGTCCAGCGTGATGGTGCGGGTGCGGTCCGGATGGCGCATCGCGTACTGCTGCGCCACGCGGGTGCCGTAGCTCACGCCGACCAGGTTGAGTTGCGGCGCGCCGATGGCGGCGCGGACGGCATCCAGGTCCTCGACGGCAGCGGTGGTGCCGTACTGGCGCAGGTCGGCGTCCTTGGCCAGCGCGTCGCGGCAGGTTTCGGTGAGGCGCGCGAGCGCAGCCAGGTCGGTGGCATCGCCGGCATCGTCATCGATCTTGCAGTTCAGCAGATGCGACTCGCCGGTGCCGCGCTGGTCTACCAGGATCACGTGACGCTTGCGCAGGACGCGGTCGAACACCGGCGCGAGCTGCGGGAAGCCCTTGACCGCCGATTGCCCGGGGCCGCCGGCCAGGAAGAAGACCGGGTCCGGCTGCACTTCCGCGCCCTCGCTGGCGGGAATCCAGGCGATGTTGAGACGGATCTTGCGGCCGCCGGGATTGGCGCGATCCTCCGGCACGTCCATCGTGCCGCATTGGGCCTCGAGGCCCTCGCCGCCGAACGGCGCGGCCAGGGTGCAGGGCTTGAACGACAGGCTGCCGAGGCGCTCGGCCTTGGCGGGCGGTGCGTCCGAAGCCTTGGCCGGCGCTGCGGCCTCCTGCGGTTTTTGGGTGGCGCGCTGCTTCCATTCGCGGTACCCGAACAGGGCCGCGAAGACCAGCAGTGCCAGCACGATGCGTAATTTTCGGTTCATCGTCTTGCCTTCATTCCTCTTCAATGAAAATGGATTCGATGGGTTCGTCGAACAGCCGGGCGATGCGGAAGGCCAGCGGCAGCGACGGATCGTACTTGCCGGTTTCCAGCGCATTGACCGTCTGCCGCGAGACCGCGAGCTGTTCGGCCAGCGCTGCCTGCGACCAGCCCATGCGATCGCGCAGTTCGCGCAGCCGGTTGTTCACCGGTAGCGCCGCATGGTGACGAACTTGCCGACGGCATAGCCCAGGCACATCAGCGGGAAAACGTAGAGCATGGCCGGCCCGGCGGGCAGGTCGATCACCTTGGCCAACTGCAGCAGGCTGAGCGGAAAATAGACCAGGCAGACGATCATCGCGCCGATGCCGACCGCCTCCAGTTCGATGCGGCGCTTGAGCTCGTCCACTGCGCGCACGTAGCCCAGGAAGGCATGGAAGACGAAGAAGATGGGGGCGGCCGGCAGCAGCGCCAGCAGCGCGCGCAAGGGCACCGAGGCGATCGTGCCGCCCTTGAGCAGCGGCATCACCACCAGGATGGCGACCGCGTAGACCAGCATCGCCGGCAGCACGCGGCGGCGATAGCGGACGCTGGCCGTGCTGCGGTATTCCTCGGAGACCTCCTCGGTCCACCAGCGCGGCATCAGCCGTATCAGCACCCAGACACCGATGAAGCCCACGCCCATGCCGACCAGTTCGCCGCGGGTGGAATCGGCGAGCCAGCGGCTGCCCAGCAGTCCGGCCAGCGCCAGGCACAGGCCGAGGACCAGGAGTACCAGGCAGTAGCGCTGGAAGCCCGAGGCCTTCATTGCGAGCCGTTCTGCCGAGCCTTGGCCAGGAAAGCCACTCCCAGGGCGAAGAAAGCGGCACCCACGCCCAGGAATGCCGTGTGCCCGGTGATCCCGAGGGTGAAAAACGCGATGCCGCAGGCCAGGAAGGCACCGCCGGCACCGCCCAGGCGTTTGCGTTCGTTCTCGTCCATGCCGTTCTCCCGGATGTCAAGTTGACTTGACATTCAGAGTAGGGGCTGCAGAGAAACATGTCAAGCCTGCTTGACATTTCGCCGAGCCGGAGGTGTCGGCCTACTTGAGGCTGACGTATTTCTCGCGCCGGATGTGCTTCATCGGCAGTCCGAAGCCTTTCAGTGCCTCCACGCAGGCATCGACCATGTCGGGGTTGCCGCACATGTAGGCGATGTCGCGTACGGGATCCAGTGCCAGTTCGCCGAGGAAATTCTGCACGTAGCAGTGGCGCGGCTCGACCCCGGCCGGCAGCGGCGGCGCCTCGTCCGGATGTTGGCGCGACAGGCAGGGCAGGTAGCGGAACCGGTCGCCGTGGCGGACGGCGAACTCGGCGAACTCGTCCGCGAACAGCAGATCCTCGGTGGTGCGCACGCCATGCATCAACACGATCTGCAGCGGGCGGGTGGCCATCATCCTGTCGATCTCCGGCAGCATCGAGCGATAGCTGGCGACGCCGGTGCCGGTGGCGATCAACACGTAGCGCCCGTTGGCGTCATTGGGCCTGAGCGAGAACAGGCCGAGCGGGCCGCTGGCCCCCAGGCAGTCGCCGATCGCCATGCCTTCGAACAGCGCGGTCGCGGCGCCGCCGGGCACCCGGCTGGCAACGAACTCGACCGGCTCACCCGGACCCATGTGGTGGTCGTGGCGGGTCGCGCAGGAATAGCTGCGCCGCGCGGTGCTGCCATCGGCCAGCGGGAAGTGGATCTGGATGAACTGCCCGGGCGTGTAGTCCAGCGAACCGCCGTCGTCGCGCACGAAGGCCAGATGGAGGACGGAAGGAGTCGCCATGCGGCGCGCGGTCAGGCGTATCGGGAAGAGCTTGGACATGCTGGCGGGCGACCCGGCGTTCCGGTCGGGTCGCAAGGGTTCCGGAACGGGCCCATATACTAGCGTTTTGCCCCCCCCCCGAGCCGATGACCCGACCCGACCCCGCCGCCGCGGCGTTATCCGTGCGCGATCTGCGCAAGACCTACGACAACGGCGTGGAGGCGCTCAAGGGCGTCTCGCTGGACGTTGCCCCCGGCGATTTCTATGCCCTGCTGGGCCCGAACGGCGCCGGCAAATCCACCTTGATCGGCATCGTCAGCTCGCTGGTCAACAAGACCACGGGCGGCGTGAGCGTCTGCGGCGTGGACATCGATGACGACCGCAGCGCGGCGATGCGCCGGCTCGGCCTGGTGCCACAGGAAATCAACTTCAACATGTTCGAGAAGCCGATCGACATCTGCGTGAACTACGCGGGCTTCTATGGCATTCCGCGCGAGGCGGCGCTGGCGCGGGCCGAAAGCGTTCTGCGCGATGCCCAACTCTGGGAGAAGGCGCACGTGATGAGCCGCACGCTGTCGGGCGGCATGAAGCGACGGTTGATGATCGCCCGCGCGATGATGACCCAGCCGCGCCTGCTGATCCTGGACGAGCCCACGGCCGGCGTGGACATCGAGATCCGCCGCGGCATGTGGCAGACGCTGAAAAAGATCAACGCCGCCGGCACCACCATCATCCTCACCACGCATTACCTGGAGGAAGCCGAGGCGCTGTGCCGGAATCTCGCGATCATCGACCACGGCCGCATCGTCGCCGAGGGCTCGATGAAGTCGATGCTGGCGCAGCTGGACGTCGAGGGCTTCCTGTTCGATGTCGAAGGCGAGCTCCCGGACGTGCTGCCGGCGATCGAGGACGCCACGCTGATCGCGCTGGACGGCCACACCCTCGATCTCGACATGCCGCGCGCGATGGACCTCAACCGCGTGTTCGATGCCTTCGATGCCGCCGGCATCCGCGTGCGCTCGATGCGCACCAAGTCCAACCGTCTTGAGGAATTGTTCGTGCGGATGATCTCGGCGCCGCAGGATGCGGACGCCACGGAGGCGCGCGCATGAGCAACCCGAACCTGACCGCGCTGGGCACCATCATCCGCCGCGAGGTGGTGCGCATCCTGCGCATCTGGCCGCAGACGCTGGT
>DAIRVA010000047.1:0-16578 GCA_036803045.1 Lysobacter sp. | reverse complement strand
TGCCGATGTAGCCGGTGAAGCGGTGGTACTTCTTGTCGGCCAGCTTGTTGCCGGTGACGACGATCTTCTCGGCGTTGACGACGATCATGTAGTCGCCCGCATCGACGTGCGGCGTGTAGATCGGCTTGTGCTTGCCGCGGAGGCGGTGGGCCAGCTCGGCGGAGAGGCGGCCGAGGGTCTTGCCTTCGGCATCGACGACGTACCAGTCGCGCTGGACGGTCTCGTTCTTGGCGGTATAAGTCTTCATGATGGTGCTCGGAGGTGCCTGGTCGGGTTGGTTGCGCGGGCCTGGCCCACGGAACTTCGCCACGCGTTGTGGGTATTGCGGGAACAAAGAGGCGGAATTGTAGTCCCAGCCACGGCCGCGTGCAAGCCGGGCGCCCACCGGCCATCCCGGTGACGGAAAAGCCCCACAATGCACGCATGGATGCCGCCCGACGCCTTACCCCGCTCGACCGCCTGCTCTCCGGCTCGCAGAACGCCCTCGAGACCGTCTTCGGCCGGCCTGCGGCCGAGCGCCCCAACCCCACGGCGGCCGATCCGGACATCGCCATGGACGATGCCGGGCGCCGCCACGCCGCGGGCCTGATGCGGATCAACCACGTCGGCGAAGTCTGCGCACAGGCGCTCTACGTCGGGCAGGCCGCGGTGGCCCGCGACCCGGCCACGCGCGCCCAACTGATGCGCGCGGCGCAGGAGGAAACCGATCACCTGGCCTGGTGCGCCGACCGCCTCGACGAACTGGACAGCCGCCCCAGCCTGCTCAATCCGCTCTGGTACGGCGGCAGCTTCGCCATCGGAGCGCTGGCCGGGCTGCGCGGGGATGGCTGGAACCTCGGTTTCGTGGTCGAGACCGAACGTCAGGTCGAGGCCCACCTCAACGAGCATTTGGAAGAACTGCCCACCGAGGACCTGCGCAGCCGCGCCATCCTCGAGCAGATGAAGGCGGATGAAGCCCGCCATGCCAGCGAGGCCCAGGCCGCCGGTGCCCGCACACTGCCCTTCCCGATCCCGAACGTGATGGCGATGGCCTCGAAGCTGATGAAGACGGTCGCCTACCGAATCTGATCAGTGCAGCACCGAAGCCACATCGCCCGACGAAAAGGCCGCCCGAAGGCGGCCTTTTGCATGTCGATGGAGAGACGGATCAGTCGGCCAGGTTGCGGCCCTGGTACAGCTCCTCGATCTCGCGCTTCAGGCGCTGCTCGATCTTCATGCGGTCCTTGAACGAGAGGTTCTTGGCTTTCTCCTCGAACAGATAGTTGTCGAGGTCGAAATCCTTCATGTGCATCTTGGTGTGGAAGAGGTTTTCCTGGTAGACGTTCACGTCGAGCATTTCGTAGCGCGACTTGATGTTCTTGGCCAGGTAATCCTGGATCGAATTGATCTTGTGGTCGATGTAGTGCTTCTTGCCCTTCACGTCGCGGGTGAAGCCGCGCACGCGGTAGTCCATCACCACGATGTCGCTCTCCAGCGATTCGATCAGGTAGTTCAGTGCTTTCAGCGGCGAGATGACGCCGCAGGTGGACACGTCGATGTCCGCACGGAAGGTGGCGATGCCGTTGTCCGGGTGCGTTTCCGGGTAGGTGTGCACGGTGATGTGCGACTTGTCCAGATGCGCGACCACTGCGTCGGAGATCACGCCCTTGGCATCGGCCTTGTCGATCACCGGCTGCTCGGAGATCAGGATCGTCACCGAGGCACCCTGCGGATCGTAGTCCTGTCGGGCGATGTTGAGGATGTTCGCGCCGATGATCTCGGCGACGTCGGTCAGGATCTGCGTGAGCCGGTCTGCGTTGTACTCTTCGTCGATGTACTCGATGTAGCGCTGTCGCTCCTCCTCGGACACGGCATAGCAGACATCGTAGATGTTGAATGACAGCGACTTGGTGAGGTTGTTGAACCCCTGCAGCTTCAGTCGCGGCAACGGCTTGACCACGGCGACACTCCAAACGGATCGAGGCGGCATTATGCGGCATACGGGCCCGTGCGCGGTGCCTGCCGCCTCGCCATTTGCCCTCGCAGGGCCTTGGTCCTACTCTTGGCGACTTGCGAACCCTGGTATGCCGATGAACCTCCCAGCCTCCCTGCAACAGGTGCTGCGCAAGCAAAACTCGCCGCTGTCGCCCGACGGCGCCACCATCGAACGATTCCTGCAACACACCCTCCGCCGCCGTTATCCCTCGCGCACCGATGTCTTCCGGCCGGGCGACCCGGGTGGCACGCTCTACTACATCATCGACGGCTCGGTTTCGATCCTGGCCGAGGAAGACGACAACCGCGAACTGATCCTCGGCTATTTCGGTCCCGGCGAGTTCGTGGGCGAGATGGGCCTGTTCACCGAAGCCCACCACCGCGAAGTGGTGTTGCGCACCCGCGCGCCCTGCGAGATGGCGGAGATCGGTTGCCAGCAGTTCCTGCAATTGCTGATGGGGCCTCTCGCGTCGGACTCGCCGCGTCTGCTTTACGGCATCGGCGGGCAGCTGACGCGCCGCCTGCGCGACACCAGCCGCAAGGCCAGTCGGCTGGCGTTCCTGGACGTGACCGACCGCATCACCCGCACCCTGCACGACCTCGCCCAGGAACCGGAAGCGATGAGCCATCCGCAGGGCACCCAACTGCGCGTTTCGCGGCAGGAGCTGGCGCGGCTGGTGGGGTGCTCGCGCGAGATGGCGGGCCGGGTGCTGAAGAAGCTGCAGGTCGACGGCAAGCTGCACGCGCGCGGCAAGACGCTGGTGTTGTACTCGCAGGACTGAAACCGTGCACGAACCCGCCATCGACCTGCGCAGCGCGACCCTGATGGACGCGGACGATGTCGCCGCGCTGCTTGCCGCGCTTGGCTACCCTTGCGACCGCGAGGACGCCAGCGATCGCATCCACGCCATCATCGCCAACGACCGCCAGGCGCTTGTGCTGGCACGCGATCGCGGCGCCGTCTGCGGCCTGATCGCCCTCGATTTCATGTACTACCTGCCGCTGGGCACGACCACCTGCCGCATCACCGCAATGGTGGTGACACCCGAGGCGCAGGGACGCGGATTGGGCCGCCAACTGCTGCGCGAGGCCGAGCGCCGCGCCCGGATCGGCGGTGCCGCACGGCTGGAGATCACCAGCGGCTCGCAACGCACCGATGCCCATGCGTTCTATCGCGCCTGCGGCTACAGCGACGGCACGCTGCGCTTCGTCAAGCACCTGGGTTGCTGATCAGCCCGCTCCGCCTTCGGCCGGCGCGCCCGCCCGGTCTTCGCAACCCCAGTTGAGCATCGGCGTGCCGGGCGGCAGCCGGTCGCGGAACAGTTCGATGCGCCTGGGCTTGGGATTCACCACCACCGGTTCGCGCGCGGCCAATAGCAATGGCAAGTCGGCGCTGCTGTCGGAATAGGCGCGCCAGATCGGCGCCGTGTAGCCGGCGTCACGGATCATCTTCACCTTCATCTCGTGGTGGCAGTGGCGGATGGCGCCGACCGCCCCGAGTTTCGGGCCGACCAGCGTACCGATCACCGGCACGTCCTCGTGGGCGACGAAGGCCAGGATGGCGCGCGCCAGCTCCGGCGGCGCACCGGTCGCCACGATCGCCAGGTCACCGGCCTGGCGATGGCGACGCAGCACCTCCAGGGCGATCGGCAGCAGGCGCGCCCTGAGCGCGGCTTCGTTCGCCAGCACGTAGCGGTCGATCAGCTCGTCGAGGTCGCGGCGGCGGTGCAACCCGATGGTTCCGACCCAGACGAAGGCGGAGATGCCGCGCCTGCGCGTCGGCAGGAACGCGATCATCGGCGCGAATATCGGCGCGATCAGCAAGGCCAGCAGGATGCGCCACCAATCCCGCCCGATCAGCCAGCGGAACAGGTCGGTCCCGGAATCGCCATCGTAGAGCGTGTGGTCGAAATCGAAGACCACCAGCGGGCCGTTTGCCCGAAGAACGGAAGATACGGAATTCATGCGCCGGAGAATAGCGCGGACAATGCGGCGCCCGGGTCGTCGGCGCGCATGAGCGCCTCGCCGACCAGGAAGGCATCGACCCCGGCATCGCGCATCTTCGCCACGTCGTCGCGGGTGTGGATGCCGCTTTCGGTCACCAGCATGCGGCCTTCCGGAACGCGCGCGAGCAGGTCCAGCGTGACGTCGAGCGATACGGAGAAGTCGCGCAGGTTGCGGTTGTTGATGCCGATCAGCGGCAGGCGCCCCGCCTGCCCCGGCACCTGCAGCGCGCGGGCCAGCTCCTCGCCGTCGTGCGATTCGATCAGCACGTCCATGCCCAGCGCCATCGCGCGGCCGGCCAGATGGTGCATCGCCACGTCGTCCATGGCGGCGACGATCAGCAGGATGCAATCGGCGCCCAACGCGCGCGCCTCCACCAGCTGGTAGGGATCGACGACAAAATCCTTGCGCAACACCGGCAGCCCGCACGCGGCGCGCGCTTGCCGCAGGTGGGCATCCGCGCCCTGGAAGAAATCGGCATCTGTCAGGACCGACAGGCAGGCCGCGCCACCGGCCTCATAGCCGGCGGCAATCGCGGCTGGATCGAAATCCTCGCGGATCACGCCCTTCGACGGGCTGGCCTTCTTCACCTCGGCGATCACCGCGGGCGCCCCGGCTTCGATCTTTGCGCGCATCGCAGCGGAAAAATCGCGCGTCGGCGGCGCATCGGCCAGGCGCTCCTCCAGCGCGGAGAGCGGCAAGCGCGCATTGCGCTCGGCGATTTCGCCGCGCTTGCGGACCAGGATCCTTTCCAACACGTCACTCATCGTTCATGCCTTCGCCAACCGCCAGGTGGCTTCCACGTAATCGTCCAGTCTGGCGCGCGCAGCGCCCGAATCGACCGCCGCCATTGCGCGCGCGATGCCGTCGGCGATCGAATCCGCCACACCGCTGGCATACAGCGCCGCGCCGGCGTTCATCGCCACGATATCGCGCGGCAGGCCCGCCGCGCCCGAAATCGCCTCCAGCAGCATCGCCTTCGATTCCGCCGCATCCTTCACCTGCAGGTTGCGCGTGTGCGCCATGGCGATGCCGAAATCCTCCGGATGCACTTCGTACTCGCGCACCTCGCCTTCACGGAGCTCGCCGACCAGCGTCGATGCGCCGAGCGACAGCTCGTCCATGCCATCGCGGCCCCACACCACCAACGCACGCTTCGCGCCCAGCGCCTGCAGGACGCGCACCTGGATGCCGACGAGGTCCGGATGGAATACGCCGAGCAGGATGTTTTCGGCGCCGGCCGGGTTGGTCAGCGGGCCGAGGATGTTGAACAACGTGCGCACGCCCATCTCGCGACGCACCGGCGCAACGACCTTCATCGCCGGGTGGTGCAGGGGCGCGTACATGAAGCCGATGCCGGTTTGCGCGATGCATTCGGCCACCTGCCCGGGCGACAGTTCGATGTGGGCACCCAGCGCTTCGAGCGCGTCCGCACTGCCCGAACTCGACGACACGCTGCGCCCGCCATGCTTGGCGACCCGCGCACCCGCCGCCGCCGCGACGAACATCGAGGCGGTGGAGATGTTGAAGGTGTGCGCGCCATCGCCGCCGGTGCCGACGATGTCGACCAGGTGCGTGCGGTCGGCGACATCGACCTTGCGCGAGAACTCGCGCATCACCGTGGCCGCCCCGGCGATCTCGTCCACCGTTTCCTTCTTCACACGCAGGCCGGTGAGGATGGCGGCAGTCATGGTCGGCGAGACTTCGCCGCGCATGATCTGGCGCATCAGGTCGACCATCTCGTCGAAGAAGATCTCGCGATGCTCGATGGTGCGTTGCAGGGCTTGCTGCGGCGTGATCGGCACCTTCAAGGCTCCAGGAAGTTCTTCAGCAGCGCATGGCCATGCTGGGTCAGGATGGATTCGGGATGGAACTGCACGCCCTCGACTGGATGCTCGCGATGGCGCAGGCCCATGATTTCCTCGAAGCTGCCGTCCTCGTGCTCGGTCCACGCGGTGATCTCGAGCGCATCGGGCAGGCTGTCGCGCTCGACCACCAGCGAGTGGTAGCGCGTCGCCTCGTAACCATCCGGCAAGCCATCGAAGACGCCCTTGCCCTCGTGGCGGATGTGCGAGGTCTTGCCATGCATGATCCGGCCCGCGCGCACCACCCTGCCGCCGTACACCTGGCCGATGGACTGATGGCCCAGGCACACGCCGAGGATGGGAATGCGCGGCCCCAGCCGCTCGATCAGCGCCATCGACACGCCCGCTTCGTTCGGCGTGCAAGGACCCGGCGAGATCACGATCCGGTCCGGCGCCAGGCGCTCGATCTCGTCCACCGTCAACGCGTCGTTGCGCTCGACGCGCACGTCGGCACCCAACTCCTGCAGGTACTGCACGAGGTTGAAGGTGAAGCTGTCGTAGTTGTCGATCATCAGGATCATAGCACCGCCCTCACAGTCCCTTCGCCGCCTGCGCCACCGCGCGGAACAGCGCGCGCCCCTTGTTCATCGTCTCGTCCCACTCTTTGCCCGGATCGGAGTCGTAAACGATGCCGGCACCGGCCTGCACGTGCAGCCGACCGTCCTGGATGACGGCCGTGCGGATGGCGATGGCGGTATCTGCATCGCCGTTCCAGCCGAGGTATCCGACCGCGCCGGAATACACGTTGCGCTTGACCGGCTCCAGCTCGCGAATGACTTCCAGCGCACGGATCTTGGGCGCGCCCGACACCGTGCCGGCGGGGAATGCGGCGCGCAACGCGTCCATGTAGCCCAGGCCTCCGCGCAAGCGGCCGGTGACCTCGCTGACGATGTGCATGACGTGGCTGTAGCGCTCGATGGCAAAGCTCTCGCCCAGCTTGACCGTGCCGGCCTCGCTGACGCGGCCGACATCGTTGCGGCCGAGATCGATCAGCATCAGGTGCTCGGCGCGCTCCTTCGGGTCGGCAAGCAGTTCCGCTTCCAGCGCGACATCGGCATCGAACGTCTCGCCGCGCGGGCGGGTGCCGGCGATTGGCCGCACGGTGACGATGCCGTCCTGCAGGCGCACGAGGATCTCCGGCGAGGAGCCCACGACCTGCGTGCGGCCGGTATCCAGGAAGTACATGTAAGGCGACGGATTCATCGCCCGCAGTGCGCGATAGACATCGACCGGACGCGCGTGGAACGGCACCGACAGGCGTTGCGACAACACCACCTGGAACACATCGCCGGAACGGATGTAGTCCTTTACTTGCTCGACCGCGTGGATGTAGCCCTCGCGGCTGAAACCGCTGTTGAAGTCGGCCTCGTCCAGCACCTGGCCCTGCAGCGTTTCCGGATAACCGCTGCCGGCCTGGCGCAGGCGATGCACCAGCGCATCCAGCCGGCGCTGGGCGCGCGCATACGCATGCGGGGCGCCCACATCGGCATGGACGACGAGATACAAACGCCCTTTGAGGTTGTCGAAAACGGCCAGCTCATCGCTCTGCATCAGCAGGATGTCGGGCGTGCCGAGTTCGTCGGGCTTGTCTTGTGCGATGAAGCGCGGCTCGATGTAGCCGATCGACTCGAAGCCGAACCAGCCGACCAACCCACCGGCGAAACCGGGCAGGCCGGGCACCTCGGGTACGCGCTGGGCAGTGCGGATGCGCTCGACCTCGGCTATCGGGTCACCGACATGGCGATGCTCGATCTCGATGCCGTCTTCGCAGACCGACAGTTCATGGCCACGGAAGGCGTACACGCGCCGCGCCGGCAGGCCGATGATCGACCAGCGGCCCGAGCGCTCGCCACCCTCGACGGATTCGAACAGATAGGTATGCGGGCCATCGGCCAGCTTCAAATAGACGGAGAGCGGCGTGTCGAGGTCGGACAGGACCTCGCGCACGACGGGGATCAGGGTATGGCCTTCAGCGACGAGGCGCTGGAATCTCTCTTCGGTCATCACGCGAATTCTCGATGGGCAACGGACAGGCAGAAAGGACGGAGGCTGCGGGCCACCATCGCCAGTTGCCATTGCCAACGATTCGCGCGGATGCGGAGGTCATGCGCCTACTGTAGCCGAAACGTGCTGCACCGCGTCAACCTGCCGCACCGCCGAGGAACGGGCTGGACGCCGGCAGATGCATCCGCAGCCGGCCCGGGATCGCGTCGATGCGGAAGCGGCGGGCCTGCATCGGCTCGCCGTCCAGATTGAGGGTGAACGGCGCGTCGGCCTCCAGTTCCAGCCACGACTGGCGCGTGCAGATGCCGACCTGCTCCAGCGCGGCGGCACGCCCCGAGGACAGGGCGGTGCCCAGCACGCTCCAGAAATCGCCGGTTTCGGAGGCCTCCGGCACGATGGTCAGGTCGATCCGGCCATCGTCCACCAGCGCCTTCGGGCACAGGATCTGCCCGCCGCCGGCCTGCCGCCCGTTGCCGATGCCCAGCGCCACGAAGTCGCCTTCCCACGCGAAATCCTCGCCACGCACGCGGGCGCTGAGCGGCTGCGCCTGCCCCAGCTTGCCCAGCCCGGTCAGCACGTAGGCGAGGCCACCCAGCGACTTCTTGAGTTCCGGATCGGTTTCCACCGTGACCTGGGTGCCGAAGCCGCCGGTGGCGAGGTTGGCGCACCAGCGGGTGTCCTCGCCGTCGC
Source organism: Lysobacter sp. (assembly GCA_036803045.1). Classification (GTDB taxonomy): domain Bacteria; phylum Pseudomonadota; class Gammaproteobacteria; order Xanthomonadales; family Xanthomonadaceae; genus Solilutibacter. The sequence goes on along the minus strand of DAIRVA010000047.1, from coordinate 8,041 downwards.
TGATCTTGAGCATGTCCATCGCCACCGGCGGCTGCGCGCGCACCAACCGCAATGCCTCGCTGCTGCCCAAGGGGATGCCGGCACCATTGGCGAAATCATTGGCGGTGCCCTTCGGCACCAACCCCAGCGCCGGCAGGGCATCCGCTTCGGCATCGAGCGCGGCCAAGGCGCCGGCGACTTCGTTCAGCGTGCCGTCGCCACCGGCGGCCACCACGGTATCGAGGCCACGCTCCGCCGCCTTGCGGGCCAGGCGCGCCGCATCGCCGCCCTCCCAGGTGACTCGCACATCGATGCGGATGCCCCCGTCGCGCAGGGCGTGCACGGCCTTGCGCAACTCGGCATCGCCGGCGGACTTGCCGTTGAGGATCAGCAGCCAGTGTGGATTCGGGGGGCTCGATGCGGACTCGGTCATCGGCGGAATCTAACCGGATGCGCGGTCAGGCACCGTGACGACAACCGGGCCCCGGCCTGTCATCACGCCGTCATTTCCGGTGTGCAGCATGGGAGTCCGTGGACAAGGACGAAACGCGGGGGACGGAGCCTCCAACATCCCCGGGCCGGCGCCGAGAGGCGTCGGCTTTTTTGCGCGCTCAGCCGACAGCCGCATCGACCGCGGCCTTCATCCGCGACACCACGTCGCGATAGTCGGATTGGCCGAAGATCGCCGAGCCGGAGACGAAGGTATCCGCGCCTGCCGCCGCGATCTCGCCGATGTTGTCGGGCTTCACGCCGCCGTCGATCTCCAGCCGGATCGGGCGGCCGGAGGCGTCGATGCGCTCGCGCACGCGGCACAGCTTGTCGAGCGTGGACGGGATGAACGCCTGCCCGCCGAAACCGGGGTTCACCGACATCAGCAGCACGTAGTCGATGTCGCCCATCACCCAATCCAGCACGTCGATGGACGTGGCCGGGTTCAACACCACGCCGGCCTGGCAACCGCGCGACTTGATCAGCTGCACGCTGCGGTGCACGTGGCGGCTCGCCTCGGGATGGAAGCTGATGTGGCTGGCGCCGGCATCGGCGAACATCGGGATGATCGCGTCGACCGGCTCGACCATCAGGTGCACGTCGATGGGCGCGGTGACACCGTGCTTGCGCAGCGCCTCGCAGACCAGCGGGCCGATGGTCAGGTTGGGCACGTAATGGTTGTCCATCACGTCGAAATGCACCCAGTCGGCGCCGGCGGCAAGCACGTTGTCGACTTCCTCGCCCAGCCGCGCGAAGTCGGCGGACAGGATCGACGGGGCGATGACGGTGGCTTGACGGCTCATCGGCGTCCTTTCCTCAGTTGCTGGATGCGGTCGTAGGCGGCGTTGATCTGGCTGGCCTTGTCCTGCGCCTGTTTCTGCAGTTCCGGCGCGGTGCCGGCCAGCTTGTCGGGGTGGTATTGGCTGATCAGCCGGCGGTAGGCCTGGTCGATCTCGGCATCGCTGGCATCGCTGGTCAGTCCGAACACCCGATACGGGTTGTCGCGCGGCGACTTGAACCAGTCGGCATCGAAGGCATGCCCGATCAGCAGGCCAAGCACCGCGCCGGCCGGATGCCGCAGCAGCAGCCAGCCCGCGATGAATCCGAAGAATTTGCCGTACCAGCGTCGCGTCATGCGCCGAGTTTACAGGGCGACAGTCGCGGCAGACTCAGCACTTCGGAACGTCCACCCGTTGCTGCTGGCCCGCATTCTGGCGACGGAGGGCCTCCGAATACTCCTGCAGGCATTTGCTGCGCTTGTCCGGGTCTTCCGCTTCGCGGCGGTAGACGTTCCAGATCCGCTGCGTGTTGGCGCTTTGCGCCTGCGCGTTCCAGGATCTCTCGAATTGATTGGACTGACCGCGCAAGTCCTGACATCGCTTGCCGCCATATTGGCAATACACGCCAACATCGTATGCGAATGAGGCTGGGTCGCTGCGATTCGGGCCCTCGCGCTCGACGCGGTCGACGAATGCCTGCTGCGCAGGCGAGAGTTGCACAGGCGCGGGGAAGTAGTAGTTCAGCTTTTGAAGAGCCTGTTCATGACCACCCTGCGCGGCGACGGTATACCAGTACCTGGACAACTCCGGATTGGGCAACCGCTTCCACCGCGGGTTGTAAAGCTCGCCCAGCCGCATCTGCGCTTCAAGACTACCCATTCTCGCAGCGGCATCTAGCAATGATTCCGCCTGCACCCAGTCTTTCGGGTTCTCGGATTTGAACAGAAGGATCCCCAAATCTGTCATCGCACCGGAATGACCTTCCGCCGCCATTGTTTCGCTCATTTCACGGCAGCGTCCCAGATCAAAATCGACAGGCTTAGAGCCTCCGCTCACTCCCCACCCACAATAAGCGATTCGATATACATCCATGGCTTGACGGCTGCCCAATGCCACCGCCTTGTCGAGCAAGGGCAGCGCATCAGCGGAGATGCTGCGATAGCGCTCCTGCTTGCGACGGAAATCGTCAGCGAGCGAATCGCCAGAAACATGTCCAAGACGTTCTGCTTCCACTGTTGCTCGCTGAAGCAATTTCACCGCTTGTGCAAATTCCTCCGCACCCGGACCCGATGGGGTAACGCGCAGCGGAAGTACCGCACGCCACTTCAACCCTTCAACAATTTTGCTGTCCATTGCGATCGACGCCCCTGGCGACAATCGTGCCGCCTGCGACTGCGTAGCCGCAGACAAGGGCGCTTGCGTTGCTGATGGCGCAGGCAGCCGCGCCAGATTTTCCTTGGCATACGCATTTCCGTGCACTGCACCTTTTTCCAGCCAATTCCGCGCCTGCACGAGATCCACGGCGACCCCGATCCCCAATCGGTACATATTCCCCAGATTGGCCATCGCCAGCGCGTCCCCCGCTTCGGCACCCTTGCGATACCACTGCATCGCCATGGCCAAGTCTTTGGGCACCCCATCGCCGTGTTCGTAGTGCCAACCCAGGCTGCCCATGGCGGCCGCATGGCCGTGCTTCACCGCCATGCGGTAGTAATCCAGCCCACGGGGGAGATCCTGCTTGAGCCGCCTGCCGCTGGTTAACTCAAGTCCAAGGTTGTGCATGCACTGCGGTTCGCCTGCCTTGATGCAGCGCTGGTACCACTGCACGCCCTTGGCATCGTCCAGCCCCCAAGCGACGGGGGCGCTGATATAGGCCCAGCCCAATTTCAGCATGGCCCTGGCCTGCCCCTTTTCCGCCAGGGTTTCCCAGCCGACGCGGGCAGTGGTGTAATCGGCGCGCTCGAAGGCGGCATTCGCCTGCTCGAACAGCGCATCGTCGGCCGGCGAAGGTTTTGCCGGCACGACCGGCTTGGCCGGCCTGGACGCCTTGGCCTTGGACGGGGCCTTGGATTGCGCGTGGGATTCCGGTTGCGGCAACCCCCACAAAAAGGCCAGCAGGAGGATCGGCAGAATCGTCTTCATGATCGGTCTGGTCAGGCCTATGCCGGGATCGGCATCGCCTACACTAGCGAAGGCGCTTGTCATTTCTGTCAACGTGGAGCACGCGTGCCGACCCTCCTGATCCAGTCCGATTTACCCGGCCTCGACCTGATCCATCGCGGCAAGGTGCGCGACGTGTTCGATCTCGGCGACGGGCGCCTGCTGATGGTCGCGACCGACCGCCTGTCCGCCTTCGACGTGGTGTTGCCCGACCCGATCCCCGGCAAGGGCGAGATGCTCTGCCAGATCAGCAACTTCTGGTTCGACAAGACCGGTCAGATCATCGCCAACCACCTGACCCATGACGATGTCGCCTCGGTGCTGCCGACGGGCGTGGACCCGGCGCTGTACGCCAGGCGCGCGGTGGTGACGAAGAAATTGAAGCCCGTGCCGGTGGAATGCATCGCGCGCGGCTACATCATCGGCAGCGGCTGGAAGGATTATTCGAAGACCGGCGCGGTCAGCGGCATCGCCCTGCCCGCCGGTCTCCAACAGGCGCAGCAACTCGATGTGCCGATCTTCACGCCTTCCACCAAGGCCGCGGTCGGCGACCACGACGAGAACATCGATTTCGCCACCGCCATCGACAAGGTGGGCCGCGAGATGGCCGAAGCGGTGCGCGATGCCACCCTCGCCCTGTACGCCTTCGCCCGCGACTACGCCGCCGAGCGCGGCATCATCCTGGCCGACACCAAGTTCGAGTTCGGCACCGACGAGGACGGCAAGCTGTACGTGATGGACGAGATGCTGACGCCCGACTCCAGCCGCTGGTGGCCGGCCGAGGACTATGCCGTCGGCAGCAGCCCGCCCAGCTACGACAAGCAGATCGTGCGCGACTACCTGGAGTCGCTCGACTGGGACAAGACCCCACCCGGACCGCACCTGCCGGCGGAAGTGATCGAGCGCACCCGCGCGCGCTATGCCGAGGCCCTGCAGCGCCTCGCCAGCATCGCGGTCGACTGACTGCTGCACTCAAGCGCCCCGGAGGGCACTGCGATGGGCAAGCTGCGATTCGAGGTCCTGATGAAGTCCGGCATGTCGCCTTACGTCGCGACGACCGAGTCGGGCCGGGTGATCGCCACCTTGCACCGCCCCACCTGGCCGAAACAGCCGTCGCTGCTGGACATGGAAGGGCGGCAATACCGCATCGTCCACGAAGCGGCCAGCAACAACTTCCTGCTGAATGACCACCGTTACGCGCTGATGGACGGCGAGGCGACACTCGCTTCCTGCATCGCCAGGCCCGCCGAGCGCACGACGGACGTGGCGATCGGCGATGCCACTTGCCACCTGGTCCGCCGCAACCGCTGGCTGTCGATCCGCTACGCGGTGGAAGACGGCAACGGGCGCGCGCTGGGCAGCATCGCCGAGACCACCGGCTTCTCGCTGTGGCGGCGCAAATTCCGGGTGGAAGTCCCTGATGGCCTCGACGGGCCGCAGGCGATGTTCCTGTTCTACCTGGTCGCCGCGTTCTCCTTCCGCTGAGGCTGCCGCCCGGGCCACGACTCCGGTAGGCTGGGCATCCCGCCGCTCCTCGGGATTCCGCATGTCCGCCAACGCGCCCGAACGCCCGATCGACCGCTGGTTCACCAGCTATTCGTCCGACCACCGCAACGCCACCAACCAGTGGCTGCACGTGGTCTGCGTGCCGCTGATCCTCTGGTCGGTGATCGCGCTGCTGTGGTGCATCCCGGTGCCGGGCACGCTGTTCGGCCCCGGCGCGTGGGCCGCGCTGGCGATGTTCATGACCTGGTCGTTCTATTACCGCCACTCGCGCGCGTTGGGCATGGGGATGCTGCTGGTGTTCGTGGTCTTCTCCTGGGGCACGCGCTGGCTGCACATGGAGCTGGGCACGACGGGGCTGCTCAAGCTCGCCATCGGCGTGTTCGTGGCGGCGTGGATCGGGCAGTTCGTGGGCCACCACATCGAGGGCCGCCGCCCGAGCTTCCTCACCGATCTCACGTATCTGCTGATCGGCCCGATCTGGGTGCTGAACAAGCTCTACCGCAAACTGGGCTGGAAATACTGAGTGACCGCCGAAGCCACCCTCGGCCGGCGCGACTTCGCGCTGCTGCTGTTCGTCTGCGTGGTGTGGGCGCTGAACTTCCTGATGTCGGCGCTGGGCCTGCGCGAGATCCCGCCCTTCACCTTCACCCTGCTGCGCTTCGTGGTGCTGCTGGTGGCGCTGGCAGCCTTCATGCGGGTGCCGCCGCGCGACCAGTGGCGACGCCTGGCCGCGGTCTCGCTGCTGGTCGGCGTGCTGCACTTCGGCCTCAGCTTCCTCGCGCTGCGCCTGTCGGGCGACCTGTCATCGCCGGCCATCGTCATGCAGAGCTACATCCCGATGACGACGCTGCTGGCGTGGTGGTGGCTTGGCGAGCGCTTCAAGTGGTGGACCGGCCTCGCCATCGCGATCAGCTTCCTGGGCGTGCTGGTCATCGGCTTTGATCCGCACGTGCTCGCGCGCCCGACCGCCCTGGTGACGATGCTGCTGTCGGCGCTGGCGCTCGCCACCGGCACCATCCTGATGAAGGGCCTGCGCGGCATCGACATGCCCAACCAGCAGGGCTGGATGGCCGCCGCAAGCCTGTTGCCGCTGCTGGCGATCAGCCTGTGGCTGGAGCCGGGCTCGCTGGCCAGCCTGCCGCAGGCGAGCGCGACCGCATGGGCCGGCGTGGTGTACGCGGCGCTGGCGTCCTCGCTGCTGGGCCACGGCCTGTACTACGGGCTGGTGCAGCGCCACCCGGTCGCGCTGATGATGCCGTGGCTCCTGCTGGTGCCGGTGCTGGCGGTCGGGCTCGGCATCGTGTTCTGGGGCGACCGGCCGGGGCCCCGATTGTGGATCGGGGGCGCGATGGTGCTGGGCGGCGTGCTGCTGATCGCGCTGCGACAGCGTTTCAAGATGTTGATGCGCAACCGTAAAGGCGCCGCATCGAGTTGAACCGCGCATGCAAGGGCCGCGGGGCATTCACCTTCGGCTAGAATGCGGTGGCCGCCACCGGCCGGTTTTTCTTTGCCGAATCAATCACTTCTGGAACCCTATCCGACCCCATGCTGGGCCTGATCCTGCTCCTGCCGTTTGCCGCCGCACTCGCGATCGCCTTGCTCGACGGCTCGCGGCGGCAGAGCGCGTGGATCGCTGGGCTGGCACCGCTGGCGGGCGTCATCCTGCTGGGCTCGCTGACCCCGGCGGTGCTGGCGGGCCAGGTGCCCATGCTGGACTACCCATGGCTGCCGCAGGTCGGGATCGGCTTCGTGCTGCGGCTGGACGGGCTGGCGTGGATGTTCGCCCTGATGGTGCTGGCGATCGGCGCGCTGGTGGTGCTCTACGCGGCGTATTACATGAGCGAGCGCGACAGCGTGTCGCGGTTCTTCGCCTACCTGATGCTGTTCATGGGCTCGATGCTCGGGCTGGTGCTGGCCGGGGACATCCTGCTGATGGTGGTGTTCTGGGAGCTGACCTCGATCAGCTCGTTCCTGCTGATCGGCTACTGGACCCAGCGCCGCGATGCCCGCCAGGGCGCGCGCATGGCGTTGACGGTGACCGGGCTGGGCGGCATCGCGCTGCTGGGCGGTGCGATCCTGCTGGGCGAGGTGGTCGGCAGCTATCGCCTGGCCGACGTGCTGGCGGCGCGCGAGCTGGTGCAGGCCAGTCCCTGGTACCCGATGATCCTGGTGCTGGTGCTGCTGGGCGCCTTCACCAAGAGCGCGCAGTTCCCGTTCCACTTCTGGCTGCCGCAGGCGATGGCCGCACCGACGCCGGTCTCGGCCTACCTGCATTCGGCGACGATGGTGAAGGCCGGCGTGTTCCTGCTGGTGCGGCTGTATCCGGTGCTCTCGGGTACCGACATGTACACCTACACGGTGAGCACGGTCGGCGCGACAACGCTGCTGGTCGGCGCGTGGATCGCGATCTTCCAGCATGACCTCAAGGGCCTGCTGGCCTATTCGACCATCTCGCACCTGGGCCTGATCACCCTGCTGCTGGGCCTGTCCACGCCACTGGCGGTGGTGGCGGCGCTGTTCCACATCCTCAACCATGCCACCTTCAAGGCCAGCCTGTTCATGGCGGCCGGCATCATCGACCACGAAACCGGCACCCGCGACATGCGCCGGCTGGGCAACCTGCGCCGCTACCTGCCGTGGACCAGCGCGTTGGCGATCACCGCGAGCCTGGCGATGGCCGGCGTGCCGCTGCTCAACGGCTTCCTGTCGAAGGAAATGTTCTACGCCGAGGCGCTGGAGATCACCGACGACCTGCCGCGCCTGTTCACCGTGGTGGCCGCGTTCCTGGCCGGCGCCTTCGCCGTCGCCTACAGCCTGCGCTTCGTGCACGACACCTTCTTCGGCGAAGGCCCACGCGACGTCAAGCGCGAGATCCACGAGCCACCGAACTTCATGAAGCTGCCCGTGGCGATCCTGGTGGTGCTGTGCGTGATGGTGGGCATCGTGCCGGCTTCCACCGTCGCACCGATGCTCGCGGCCTCGGCGCGAAGCGTGCTGGGACCGGACATGCCCGAGTACAGCCTGGCGATCTGGCACGGCATCAACCAGCCGCTGCTGATGAGCCTGGGCGGGATGCTGTGCGGCATCGCGCTCTACTTCGGCCTGACCCGGCTGTTCGACCTGCACGC
>DAIRVA010000046.1:4470-16899 GCA_036803045.1 Lysobacter sp. | reverse complement strand
CGGACGGATGGGTATGCGATAATGCTGCGTTGCGTCAACCGGCGATCCGCGCACGCCGCGTGAGTGGCCACCCCCAAGAGGAGACCCCGATGCCCGAACTCAACGAAGTCAGCCTGAGCGCCGGCGACAAGACCGTGGAAATGCCCGTGCTGCAGCCGACCCTCGGCCAACCGTGCATCGACATCGCCAGGCTGCCGAAGGAAACCGGCTGCTTCACCTACGACAACGGCTTTACCGCGACTGCTGCCTGTAAGTCCGCCATTACCTATATCGACGGCGATGCGGGGGTCCTGCTGTATCGCGGCTATCCGATCGACCAGCTGGCCGAAAAATCCAGCTTCCTCGAGGTCGCCTACCTGTTGATGAACGGCGAGCTGCCGTCGAGCGCGGCCTTCTCGGCCTTCGAGGGCGAGGTCACCCACCATTCCATGCTCAACGAGAAGTTCAAGCAATTTGTCGAGGGCTTCCGTTACGACGCGCACCCGATGGCGATGCTGATGGGGATGCTGGGCTCTATGGCCAGTTTCTACCATAACGATCACGACTACGAAGACCCGGAGCAGCGCCGCCTGGCCGCGATCCGCCTGATCGCCAAGGTGCCGACGATCGCCGCGCTGTGCTACCGCCACCGCATCGGTTGGCCCGCGGCCTATCCGCGCAACAATCTGGAATACGTGACCCGACTGCTGCACAACATGTTCGAGGTGCCGAGCGAGCCGCTGGAAATTTCGCCGGTCGCCGCCAAGGCGCTGGATCTGCTGTTCATCCTGCATGCGGACCACGAGCAGAACGCGTCCACCTCCACGGTGCGCCTGGTCGGTTCCACCGGGGCCAATCCATATGCCTGCGTCTCCGCCGGCGTGGCCGCGCTGTGGGGGCCGGCGCACGGCGGCGCCAACGAGGCGGTGCTGAAGATGCTGAACGAGATCGGCACCGCATCCAACGTGCAGTCCGCGATCGACAAGGCCAAGGACAAGGAATCGGGCTTCCGCCTGATGGGCTTCGGCCACCGGGTCTACAAGAACTTCGATCCGCGCGCGAAGATCATCCGCGAGATGACCTACAAGGTGCTGAACGACCTCGGCATCAACGATCCGCTGCTGGATGTGGCGATGAAGCTGGAGGAGGCGGCGCTGAAGGACGAGTATTTCGTGCAGCGCAAGCTTTACCCCAACGTCGATTTCTACAGCGGCATCATCTACAAGGCGCTGAAGATCCCGACCGAGATGTTCACGGTGATGTTCGCCATCGCGCGCACCGCCGGCTGGATCAGCCACTGGCTGGAGCAGCAGAACGACCCGGAGAACAAGATCGGCCGTCCGCGTCAGGTCTACACCGGCTACACGAGCCGCGACTACGCGCCGATCGACGAGCGCTGACCGGCTCCGAACCCCGTCCGCCACAGGGCGTTCGGGGCGCGGGACGCATGCGAAGCGACCAACGGCCCGACATCCGGGCAGCCGCGATTTCCGGTGCCCGGCGCCGCCTGCCTTTCCCGTGCGTGTGCGTCGGCTCCGCGGAATCCATGCCGTTCCTGCCGTAACCCGTCCGCCACCGTCGTTGCCGGCATCCTTGGAAAACCCCTGCAACGTCGGCCAGCCCGCCCGTCGCCGGTTTATCCTTGGGGCAGGAGGGCGCATGCGCATTTTGCTGATCGAGGACGACGCACAGACCGCGGCATTCGTGCGCAACGGGCTGGAGGAGGCATCGCACGCCGTCGATCATGCGCCACGGGCCGCGATGGCCTGTCCATGGCGATGCGCGGGTCCTATGACGTCATCGTGCTGGATCGCATGCTGCCCGATCCCGACGGCCTTGCCATCGTCTGCGCCCTGCGCGAGGCCGGCGACCGCACGCCGGTGCTGATGCTCACGGCCCTGGGCGATGTCGATCATCGCGTGGAGGGCCTGCGCGCCGGTGCCGATGATTACCTCGTCAAGCCCTTCGCCTTCGCCGAACTTTCCGCGCGCATCGACGGACTGGCGCGGCGCGCGCAGGGCGATCCGCGCGATGGCGCGCCGGTCAGGCTCAAGGTGGAGGATCTGGAGCTCGACCTGATCCGCCACCAGGCCAGCCGAAACGGCCGTCCCATCGTCCTGCTGCCGCGCGAATACGCCCTGCTGGAATACCTGATGCGCCATGCCGGACAGACCGTGACGCGCGCCATGCTGCTGGAGGCGGTGTGGGACTACCACTTCGACCCGCAGACCAACGTCATCGAGGTGCACATCAGCAGGTTGCGGCAGAAGATCGACCATGGGTTGCCGAAGCCGCTGCTGCACACCTTGCGCGGCGTCGGTTACCGGCTTGGTGATTGAGCATGTGGCGACGCGCTTCCACCAGCCGGCAGTTGATGATGCTGGTCTGCGGCGCCTATCTTCTGGCCTTCCTTCTGCTGGCTGCAGGCATCTATGCGACGGTGTCGGCGCGGATGCGGACCGATACCCGCGCGTTCGTGGATGCCAGCGCGGAGGAATTGCATAGCCTGTATCGCGCGTTGGGCAGGCAGGCGCTGCTCGAATACGTGGTCGACGGCAGCCGCGATACCGACCGCACCTTCATGGTCTACAGCATGTTCGACGGCCAAGGCCGGACGCTGGCGGGCAGGGTATTGCCGGCCAGCGTGGCGGCGGCAGGCCCGGGCTGGCAGCGATTCAGGATCCGCGGCGGGCCGCGGATCGAGGCGCAGGTGATCCGGCTTGCGGGTGGGGAATACCTGCTGGTCGGGCTGGAGATGCGGGCCGGGGAATGGTTTCTCGACACCATGGCGCGCGCGGCCGGCCTCGCGCTGCTGATCGCGCCTGTGCTGGCGCTGGCGATGGGATGGGCGATTTCGGGTTGGATCGGCCACCGGCTGTCGGTGCTCGACCGCGCGGTCGAAGACGTATCCGCAGGGCGGCTGCATCGACGGGTGCCGGTGGACGGCAGCGGTGACGCTTTCGACCGAATCGGTCACAGCTTCAATGAAATGCTCGACCGGATCGGCGAGTTGGTGGACAGCGTGCGCCAAGTCAGCGATCACATCGCCCACGACCTGCGGACGCCCCTCACGCGCCTGCGCAATCGCCTGGCCTCCGCCCGCGCGGGCTTGCCGGAGGGCTCGGAAGCCGCGGCCGGACTCGATGCCGCCCTCGCCGACACCGATCAGCTCCTGCAGATATTCTCGGCGATCCTGCGGCTCTCCCGCATCGAGGCGCAGGCGCAGGCCAGCGACCTGCCGCCGGTCAGGCTGGATGCGCTTGCAAGGGATGCGGTGGATCTCTACGCGCCCATCGCCGCCGAGCGCGGCATGCGCATCGACGTGGACCTCGAGCCGGCGAGACTGCCTGGCGATGCCGACCAACTGTTCCAGATGCTGGTCAACCTGATCGACAACGCGCTCAAGTACGGACAGGGCGGCGATGCTGTCCGGTTGCTGCTGTGCCAGGAAGGGGAGGCGGTGCGGCTCGAGGTCGCCGATCGCGGCGATGGCATCCCGGAGGCCGAGCGGCAGCGCGTGTTCGATCGTTTCCATCGGTTGGATACGCATCGTGGCAGCGAGGGCAACGGCCTCGGTCTGCCACTGGCGCGCGCCATCGTGCTCCGGCACGGCGGCCAGGTTTCTCTGCACGACAACGCGCCGGGACTGCGGGTGCGCATTGATTTCCCGGTGTCGGGCGGGGCTTCAATCGCCTAGCGATGGCAGCCCGTCCTCGTGCCCGCGGATTTCATCCTGCGCGAGCAGCAGGCGCAGCTGCGGGGCCGAAGCCCGTGCCATCGGCTTTTCGGTGAGCGTTGAGAGCGGCGGCTGGCGCAGCGCGCGCATCGGCAACACGCTGATGTCGAAACTCTGGTCGTCGGCAGCGAACAACCAGACATCGACGTCGATGTCGCGTTCGCGATCGAGCCGGAACCGGCGCATTCGCGATTCCGCGGGAACTCCCGCCTCCAGCAGGAATGCGGCCACCTGTTGCGGGTCGTCGCAGTGCAGGTGCAGCGAGACCGGGGAATGAGCGTCGGGTTGGCCTTCCATCGCTGCACCAGCCAGGCGCGGGTGGAAGGCATCGAAGAATTCCAGCGCGCGCAGCGCCGCCTCGCGCTGCAGCCGGACCCGGTCCGCCTGGGTCTCCTCGTCGCCGAACAGCCGGTGGTATTCGCGAAGTGCGTCCTCGATCTCGCGATTGCGAGGCAGCGAAGCGTCCTCGAGGATGCCGAGCCGTTCCGCGGCCTTCAGCTTGGCCTGGCGGAAGTCGCGGATGCCGTCTTCGGCCATCAGCCGTGCGGCCTCGTGGGCGAGCCGCGAGCGGCGCTCGCGGATACGGGTTTCTGCGTGTTGGCGGGCGCGATGCATGGCAGCCATCCCTTCCGGTCATCGTGAATGTAGCGCATCCGCGACCCGCGTCAGAAGATGTCGTAGGCCTCTTCGGCCGGCACGGCCTCCTGTTCGGGCTCCGGGCCGTAGTCGATGTACGACTCCATCCGCTCGAGGTCCTCCGCCTTGACCCATTCGCTGATGCCGCCACCACCCGGGATGAGCTGCCCGCCGGCGCTGACGCCCACCTTCACCATGCCTTGTGGCGGTTCGATGGTCACTTCAGGCTGGTCCTTGAGCGCCACCCGCATGTACTGGATCCAGATCGGCAGCGCCGCCTTGCCGCCGTATTCGCGGTAGCCGAGCGATTTGTAGTCGTCTCGCCCCACCCAGACCACGGTGACGAGGTCGCCGCCGTAGCCGGCGAACCACGCGTCGCGATGGTCGTTGGTGGAGCCGGTCTTGCCGCCGATGTCCTCGCGGGCCAGTACGCGGGCATCGGTCGCGGTGCCGCGCTTGATCACATCGGCCATCATCGACCGGATCTGCCAGGCCACGCGTTCGTCGATCGCGCGCGGCGCCAGTACGCTGCCGGCCGCCGGCGACTTCGGCGTGGCCTCAGCGACGGGGGGTGCGGCTTTCGCCCCGGCGGATGCGGGGGAGTCGGCTGCGCCCAGGTTGAAGCCGTCCACGATCTGAGGCTTGGCCGGCGCGGAAGCCGGGGCCGATTGCATGGCCGCGGCAGTGCATCCGCGGCAGGCGGTCGGCGGGTTTTCCTTGAATACGAGGTTGCCGTCGCGGTCGCGGACCTCGTCGATCAGCCAGGCGTTGACGCGGGAGCCGCCATTGGCGAACACCGCGTAGCCGCGCGCGACCGAGAGCGGCGTCAGCGAGGCGGTTCCGAGCGACATCGACAGGTTCGGCGGCAGTTCCTTCTCGTCGAAGCCGAAGTGGCTGATGTAGCGGCGCGCGTAATCCACGCCGATGGCATCGAGCAGTCGCACCGAGACCAGGTTGCGTGAATACACCAGCGCTTCGCGCAGGCGGACCGGGCCGGCGAAGCGTCCGCCGTCGTTCTGCGGCCGCCACACCTTGCCGTTGCCCTGGCGGAAGACCACCGGTGCATCCAGCACCACCGAGGCCGGGTTGAAGCCGCGCTCGAACGAGGCGGCATACACGAACGGCTTGAAGCTGGAGCCGGGTTGGCGGTGCGCCTGGGTGGCGCGGTTGAACTTGTTGCCGGCGAAGCTGAAACCGCCGACCAATGCCTTCAGCGCACCGGTTTCCGGTTCGAGCGACACCAGCGTGGCCTGCGCGCGGGGAAGCTGGTCGACGACCCACGTGCCTGGCTTGTCGCCAGCCCGGATGCGGGCGACGTCGCCGCGCTGGTACAAAGACGCCGGACTCTTGCCCGGCCAGGGCCGCCCCGCCGAAGCCGGCAGCGAGATGCGCTGGCGCTGCGCGTCGATGACCGTCGCGCTGCCGTCGGCACCGGTCTCGATCACGATCGCCGGGATCAGCCCGGACTGCGCGGGCGTGCCGGCCAGCCGCGCCGATATCTCCGCGTCGCTTTCGCCCGGGCGCAGCTCGAAGTGCTTCTCGACCTGGCTCCACCCATGGCGATGGTCGTAGATGCGAAGGCCGGTGCGGATCGCGGCATCGGCGGCGGCCTGGAGGACCGGATCGATGGTGGTGGTGACCTGGTAGCCTTTTTCGAGCGCGTCCGGGCCATATCGCTCCAGCATTTCCTGGCGAACCATTTCCGCCACGTAGGGCGCGTAGACCTCAACCGGGCGTTCGTGCGGGGCGGCATGCATCGGCTCGTTCGCGGCTGCATCCGCTTCTGCCTGCGCGACCATGCCCAACGAGACCATTCGCGGCAGGATGTAGTCGTTCCGCCGTTCGAGGTTGCGCTGGGGGTTGCTGATCGGGTTGGCGCTGGAGGGGAACTTGGGGGTGGCGACCAGGGTGGCGATCTCGCCCAGGCTCAGTTGCGGCAGCGTCTTGCCGTAGTAGAACTCGGCGGCCGCTCCGATCCCGTAGGCGCGGTTGCCGAAGAAGCTCTTGTTGAGGTAGAGCTCGAGGATCTCGTCCTTGGACATCTCCCGCTCGATCTTGCGGGCCAGCAGTATCTGCGCGAGCTTCGCGTGGTAGTCGCGCTTCTGCCCCTCCTGGTAGAAAAGCTTGGCCACCTGCATGCTGATCGTCGAGCCACCCGGGATCCGGCGGCCGTCCGTGGTCAGGGTGAGCCAGACGGCTCGCGCGATGCCCTTGAGGTCCACGCCGCCGTGGCGGTAGAAATCGGCGTCCTCGGCGGCGATGAAGGCGTCCTTGACCTGTTTCGGGACATCGGCGATGTCGACCGGATAGCGTCGCCCCTCGCCGAACATCCCCATCAGCCTGCCGTCCCGGGCATAGACGTAGAGCGGCTCCTGCAGGGAGATGTCACGCAGCGACTGCACGTCCGGGAGTTTGGAGGAAGCGCTGGCATACACGATCGCGACGGCCAGCCCGCCCGCCACGGCCAGGATGGCGAGCGCCGAAAGGCCCCAGCGGACGAGGCGACGGATGGGCGGCATAGACATGTCCATGGGGGGATTTCCGAACCTACCAGTATAGGGAGTGGCGCGCAGCCTTGGCTTGCGTCACACTTTCTGTCACATTCTAAGAATGTGACGGAAGTTGTTGATTTGCTTTCAGGTAATTGTGCGAAAGTGAAAAAGCCGTTATGAAGTCGGCAAAGCGGGGCCCACGGCACCGCCCAAGGGGGAAATCCGCGTGAGATTCGTCAGGAACAGCCAGGCCGCGTTGATCGGGGTGGACATCAGTTCGACCGCGATCAAGCTGCTGCAGCTCACCCGGACCGGCGACCGCTACCGCGTCGAACATTACGCGGTCGAGCCCTTGCCGCCGAATGCCGTCGTCGAGAAGAGCGTGGTCGAGATGGAGCAGGTCGCCGAGGCGGTCCGTCGCGCGGTCGACCGCTCCGGCGCCAAGACGCGCGCCGCCGCTGCCGCGGTGGCGGGCAATTCGGTCATCACCAAGCTGATCCCGATGCCGGCCGGCCTGACCGAGGAAGAGTTGGAGGCGCAGGTCGAGCTGGAGGCCGCCAACTACATTCCCTATCCGATCGAGGAAGTGAACATCGACTTCGACGTCGTCGGGCCGATGCCCGGCGCGCCCGACATGCAGCAGGTCCTGCTGGTCGCGGCGCGCTCCGAGGACGTGGAAGCCCGCCAGTCCGCCCTGGAGATCGCGGGGCTGGAAGCCAGGGTGATGGATGTCGAGGCCTTCGCGATCGAGAACGCGTTCGAGATGATGCGCGCGTCACTGAGCATTCCAGCCGGCGGGTTGGTGGCGCTGGTCGATGTCGGCGCGTCGATGACCACGCTCAACATCCTGCGCGACGGACGCAGCCTGTATTCGCGCGAGCAGGTCTTCGGCGGCCGCCTGCTGACCGAGGAAATCATGCGGCGCTATGGCCTGAGCTGGGAAGAAGCGGGGCGCGCCAAGCGACTGGGCGGGCTGCCCGACAGCTACGAGGCCGAGGTGCTGGAGCCGTTCCGGGAGACGTTGGCGCAGCAGGTCAGCCGCCTGCTCCAGTTCTATTACGCCAGCAGCGAATACAACCGTGTCGACCAGATCGTGCTGTCGGGCGGTTGCGCCTCGATCGCCGGCATCGGGCCGCAGGTCGAGGAGCAGCTGGGCGTGCCCACGGTGATCGCCAACCCGCTCGCGCAGATGACGCTCGGCCCCCGCGTCCAGGCCCAGGCTCTGGCGCAGGACGCGCCTGCGTTGATGATCGCCTGCGGCCTGGCCCTCCGGAGTTTCGACTGATGGTCAGGATCAACCTGCTCCCCTGGCGCGCAGCGCGGCGCAAGCAGCGCGAAAAGGCCTTCATGGTGATGATGGGCGGCGCGGTCGTCGCGGGCCTGCTGCTGTCGCTGCTGTTCTGGACCTATCTCAACGGACAGATCTCCGGCCAGCAGGACCGCAATGCGTTCCTCGACGGCGAGATCAAGAAGGTCGAGGCGCAGATCAAGGACATCGACCAGCTGAAGGCCAAGAAGGAGGCCTTGCTCAGCCGCAAGAAGGTGATCGAGGAGCTGCAGGCCAACCGTTACCGGATGGTCCATCTGTTCGACGCCCTGATGCGCACGGTGCCCGACGGCCTGGTGCTGACCGGCCTGAAGCAGGAGGGCGACCAGCTCACCCTTGAGGGCAGGGCGCAGTCGAACGCACGCGTCGCCACCTACATGCGCAACCTGGAAAGCGCCGGCTGGACGAAGAATCCGGATGTCACGGTGATCGAAGCCACGCCGCTGGTGGCAGCCAACCAACCGCCGCCGCCGTCGGGTTCGGCGTCGCCGGCGAACACGGACAACGCCGCGGCGAGCCTGCCCTACATGTTCACCCTGCGGGTGACGATGGCCAGTCCTTCGGATCCGCGCGATCCCGGTGCGGTGCCGATGCCGGAACCGGTGGTGATTCAATCCATGCCCGCTGCCGGCCCCGCCGCGCCCGTGGCCTCGCCAGCCTCGGCGCCGGTGCAACCGGCCCCCGTGTCGGCCACGCCGCCCGCCAAGCAGGAGGGTGACCGATGAGCGCCCGGAAGAAAGTCGATCTGAACATCAACAACATCGGCAACTGGCCCCGCAACATGCAGATGGTGGCTGCCGGGGTGGTGGCGGTCTTCATCCTGCTGCTGGCCTACCTGCTGCTGCTCAGGGGCAAGCGCGAGGAGCTGATCGGGCTTGAAGCCAAGGAAACCGAATTGCGCGCCACCTTCGAGCAGAAGCAGGGGCAGGCCGCGAACCTGGAGCCGCTCAAGCAGCAGATGGCGCAGATGGAGCAGGAACTGCAGCAGATGCTGCGCCAACTGCCGAGCAAGACCGAGATGCCCGACCTGATCATCGACATCTCGCAGACGGCACTGGCATCAGGCTTGCGCAACGAGCTGTTCAAGCCCCAGTCCGAGGTGGCCCAGGCCTTCTACGCCGAAAAGCCGATAGACATCCGCCTGGTGGGCAATTACCACCAGTTCGGCAGCTTCATGAGCGGCGTTGCCTCATTGCCGCGCGTGGTGATCATGACCATGCACAACATCTCGCTCACGCCCAAGGACAAGACCGGCAACCTGGTCATGGAAGGGACGATCAAGACCTATCGTTACCTTGACGAGAACGATCCCGAGGACAAGAAGGCGCTCGACAGCGCTGCTGCGGCCGCCAAGCAGCCCGCCGGCAAGGAGGCAGCGAAGTGACTGCGCATCGCCTTCGTCCCGTTTTGCTCGCCACCGCCATGCTCGTGGCGGCAGGCTGTTCCCGCGGCGTGACCGACACGCCCGGAGACGCCCCCAACCTGGTCGAGTGGGTCGCCGAGGTTCGCGCCCGCCCGGCACCGCCGCTGGATCCGTTGCCGGCGATCAAGCCGTTCGAGACCTTCGTGTTCGATGGTCGAGGCTATCGCGATCCTTTCGACATCAATTCGGTGGTCAATACGAACGGCGGGATGCGCCCGGACAGCGCGCGCCGCCGGCAGCCGCTGGAATCCTTCCCGCTCGACGCACTCGACATGGTCGGCACGCTCGGCGGCGGACGCGGCATGGTGGCGCTGGTGATGGCGCCCGACAAGGTCACCTACCGGGTGCGGCCGGGCAGCTACCTGGGGCAGGCGGATGGCCGGGTGGTGGCGGTATACGAAGACCGCATCGAACTGATCGAACTCACGCCCGACGGCGCCGGCGGCTGGCTGGAGCGCCCGGCGACGATCGCGCTGGATAACCAATGATGAAGGGGATGCGCATGCAGTCTCACAAGAATCGCCTTGCGTCCGCGGCGCTGGCCGCGGCGCTGGCCATGGCGCTGCCCGCGCTGGCCCTGGCGCTGCCGCAGGCGGAAACCGCCCGTGCGGCGGTCGCGGTCCCGGCGGCGGTCACCCAGATCGATTTCAAGCGCTCCGAATCCGGTGGCGGCAAGCTGATCATCAGCTTCAGCGGCGAAGGCGCGTCGCCCGACCTGCAGAAGCAGGGCGAGAGCGTCGTGGTCGATCTAGGCCGCACGCCGATCCCGGCTTCGCTGGCGCGTACGCTGAACGTCACCGACTTCGCCACCCCGGTGCAGTCGATCCGCACCCAGGCCGGGGCGGGCGGCAACCTGATCGTGCTGGACGCGAAGGGCGCGTTCGAATCGATGGCCTACCAGCGCGGCCGCGAATACGTCGTCGAGGTGACGGCGAGGGCGCCGTCTTCCACTGCGCAGGGCGGATTGTCCTCGACCATCGCAGGCGCGGCGCAGGTCGTGTCCGGCAACGCGGAACGGCGGGTGTATCGCGGCGTGCCGGTGAGCTTCAACTTCCAGGACGTGCCGGTGCGCACCGTGCTGCAGATCCTGGCGGAAGAAGCCCGGATCAACATCGTGGCCTCGGACACCGTGGCCGGCAACATCAGCCTGCGCCTGCAATCGGTGCCGTGGGATCAGGCCCTCGACATCATCATGCAGGCCAAGGGCCTGGACAAGCGCCGCAGCGGCAACGTGGTCTGGATCGCGCCGCAGTCGGAGATCGCCAAGTACGAGCAGGACAAGGAAGACGCACGCATCGCGCTGGAGAACCGCCAGGAGATCGTGACCGAGTACTTCAGGATCAACTACCACAACGCCGCGGCGATCTACAAGGCGCTGACCGAAGCCAAGGGTGTCGGCAGCAGCAACAACAACAATTCGGGCGCGCAGGGCGGCGCAGGCAGCATGACCGATCGCGGTTTCATGTCGCCGCGCGGATTGCTGGTCGCCGACGAGCGCACCAACACGTTGATGGTCAGCGACATCCCGAAGAAAGTCGAGGCGATGCGCCAGCTGATCAACGAGATCGACCGCCCGGTGGACCAGGTCGTGATCGAGTCGCGGATCGTGATCGCCACCGAATCGTTCGCCCGGGATCTCGGCGCGCGCTTCGGCGTGATGTCCAACACCACCCGCACCAATGGTCGGCACATCATCAGCGGCAACCTGGCGGACACCACCAGCATCGGCAACGGCACCGGGCGCACCATCCCGGGCGGCCTGAACTTCAACCTGCCTGCGGCGCCGGCATCCGGCATTTCCCCGGCTGGGCTCGCCTATACCTTGCTGGGGGCCAACTTCCAGCTCGACATGGAACTGTCGGCGATGCAGGAGCAGCAGCGCGGCGAAGTCATCTCCAATCCTCGCATCCTGACCACCAACCAGCGCGAGTCGGTGATCCAGCAGGGCCGCGAGGTCGGCTACGTGACCGTGACCGCTTCGACCGGCGGCGTGCTGCAGCCGACCGTCGCGTTCAAGGACATCCTGCTCGAACTGCGGGTGACGCCGACCATCACCAACGACGACCGCGTCTTCCTCAACATGAAGGTGAGCAAGAACGAACTCGACAGCTTCCTCGACACCTCGATCGGGCGCGTGCCGATCATCGCCAAGCGGCAGATCGACACGGCGGCGCTGATCGAGAACGGGCAGACGGTGGTCATCGGCGGCGTGTACGAATTCCGCGACCAGGAATCGATCGCGAAGGTGCCCTTCCTGGCCGACCTGCCGATCATCGGCAACCTGTTCAGGCGCAAGAGCCGCACCAACGACAAGGTCGAGTTGCTGATCTTCATGACGCCCAAGATCCTGCGCGTGCAGCAGAAGATGCATTGAGCCGGAATACGAAAAACGGGGCCGCAAGGCCCCGTTCTCGTTGATGCGCCGCGCACGCGGCCGCCCCAGCGCAGGCTGAACCGATCCGCGGTGGATGAACCTCAGCGCACGGATGCGGTCAAACTGTGGGTTCCCGACCCGGTTCGAGCCGAATGGATACCCACATCCCAGAAACCGCCGACATGGCGCGCCTGCACGATGCGTTCCGCAACCTGCAATCGGCGTTGTCCACCGAAATCGTTGGACAGTCGCTGCTGGTGGAGCGATTGCTGCTGGCGCTGCTGGCCGATGGCCACCTGCTGGTCGAGGGCGCGCCCGGACTGGCCAAGACCACGGCGATCCGCGCGCTGGCCTCGCGCATCGAGGCGGAATTCGCCCGCGTGCAGTTCACCCCGGACCTGTTGCCAGCGGACCTGACCGGCACGGAGGTCTGGCGCGCGCAGGAATCCCGCTTCGAGTTCC
>DAIRVA010000046.1:0-4370 GCA_036803045.1 Lysobacter sp. | reverse complement strand
GCGGACCTGACCGGCACGGAGGTCTGGCGCGCGCAGGAATCCCGCTTCGAGTTCCAGCCCGGCCCGATCTTCCACTCACTGCTGCTGGCCGACGAGATCAATCGCGCGCCGGCCAAGGTCCAGTCCGCGCTGCTCGAAGCGATGGCCGAGCGCCAGGTCACGGTCGGCCGTCAGACCTATGCGTTGCCGCGGCTGTTCCTGGTGATGGCGACGCAGAACCCGATCGAGCAGGAAGGCACGTTTCCCCTGCCCGAAGCCCAGCTCGACCGCTTCCTGATGTACGTGCGGATCGGCTATCCCGATGCCGACAGCGAGACGGAAATCCTGCGGCTGGCGCGCGAACAGGCGCTGGCGGCGAATGCGGGGCTGCATCCGGTGCCGCGCGAACGCCTGACCCAGGCCGACGTGCTGGCCGCGCGACGCGCGGTGCTCGGGCTGCACATGGCGCCGGCGCTTGAGCGCTACCTCGTGGAGATCGTGCTGGCCACGCGCGATGCGGCGCGTTACGACCCGCAATTGGCCCGGCGGATCAGCTGGGGTGCCAGTCCGCGCGGATCGATCGCGCTGGAACGTTGCGCCCGCGCCCGCGCCTGGCTGTCGGGCCGCGATTTCGTCACCCCCGACGACATCCGTGCGGTCGCGCCGGACGTGCTGCGCCATCGCGTGCTGCCAAGCTTCGAGGCCAGCGCCGAAGGCTGGGATGGCGAGAGGCTGGTGCAGGAAGTGCTGGCCAGGGTGCCGCATCCCTGACCGATGCCAGGCGAACGCACGCCCGAGGATGCCGTCGCGCCGACCCTGCCGGCGCTGGTCGCGCTGCGGCAATCGGTGCTGGGCCGCGCCCCCGCGCGCAAGGGCAGGCATGGCGTCAGTGGCATCGCGCTGTCGCCCCTGCGCGGGCGCGGCATGGAATACGCGGAATCGCGCGAATACGTCGCCGGCGACGATGCGCGGCACATCGACTGGCGGCTCACCGCGCGCAGCGGGCGGCTGCATACCAAGCTGTTCCAGTCCGAGCGGGATCGGCTGACTTTGGTCGTCGCCGATACCGCGCCCGCGCTGTACTTCGGCACCCGCTTGCGCTTCAAGTCGGTGCAGGCCGCACGCGCTGGTGCGGTCGCGGTGTGGGCGGCACTGCGCGATGGCGACCGCATCGCCGCCATGCGCGGTTCGCTGCGCGAGGCGCCGATCCCGCCCGGCGGCGGCATGAGAGCCGCGCTGCGCGTGCTGGAGGCGTTGCGCCGCTGGTATGCCGCGCCGCCCGATGACGATGCGGGTTTGCCGCTGGCCCTGGAACATGCGCAGCGTGTGCTGCGGCCCGGGTCCCGCCTGGTGGTGATGGCCGAGCCCGCCAGCGTGCTCGCCGTTGCGGCCTCGCGCTGGGCGGCGCTCTCGCGCCATGCCGAAGTCATCGTGCTGCTGGTCACCGATGCCTTCGAACAAGCGCCCCCGCTGACGCGCTTGCCGTTCGTGCGCAAGGCGGAACGCATCGACCTGGATTTGGCCGGCAAGGCACAGCGCGCCCGATGGGAGAAGGATTTCGTGGCGCCGCTGGCCGAGGCCAAGGCCTTGCTTGAGACGCGTGGCATCCGCGCGCTCGAATTGCCTGCCGATGCAGACAGCGCGGACTGGCTGCCGGCGCCACGGCGGCGCGAGGTGGCCTGATGCAGCCCGAGCTGCTGTTGCGCGACATCCATCGCGTTCCGGCGCCGCCGTGGTGGCCGCCCGCGCCCGGCTGGTGGCTGTTGCTGGCGGCAGCGATGATCGTGGCGGCGGCAGCATGGATCGGCTGGCGCCGTCGACGCCTGCGCCGCATCGCCATCGAACGCTTGTTCGACGAGGCGATGGTGGATGCCGCCGACGCACCGGCGCAGGTCGCGGCGATGTCGGCATTGCTGAGGCGGGCGGGGCGCAGGCATCGCGCCGATGCCGACACGCTGGACGACGACGCCTGGCTCGCCGCGCTCGATGAAGGCGCGAAGTTGCCGCGGTTCCAGTCCGGCATTGGCCGGCTGCTGATCGAGGGTGTGTACCGCCGCGACATCGACGCGGCCGAACTCGACGTCCTGCGCGGCCTCGCGCGGGCCCGCTTCCTGGAATGGATGGGCGCCGCGCGATGAGCGCATGGTGGTCCCTGCTGCTGGAACACCTCGCCTGGCCGTGGATGCTGGCGGCCTTGCCGCTGCCCGCGCTCGCTTGGTGGTGGTTGCCTCGGCAGCGCGATGTGGGCGCGCCGGCACTGCGGATGCCGCAGGCGGAATCGCGCCTGCATGCCATTGCCGGTACGGGTGCCATCGCCCGGATGGGGCGCTTCAGCCTGCTCGCATGGGCGGCCTGGGCCTTGCTGTGCGTGGCGGCGGCGCGCCCGCAATCATTCGGGCCGGTGCAGATGCCGCCGCAGAGTGGGCGCGACCTGATGCTCGCGGTGGACCTTTCCGGCAGCATGGAGACGCCGGACATGCGGCTGGGCGACCGGCAGGTCGACCGCCTGACCGCGGCCAAGGCCGTGCTTGCGGATTTCCTCGACCGGCGCGCCAGCGACCGCATCGGCCTGATCCTGTTCGGGCAGCGCGCCTATGCGGTCACGCCGTTGACGCTCGACCGCGAGAGCGTGCGCCGCCAGCTGCGCGACGCGATGGTGGGCATGGCCGGGCGCGAGACCGCGATCGGCGACGCCATCGGGCTGGCGGTGAAACGGTTGCGGACGCAACCGGCCGAACAGCGGGTGCTGATCCTGCTGACCGACGGCGAGAACACCGCCGGCATGCTTACGCCGCGCAAGGCGGCGGAACTGGCGCGGGCCGAGCATGTCCGCATCCATGCCATCGCCTTCGGCGGCGATGGCGGGACCGTGTCGGTGTTCGGCATGCAGATCCCGATGCCGGGCATGCAGGACGGGATCGACGAAGACAGCCTGCGCCAAATCGCCGATGCCACCGGCGGCCAGTTCTTCCGCGCCCGTGATACCCAATCGTTGGCGGGCATCTACGCCGAGATCGACCGGCTGGAACCGGTGGAGCGCGCGGGTCGCGCGGTGCGTCCGCGGATCGAGCACTATTGGCGGTGGCTGCTGGCGGCGATGGCCTTGGCCGCCTTCGCGATCATGATCGCGTGGCTGCGGAGGCGCGGATGATTTTCGATGCGCTCGTGCTGCCGCTTCACTTCCTGCGCCCGCAATGGCTCTGGCTACTGCTCGTCTTGCCGGTCGCATGGCTGTGGATGCGTCGGCGGCGGCATCGCGTCGATGTCTGGGAAGGCCATATCGATCCTCATCTGCGCGTACATGTGCTGCAGAACGACGGGCACGCGCGTGCCGGGGCCGGATGGCCGTGGCTGCTGGCGTTTTCGCTGGCCGTGCTGGCGCTGGCCGGTCCGGCCTGGCGGCAGTTGCCGCAGCCGGTCTGGCAGAACGGACGGGCGCTGGTGGTGGCCGTGGATCTTTCCAGTGCGATGGCGGCTGGCGACCTGCCGCCTTCGCGCCTGCTGCAGGTGCGCGCCAAGCTGCGCCAGTTGCTGCAGGCGCGGCCGGACGGATTGATCGCGCTGGTCGCCTATGCCGACGATGCGCATGCGGTGACGCCGTTGACCGAGGACACGGCGAATGTCGCCCTTTTCATCGATGCGCTTACACCGGAAATCATGCCGGTGGACGGTCAGTCGCCGGCGCGCGCGATCGCGTTCTCGGACGCATTGCTGCGCCAGGGCGGTGCACCGCAGGGCGACATCGTTCTGATCACCGATCATGCCGACGAGGCGGCGCTGGCGGCGGCGCGCGATTCGGCCGTGGCGGGCTATCGCGTCTCCGCGCTGGGCATCGGCACCGCGGCGGGTGCCCCAGTACGCGGCCGCGACGGCAACCTGCGCAGGGCGCGGCTGGATGCGGCGTCGCTGCGTGCGCTCGCTGCGGCGGGAGGCGGACGCATGGCGACGCTTACCGCCGGCGACGACGATTTGCGCGCGCTGGGCATCCTGGAGGCCGGTGCGCCGGACGCAGGAACCGGCGGCGCTGGCCGCGACGGCATGGCATGGCAGGACGAGGGCTATTGGCTGCTGCTGCCGTTGA
This sequence comes from Lysobacter sp., assembly GCA_036803045.1. Taxonomy (GTDB): domain Bacteria; phylum Pseudomonadota; class Gammaproteobacteria; order Xanthomonadales; family Xanthomonadaceae; genus Solilutibacter. The sequence goes on along the minus strand of DAIRVA010000046.1, from coordinate 310 downwards.
TGCTGTTGTCGTTGCCGGCTTTCCGCCGCCGCGCCGTGCCGGCCCTGTTCCTTGCGATGGTGTTGGCGGGCGGGGCATCGGTGCCACCGCCGGCGCTGGCCCAGTCCGGGATGTCGGTTGATGGCTGGTGGCTGCGTGGCGACCAGCGACGGCACCGGACGATGGAAGACGGGAACCGGGCCTATCGCGAAGGCGATTACGCGCGTGCCGCCGCAGCTTATGCGCGCGTGCCGGGTGCCGAAGCGCAGTACAACCTCGGCAATGCGTTGGCCAAGGCCGGGCGATATGACGAGGCCATCGCCGCCTACGA
>DAIRVA010000045.1:0-17719 GCA_036803045.1 Lysobacter sp. | reverse complement strand
CCATCGCCAGCGGCGCCGGCTCCGGCGCGCAGAACGTGATCGGCACCAGCGTGCTGGGCGGCATGATCGTCGGCACTTCGCTGGGCGTGTTCTTCATCCCGCTGTTCTACCTGGTGGTGGTCAGCCTGTTCACCGGCCGCAGGAAAAAGAAGGAGCCGGAGCCGGCTGCCACGCCTGCGCAAGCCGAGGGAGGATCGGCGCATGAATAAGACCAAGGGCCTTGTCGTCGCGCTGGCGGCCGCGCTGGTCACCGCCGGTTGCGCCACCCTGGTGCCGCCGCTTCCGCAGGCGCAGCCGCAGGTGCGCGAGGCGTGGCCGGTGCCGGCGAGCGCCGGCGAAACGCCGGCCGGCATCGGTGTTGCCAGCGAAGTCGGCTGGCGCGACGTGCTGGTCGATCCCCGCCTGGAGCGAGTGGTCGCGCAAGCGCTGGAGAACAACCGCGACCTGCGCGTGGCGATGCTCAACGTCGAGCGGGCGCGGGCGCAGTACCGCATCCAGCGCGCGGAGCGCCTGCCCGGCATCGGTGCCAATGCGACGCTGGAACGCAGCGGCGGCGGTATCCCGGCCAGCGAGACCGTCACGGCGTCGCTTGGCCTCGCCAGCTTCGAGCTGGACCTGTTCGGTCGCGTGCGCAACCTGAGCGAAGCCGCGTTGCAGCAGTACTTCGCCCAGGAAGAGAATCGCCGCGCCGCGCAGATCGCGCTCATCGCCACGGTTTCCAACGCATGGATGGCGCTGGCCGCCGACCAGAGCCTGCTGGCGATCGCCGGTGACACTCTGGCCGCGCAGGAGGAATCCTTGCGCCTGACCGAGCGCCGCCACGAGCTGGGTGCGGTCAGTGGTCTGGTGCTGGCGCAGGCCCGGACCCAGGTGGAAACCGCCCGCGCCGATCAGGCCCGTTACCGCGGTCAGGTCGAGCAGGATCGCCATGCGCTGGATCTCTTGGCCGGTTCGCCGGTTGCGGACGAGGACGTGCCGGCAGGGTTCGAGGACGGACTGGTGGCGATGACGGCCGTGCCGGCGGGCTTGCCTTCGGACATCCTGCTGCGTCGGCCCGACATCCAGGCTGCCGAGCATGCGCTGTCGGGAGCCAATGCCAACATCGGTGCGGCGCGTGCGGCCTTCTTTCCCTCGATCAGCATGACCGCCGGTGCCGGCAGCATCAGCAGCGATTTTTCCGGCCTGTTCGACGCCGGGACCCGCTTCTGGCGCTTCGTGCCGCAGGTCAACCTGCCGATCTTCCAGGGGGGCGCGCTGCGGGCGAACCTGGGCATGGCCACGGCCAACCGCGATATCGCGCTGGCGAACTACGAGAAGGCGATCCAGTCCGGGTTCCGTGAAGTGGCCGATGCGATCAGCCTGGGCCAGACGCTGGCCGAGCGTCGCCAGGCTGCCGAGCGCCTACTGGCCGCGGCGATGCAGGCCGAGCGCTTGTCTAAGGCGCGTTACGACGCCGGTTACGACAGCTACCTGACCCTGCTGGATGCGCAGCGCACCCGTTACGCGGCGCAACAGGGCTTGGTGGCGGCGCGCCTGGCCGAGCAGGTCAACCGGATCGGGCTCTACAGCGCAGTCGGCGGCGGCTGGCAGGCCGAAGCCGGCGCCGACACTGCGCCATGAACGCCGGTGCGGGCGCGGGCCCCGGCCCGCGCCTTGCCCGCGCACAGCAGCAACGCGACCGCATCCTCGACGCCGCGCAGCAATGCTTCGCCGAGCGCGGCTTCCATGGCGCCAGCATGGCGATGATCGCCGACACCGCGGAGATGAGCGCGGGTTTGATCTACCGTTACTTCGCCGGCAAGTCGGAGCTGATCCACGGCATCGTCTCGCGCCAGGTCGACTTGCTGGCGCACGATCTGGAAGAGCTGGAATCGGGTGCCCGCGATCCGGTCACCACCATCGTCGACAGCTATCGCGAGCACGCCGATGACGAGCCGCGCCCGGCCACCGGGCAGCTGGATGCGACCCTGATCCTGGAGATCGTCGCCGAATCGCGACGCGACCCGGTCATCGCCGAGGCGATGGCATTGCTGGACCAGCGCATCGACGGCAGCCTGGGCGATTGGCTGGCGCGACCGTGTGCGCAAGGCGGCTTTGGCGTGTCGGCATCGGCGTTGCCGGCGCGCACGCTGGTCCTGCGCAGCGTGCTGGACGGTCTGAAGATGCGCCAGGTGCGCGAACCCGAACTGGATGCCGAGGTATTGCGCGAGGCGATCGAGTTCCTGCTGCCGGCGCTGCAGGGCAAGGCCTGAGGTTCATTGCCCGCCGGCGAAACCCTGCTGGCGCCACGCCTCGAACACCAGCACCGCGACCGCGTTCGATAGATTGAGGCTGCGGTTGTCCGGCCGCATCGGCAGGCGTAGGCGCTGCGCTTCCGGCAGGCCATCCAGCACGTCCTGCGGCAGGCCGGCGGTCTCTCGCCCGAACAGGAAGGCGTCACCCGGCCGGTAATCGACCTGGTCGTAGCGCTGCCGGCCGCGCGTGGACAGGGCGAACACGCGACCGCGCGCTACGGCGGCGAGCGCGGCATCCAGATCCGGATGTACCTGCAGCGCGGCGTACTCGTGGTAGTCCAGGCCGGCGCGGCGCAGCTGTTTGTCGTCCAGCGAGAATCCCAGCGGCTCGATCAGGTGCAACATGGCGCCGGTGTTGGCGCACAGGCGGATCACGTTGCCGGTGTTGGGCGGGATCTCGGGCTGGTGCAGGATGACGTGGAACATCGTCACCAGGCGATCCCGCGGCCCTGCCAGTCGAGGAAGCGGCCGGAATCCTTCGAAGTCGCCGCCTCGATCACGCCGAGCAGGCCGCGCGCGGACTCGGCGGCCGGCACCGACGCCCCATCGCCGCCCATGTCGGTCTGTACCCAGCCCGGGTGCAGGGCCAGTACGGTGATGCCGCGGTCTTTAAAGGCCGCGGCCAACAGGCGCGTGACCATGTTCTGGGCGGCCTTGGAAATCCGGTAGCCGGGGGTGGAGAAGGCATCGGTGTCGGCGATCGAGCCGAGGATCGAACTGAGGTGGGCGAGCTTGGCGCCGTCCGCCAGCCACGGCGCCAGCGACTGCGCCAGCAGCAGCGGCCCACTGGCGTTGGTGCGGAAGCTGTCGAGCAAGACGGCTTCCTTGACCTGACCGAAGCGCTCGCCCGAGTGCAGCACGCCGGCATTCTGGATGGCGAGATCGAGCCTGCCCTCGCCCAGCAGGAGCGGCAGCTCGCCGATCAGGGCCTTGTGCGATGCGGCATCGGCCACGTCCAGCGGGACCAGTTGCAGGCGGCCCGGATGTTCGCCGGCGAGCGTGTCCAGCGCATGGGCCTGGCCGGGCTTGCGGCAGGCGGCGATGACGCGGTCGCCGCGCGCGAGCAGCTGGCGGGTGAATTCCAGCCCGATGCCGCGGTTGGCGCCGGTGACCAGGGCGTTCAGGGGCATGACGGATTCCTCGGGACTTTTGGCAGGGGGCGGGACGGATGGGCCAAGGCTACCATCGGGGTTTGACTGCCATCGCTGGAACCATCGCCATGTCCCGATACCGCGCTCCGCGCTCCGCCGCGCTCGCCCTCGCCCTGTCCGTCGCCATCGGCGGCCTCGTGACCGCACCCGCCACCGCGCAGGCGGCCTCGCCGGCCAAGGCCGCGGTGGACATCCCCTACGAGACCTTCACCCTGCCCAACGGCCTGCGCGTGGTGGTGCATACCGACCGCAAGGCGCCGATCGTCGCGGTCAACGTCTGGTACCACGTCGGCAGCAAGGACGAGCCGGCCGGCCGCAGCGGCTTCGCGCACCTGTTCGAGCACCTGATGTTCAACGGCAGCGAGAATGCGCCGGGCGAGTACTTCGGTCCGTTCGAGCAGGCCGGCGCCACCGACATGAACGGCACGACCAACACCGACCGCACCAACTACTTCCAGAACGTACCGACCACCGCACTCGACATGGCGCTGTGGATGGAATCCGACCGCATGGGCCACCTGCTCGGTGCCATCGACCAGAAGACCTTGGACGAGCAGCGCGGCGTGGTGCAGAACGAGAAGCGCCAGGGCGAGAACCAGCCCTACGGCCAGCTGTGGGAAGTGATGGCACGCACGCGCTATCCGAAGGGGCATCCCTACCACCACACCACGATCGGTTCGATGAACGATCTCAACGCGGCCTCGCTCGAGGACGTGAAGAACTGGTTCCGCGCCTGGTACGGCCCGAACAATGCCGTGCTGGTGCTGGCGGGCGACATCGATCTGGCCACCGCCAAGCAGAAGGTGGCGAAGTATTTCGGCGACATCCCGGCTGGCCCGACCATGGCGCAACCGAAGATCGACCCGGCCAGGCTGACCGTGGATGGCCGCACCGAACTGCAGGACAAGGTGCCGCAGGTGATGGTGCGCCGGGTCTGGAACGTGGCCGATGTCGCCAACAACGACAGCGACCTGCTCGACCTGTTCAGCGAGGTGCTGGGCGGCAGCGCGACCTCGCGCCTGGACCGCCGGCTGGTTTACCAGGACAAGCTGGTGGACAGCATCGGCACCGGCAACTTCAGCTCGCAGCTGGGCGGCATGTTCTACGTCAACGCGATGGTGAAGAAGGGCGTGGATCCGAAGCGGGTCGAAGCGGCCATCGACGAGGAGCTGAAGAAGCTGCTCAAGGATGGCCCGACCGCCGAGGAGATGGCCCAGGCCAAGACCGGTTACAACGCGCAGATGGTGCGTGGCGTCGAGCGCATCGGCGGCTTCGGCGGCAAGGCCGACGTGTTGGCCGCCTGCGCGATCTACGAGAACGACCCGGGCTGCTTCCGCGGCTCGCTGAACGCGGTCGCCAACGCCACCCCGGCCAGCGTGCGCGAGGTCGGCCAGAAGTGGCTGGCGGCGCCGAGCCACACCTTCGTGGTCTCGCCGGGCGAGCGCAAGCCGCTGGCGGAAGAGGCCAGCGCCAAGCCGGCGCCGTTCGTGCTGGGCAAGCCGGATGCCAAGTTCAAGGCCGTCGCCAGCGATGTCGACCGCAGCAAGGGCGTGCCTTCGGTCGATGCCTTCCCGGCGCTGAAGTTCCCGGCCCTGCAGCGCGCCAGGCTGGACAACGGCACCACCGTGGTGCTGGCCGAGCGCCATGAAGTGCCGGTCGTGCAGATGAGCTACGAATTCAAGGGCGGCTATGCCTCCGACGTGGACGGAAAGCTCGGCACCGCCAGCTTCACCATGGGCATGCTGGACGAGGGTGCCGGCAAGCTGGATTCGCTCGCGTTCAAGGCGCGCGCCGAGGCCCTGGGTGCGAACCTGGGCTCTGGCGCCGCGCTGGACGGCAGCAATGCCTACTTGTCGGCATTGAAATCGAACCTCGATCCTTCGGTCGCGCTGTTCGCCGACATGCTGCGTGCGCCGCGCTTCGACCAGCAGGACTTCGACCGGGTGAAGGCACAGTGGATCGCCAACATCGCCCAGGAGAAGGCGCAGCCGCAGGCGGTCGCGCTGCGCGTGCTGCCGCCGCTGCTTTACGGCGAGGGCCATCCCTACGCGATACCGATGACCGGCAGCGGCACGGAGCAGGCCATCGCCAGCCTGACCCGCGATGACCTGGTGGCCTACCAGGCCAAATGGCTGCGTCCGGAAGACGCGACGATCGTGGTCGTCGGCGACACCACGCTGGCGGAGATCGTGCCGGTGCTCAACAGGCACCTCGGCGACTGGAAGGGCCAGGGCGCCGTGGCCAAGCCGGCCGCGCTGCCGCAGGTCGCCCGTCCCGGCAAGGCCCGCGTCTACCTGATCGACCAGCCGGGCGCGGTGCAGGCCAACATCATGGCCGGCGAGCTGATGCCCTCCAGCCGCGATCCGGGCGCGGTCAAGCTGGAGATGAGCAACGACGTGCTGGGCGGCAGCTTCACCTCGCGCCTCAACATGAACCTGCGCGAGGACAAGCACTGGTCGTACGGCGCCCGCACCACGCTGCGCGGCGCGCAGGGCCAGCGCCCGTGGATCGCGATGGCGCCGGTGCAGATCGACAAGACCGCCGACTCGATGAAGGAGATGCAGCGCGAGTTCGCCGATTACGGCAGCGGCAAGGTGCCGGCGACGCAGGCGGAAGTGACCAAGGTCATCAACAACGAAGTGCGCAGCCTGCCCGGTGCGTACGAGACCGCGTCCTCGGTGATGAACACCATCGGCGGCATCGTCCGTTACGGCCGCCCGGACAACTGGGTGCAGGTGCGCAATGCCGAGGTGCAGGCGTTCACGCCCGCACAGGCAGCATCGGCTGCCAAGGCCATCGACCCGTCCCAGCTGGTCTGGGTGGTGGTCGGCGACCTGTCCAAGATCGAGGCACCGGTGCGCGCGCTTGACCTCGACGAGGTCGTGATCCTCGATGCCGACGGCAAGCCGGTCCAGAAGAAGTAAGGTTCAGCTTCGCGGTTCCGCTCGACCCCGATGCCCGCCACAATGGCGGGCATCGTCCTTTCTGCTCAAGGAGATCCCGATGCGGCATCGCTCCCTGCTCCTGCTGGCCGTCGCGGCAGTCTTTCCGCTGACCGGCTGCACCTGGGTTCCGATCGCGCCGGCGGCCCGCCAGGTGACCGTGCTGCGCGCTGCCCCTGCCGGCTGCGAGAAGGTGGGTGAGATCGATGCCGAGGTCACCGACAAGCTCGTCGTCTACCAGCGCAACCCGCTGCGCGTCGCAGAAGAACTTGAGACGCTCGCCCGCAACCAGGCCGCGGGCATCCCGGCGACCCACATTCATCCGTTGGCCGCGCCGGCCGAAGGGCAGCAACGCTTCGCCGCTTGGCGTTGCAAAGGCTGAATCGGCCGGACCATCCTGCTGCGGAGGTTGCCGGGAGCCGGTAATCTAGACGGTCTTTGCTTCGATCCGGGCCTAGCCATGCTGTTCAAGAATGTCGCCATCGCGGGCCTGGCCCACGTCGATGCCCCGCACTCGTTGACCTCCGACGAGATCAACCTGCGGCTGAAGCCGACCCTGGACCGCCTCGGCATCCGCGTCGACGTACTCAAGGATATCGCCGGCATCCACGCACGCCGCCTCTGGGGCAGCGACAAGCTGGCTTCCGATGCCGCGACCGAAGCCGGCATCCTCGCGCTCGATGACGCGGGCATCCGGTCCGGCCAGCTGGGCCTGCTGGTCAGCACCTCGGTCAGCCGCGACTACCTGGAGCCGTCCACGGCCAGCATCGTCGCCGGCAACCTGCAGGTGGGCGACACCTGCCAGAACTACGATGTCGCCAACGCGTGCCTGGCCTTCATCAACGGCATGGACATGGCGGCGCGGATGATCGAGCGTGGCGAGATCGACTACGCGCTGGTGGTCGATGGAGAAACGGCCGACCTCGCCTACGAGAAGACCATCGAGCGCATGCTGCGCCCGGATTCGACCGAGGATGAGTTCCGCAACGAGCTGGCCACGCTGACGCTGGGCTCCGGCGCCGCCGGCATGGTGCTGGCCCGCGCCGAACTGCACCCGGATGCGCCGCGCTACAAGGGCGGCGTGACCCGCTCGGCGACCGAGTGGAACACGCTGTGCCGCGGCAACCTGGACCGCATGGTCACCGATACCAAGCAGCTGTTGATCCAGGGCATGCACCTGGCCGGCAAGACCTTCGTCGCCGCCAAGCAGGCGATGGGCTGGGCAGTGAACGAGCTGGACCAGTTCGTCGTCCATCAGGTCAGCAAGGTCCACACGCAGACGCTGATCAAGAACTTCGGCATCGATCCGCAGAAGGTGATGACGATCTTCGGCGAGCACGGAAACATCGGGCCGGCCTCGGTGCCGATCGTGCTGTCCAAGCTGAAGCAGGCCGGCCGCCTGAAGAAGGGCGATCGCATCGCGCTGCTCGGCATCGGCTCGGGCCTGAACTGCACGATGTCGGAAGTGGTGTGGTGAGGGTAAGCGTTACTTACGCGGCGGCCTTTCCCGTTAAGTAACGCTAGCGGGGGTGTTGACCCGCGAAGTCGCCATAAGTAACGTTTACCGATGATGGTTGATCATCAGGGTAACGATGGAGCGTACAACAGGTCATTACGTCACGTGCACGCTGCATAGCCAAGCGTATGCGGCGTTCGTACCTGCGCCATTGCCTCCCGACCCACCTCTGCACCTCAACCAGGAACTGGCGACCCTGCGCGACAGGGCGCTCGTCTCGCTGGGTGAATTGAAAGGAATCACCCGCATCCTGCCCGACGCGCGGCTGTTCCTTTATCAATACGTCCGCAAGGAGGCATTGCTGTCCTCGCAAATCGAAGGCACGCAGTCGTCGCTGTCGGACCTGCTGTTGTTCGAACTTGACGAAGCACCTGGTGTGCCGCTCGACGATGTGCGAGAAGTGTCCAATTACATCGAAGCGTTGGAGTACGGGCTGCAGCGGCTGGGTGACGGGTTTCCGTTGTCGTTGCGATTGCTGCGCGAGATGCATGAGCGACTGCTCCGGCGCGGCCGGGGCGCGGGCAAGGCGCCAGGGGAGTTCCGGCGCACGCCGGTGTGGATCGGTGGCCCCAGCCCGGACCGGGCACAGTTCGTGCCGCCGCCGGCCGAGAGCATCGTGGAATGCATGGGCGCATTGGAAGCGTTCCTGCATGAAACCGAAGACGGCATCTCGCCGCTGGCGCGAGCCGGCCTTGCGCACGTGCAGTTCGAGACGATCCACCCGTTTTTGGATGGCAACGGGAGGTTGGGCCGCTTGTTGATCGTGCTGATGCTGTGCGACGCTGGCTTGCTGGACGAGCCGTCGCTCTACCTCAGCCTGTACTTCAAATCCCGTCGCGCGGAGTATTACGAGCGACTGGACGCGGTGAGGACCAAAGGCGACTGGGAAGGCTGGCTGCGCTTTTTCTTTGATGGTGTGGCGGCGACTTCGGGTCAAGCGGTGGATACCGCGCAGCGCTTGCTGCAACTGTTCCAGAATGACCGTGCACGGTTGCGTGCGCGTGGACGCATTGCAGGCACGGCGTTGCAATTGCACGAGGCGTTCAGTCGCAATCCGTTGCGTACGACAGCGTTGCTGGTGAAGGAGACCGGCCTGTCCAAGCCCGCCATCGCGCGTGGGTTGGGGGTGATGCAAGACGCGGGTGTGCTGCGTGAGATCACTGGCAAGCAACGCTACAAGATCTACGCCTACCAGCCTTACCTGGACATCCTGAGCGAAGGAGCGCAACCCCTGTGATCGATGTTGCAGACGACCACGCCGACGCCTTCATACAGCGCTGGAAAGGCGTCGCGGCATCCGAACTGTCCACCTCGCAAAGCTTCCTGATCGAGCTGTGCGAGCTGCTCGGGGTGCGCCGCCCGCACCCACGTCTGAGCAGGGCTACATGTTCGAGCGTCCGCTCTGCTTTGCCCATGCCGATGGCAGCACCTCGCCCGGGCGGGTGGACCTGTACCGGCGCGGCGCGTTAGTGCTGGAAAGAAAGAAGCTCAAAATCGGCGCGCATACCAAGGGCTTCGATGACGCGATGATCCGCGCCCACGCGCAGTCATCGGATGCACGCACCACGCAATGCACGCTGGCGGTCGAGATTGGTACCGGGGGCGACATCGACGAACTCTTGGCCGCAAGCCCCGGCCCGATAACGCTGGAGCAGATCGCCGCGCGCTTCACCGCACGCGGGCCGTGGAAGAAGCGCCTGCCACATTTGCTCGACATGCTGGTAGCGGTGGGCCGCGTGCAGCCGCGTGGGGATGGTTACGGCTGAGCCGGTCGCAGGTGGCGCGACCGGGCGTGGGTATCGTGCCCGCATGATCTGCGTGCATGCCCATGGCCCTGACCGATTGCCTTGACTGCGGATATCCTGTGTCCACGCAGGCGCTGGCCTGTCCGCACTGCGGTGCGCCGGTGCCAGCGCCTGACACCGACCTGCTGCTGGGCTGCTTGGGCTGCCTGGACTACCTCGGCGGGGTAGCGGGCTGCCTATGGGCGGTGCTGGTGTTGGCGCTCGAGCTGGTGATCGTGGGGGCGCTGGTCGTGGGCGTGGTGGACGTGCTGTTCTAGAACATGCCGGGTGCATGTACACCCGTGCCTACAATGCGCGGGCCTTGTTATGTGTCGCGCCGCCATGAACCTGCCTGGTTATCCGTTCGATCCGAAGCGTTTCGACGTCCGCCCCGGCATCGCCATGTCCTTCCTCGACGAAGGCCCGTGCGATGGCGAGGTCATCGTCATGCTGCACGGCAATCCGTCGTGGAGCTTCTACTGGCGGCACCTGGTCAGCGGCTTGCGCGACAAGTACCGCTGCATCGTGCCCGACCACGTGGGCATGGGGCTGTCGGACAAGCCGGATGACGCCGATGACGCATCGCCGCGCTACGACTACACGCTGGAATCGCGCATCGAGGACGTGGATGCGCTGCTCGAGCACCTCGGCATCGATGGCCCGGTGACGCTCGCGGTGCACGACTGGGGCGGGATGATCGGCTTCGGCTGGGCGCTGCTGGACCCGACGCGGGTGAAGCGCCTGATCATCACCAACACCGCCTCGTTCCCGCTGCCGGCGGAAAAACCGATGCCGTGGCAGATCGCGGTGGGGCGGCATTCGCGCCTCGGCGGCTGGCTGATCCGTCGCTTCAACCTGTTCGCGCGCGGCGCGGCTGCCTTCGGTACCCGGCGCAAACTGCCGGCCGAGGTGAAGCAGGCCTACAGCGGCGTGTACGAGGGCTGGGCGAACGCGATCTCGACCCTGCGCTTCATGCAGGACATCCCGCTCGGCGAGGCCGACCGCGCCTGGCCGCTGCTTGCGGCCGCGCAGCGCCAGTTGCCCGGCTATGCGGACCGCCCGGCGCTCATCGGCTGGGGCCTGCGCGATTTCGTCTTTGACCAGCACTTTCTCGCCGGCTTCACTCGCGCACTGCCCGATGCCGAGGTGCAGGCCTTCGACGATGCCGGCCATTACGTGCTGGAAGACAAGCACGAGGTGTTGGTGCCACGGATCCGCGCCTTCCTCGACGCGCATCCGCTTGATTGACGTCAACCCGTCGCGCGCGATGCGGCGTTAGCGTGGGCTGCATCGTCCGTCAGGAGATGCAGGCATGTCCCGCGATATCGTCGTCATCGGCGCCGGCCCGGCCGGATTGTGCTTCGCCCGTGCGTTGGCCGGCAGCGGTCTGCGCGTCGCGCTGGTGGAACAACAGGCCGAGGCCGCGCTGGCCGATCCCGCCGATGACGGCCGCGAGATCGCACTGACCCATCGTTCGCATCGTCTGATGCAGGACTACAGCCTGTGGCCGCGCATCGCCGAGACCGACATCGGCACCTTGCGCGATGCCAAGGTGATCGATGGCGACGATATCGACGGCCTGTTGTTCTCGCATCAGGAAAGCGGGCAGTCGCAGCTGGGCTGGCTGGTGTCCAACCACGCCATCCGCCGCGCCGCATGGGAAGCGGTGCGCGAAGCCGATGCGGCCGAGGTCATCGCGGGCGTGCGGGTGGCCTGCATCGACACCGATGCGTCCGGTGCGCGCGTGCGACTGGACGATGGCCGGGTGCTGGACTGCGCGCTGGTCATCGCCGCCGACAGCCGTTTCTCCGAGAGCCGGCGCGCGCTCGGCATCCGCGCCGACCTGCACGACTTCGGCCGCACCATGCTGGTGGTGCGGATGCGTCATGACCGCCCGCACGAGTCGGTGGCCTGGGAATGGTTCCGCTACGGGCAGACGCTGGCGCTGCTGCCGCTGCACGACGCGCACGCGTCATCGGTGGTGCTGACCGCGACCAAGGGCGAGATCGACGCCTTGCTGGCGCTCGATCCCGAGGATTTCGACGCGGCGATGGCCACGCGCTTCGACCACCGCTTGGGCGCGATGCAACGCATCGGGCCGGCGGTCGCCTACCCGCTGATCGGCGTCTATCCCGAGCGCTTCCACGCCACTCGCTATGCGGTGATCGGCGATGCGGCGGTCGGCATGCATCCGGTCACCGCGCACGGCTTCAACTTCGGCCTGCTGTCGGTGGACGGGTTGTCGCGGCGCATTCGCCAGGCGTTGGCGCGCGGCGAGCCCATCCACGGCGATGCGCTGCTGGCCGACTACGACGCCGAGCATCGCGCCGCCACCCGCCCGCTCTACCTCGCCACCCGCCTGGTCGCCACGCTCTACACCGACGACCGTGGCCCGGCTCGCGCCGCGCGCAAACTGGCCTTGCGCGCCGGTCGCCTGGCGTCGCCGTTCAGGCGGCTGGTGATGCACGGGCTGACCCAGCCCGGCGACGGCATGCCGTTCGCCCGGGCGCGCAAGCTGGCGATGCGGCTACGACCGCACTGATTTCTCAGCTCGTCGGCCAAGCGCTGGGTTGAGGCGCCGGCAGGCCATGGGCAGCCCGGGCGCGATCGCATTGGGCGCTCGCTTCGCCGTACTCCCATGATGCCGTCAGTGCCACGCAGGCCGCGGGGCGGCGGGCATGGATCGTGCAACGCGAATGGGTGTCGATTTCCGCCTCCAGCGCGACGCAGCGCGGCTTGGCTTGCGAAGTTCCGCGCATCCCCCGCTCGTGCAGGTGCAGCGCCTCGGTGAGTTCCGGCGGCACTTGTCCGTCCAGCTCGGGCGCAGCTTCCGACCAATGCAGGCTGACGCGGAAATGCGCGCAGCACGCGCCGCAGCGCAGGCAAGGGTGGGCGGGTTCGTGGAGGCCGGACATGCGCGGATTGTCGCCATCCGCGCGGCGCGCGCAACGGGCTGCGACAATGACCGCATGCAACCGTTTTCCAGCGTCGCCGACAGCCTCCGCCAGCGCGCCCGAGAGGTGCCTGAACGCATGGCCATGCGCTGCCCGGGGCGGGGCGATTACGACACCGCCCTCACCTATGGCGAGCTGGATGCCCGTAGCCAGGCCATCGCCGCCGGGCTCGCCGTGCGTGGCATCGGCCGCGGCCAGCGCGTGGTGGTGATGGTGCGGCCGACGCCGGAATTCTTCCTGCTGATGTTCGCGTTGTTCCGCATGGGCGCGGTGCCGGTGCTGGTCGATCCCGGCATCGACAAGCGCGCGCTCAGGCAATGCCTGGCCGAAGCCGAACCGCACGCGTTCATCGGCATCCCGCTGGCGATGTTGGCCAAGGCCGTGCTCGGCTGGGCGAAGTCGGCGCGGCTGCGCGTCAGCACCGGCCGGCGCGCCTGGCTGGCCGATGCCACGCTGGGCGAGGTCGAGCGCGAAGGAGCGAAGACGCTGCGCGATTTCGATGGCACTAATCCCGACGACATTGCCGCGATCCTGTTCACCAGCGGTTCGACCGGTGTGCCCAAGGGCGTGGTGTACCGGCATCGCCATTTCATCGCGCAGATCGACATGCTGCGGTCGGCGTTCGGCATCGAACCCGGCGGCGTGGACCTGCCGACCTTCCCGCCGTTCGCCCTGTTCGATCCGGCGCTGGGCCTGACCTCGATTATTCCCGATATGGACCCGACCCGACCGGCCGCGGCCGATCCGCGCAAGCTGCATGCGGCAGTCCGGCGTTTCGGGGTGACGCAATTGTTCGGCTCGCCCGCGTTGATGCGCGTGCTGGCCGAACACGGCGAGCCGCTGCCCGGGGTGATGCGCGTGACCAGCGCCGGCGCCCCGGTGCCGCCCGAGGTGGTGGCGAGGATGCTGCAACTCCTGCCCGAAGGCGCGCAGCTGTGGACGCCGTATGGCGCGACCGAATGCCTGCCGGTGGCGGTGATCGAAGGCCGCGAACTGCTGGCCTTGCGCGAGCGCACCGAGGCGGGCTCGGGCACCTGCGTCGGCCAGCCGGTGCAAGGCAATGACGTGCGCATCATCGCGATCAGCGACGCGGCCATCGAGACATGGGCCGATGCGCGCGAAGTGCCGGCCGGCATCGTCGGCGAGATCACCGTGGCCGGCCCCAGCGCGACCGACGCTTATTTCAATCGCGACACGCAGACGAAGCTCGCGAAGATCCGCGAGATGGCGGCCGATGGCGGCGAACGCATCGTCCACCGCATGGGCGACCTGGGTTATTTCGATGCGCAGGGCCGGCTGTGGTTCTGCGGCCGCAAGTCGCAGCGGGTGGTGGTGGATGCCACGACCACGCTCTGCACCGAGCAGGTCGAGCCGGTGTTCAGCGTCCATCCCGATGTCGCGCGCAGCGCGCTGGTCGGCGTGCCGCGCGACAAGGCCGCTGAAGCGGGCAACTCACCCGTGCTGTGCGTCGAGCTGCGCGAGGGCGTCGCGGCCGCCGAATGGCCACGCATCCACGACGAGTTGCGCCGAATGTCCGAGGGGCATGTCCATACCGCCAAGGTGGAGCGCTTCCTGCGTTACCCGCGCAAGTTCCCGGTCGACATCCGCCACAATGCCAAGATCGGGCGGGAGAAACTGGCTGTCTGGGCGAGCGGGGCGATATCCGGACCTGCATGAGAGCGGCGCGCATCGCGATCTTGCCAAGCGCAGGGCGATGGACCATGGTGCGTTTTTGCACGATCGAATGGACTGCAATCGATGTCGACGTTTCCCAGGCACCTGTTCGACGAACCGGATCCGGACCCGGATACCCTGGCGAACCTGGGCCCGCTGCGGCCGCTGGCTGGCGTCTGGGCGGGCAGCGAGGGCGAGGACGTGAAACCCACTGCCGACGGCGCCGAACGACAGCGCTACGTCGAGCACATGGCGTTGCAGCCGATCGACCCGCAGACGAACGGCCCGCAGCTGTTCTACGGATTGCGCTACCACACCCGCATCGTCAAGCCGGGCGAGGTCGAGATGTACCACGAGCAGGTGGGGTTCTGGTTGTGGGAACCCGCCACCGGCCGCCTGTTGCACACCCTCGCCATTCCACGCGGGCAAACCGCGATGGCGATGGGCGAAGCCGCCGCGGATGCACGCAGTTTCAGCCTGGGTGCCGAACGCGGCAGCACCGAGAACGGCATCTGCTCGAACAGTTTCCTGGAAGAGAATTTCCGCACCGAACGTTTCAGCATCACGGTCACCGTCCACGACGAGGACAGCTGGACCTACGACGAAACCACCGTGTTGATCATCAAGGGCGTGCCGCAGCCGTTCATGCATGCCGACCGCCACACCCTGCGTCGCGTCGGACCGCCGACCCCGAACCCGCTCGCGGTGGCCAGGCGATGAGGGCAGGGGCACGCATGCACCCACATGGGCGAAGCCGGGGCCGGTGGCGGGCATGAACATCCTCGTCACCGGCGGCGGCGGATTCCTCGGGCGAAAATTGTGCGAGGGGCTTGCCGCGCGCGGTCATCAAGTGCGCAGCTTCAATCGAGGCCGCTATCCGGCGCTGGACGCGATGGGCGTGGAGCAGCTGCAGGGCGACCTGGCCGATCGCCGTGCGGTGATCGCGGCGGCGGAAGGTAGCACGGCGATCTTCCACAATGCAGCCAAGGCCGGCGCGTGGGGCGATTACGACGACTACCATCACGCCAACGTGATGGGCACGGGCAACGTGCTGGCCGCCTGTCGCGAACATGGCATCGACAGGCTGGTCTATACCTCGACACCCAGCGTGACCCATCGCGCGACGCATCCGGTGGAAGGCGGCACGGCCGACGAGGTGCCCTATGGCGAGGACCTGAAGGCACCGTACGCGGCGACCAAGCAGATCGCCGAGAAGATCGTGCTGGCGGCCAACGACGACACGCTCGCCACCGTCGCACTGCGGCCGCGCCTGATCTGGGGGCCGGGTGACAACCAGCTGCTGCCGCGCATCGTCGAGCGCGCCAGGGCCGGGCGGCTGGCCCTGGTGGGCGATGGCCGCAACCTGGTCGACAGCACCTACATCGACAATGCCGCGCAGGCGCATTTCGATGCCTTCGATCACCTGGCCATCGGCAGTGCCTGCGCCGGGCGCGCCTATTTCATCAGCAACGGCGAGCCGCGGCCGATGGAAGACCTCATCAACGCGCTGCTGCGCGCAGCGGGCGCGCCCGAGGTCCATCGCCACATCCCGTTGCGCGTGGCCTACGCTGCGGGCGCGGCGGCGGAAAAGCTGTGGCCACTGCTGAAGCTGAAGGGCGAGCCGCCGATGACGCGCTTCCTCGCCGAGCAGCTCGCCACTACCCACTGGTATTCGATGGCGCCGGCGCAGCGCGACTTCGGCTACGTGCCCAGAGTGTCGATGGACGAGGGCCTGCGGCGCGTCGCCAAGGCATGGCGCATGGCCGGATAGAATGCGCGGATGACCGCATCTTCTGCCTTCAACTGGAAAGTCCCGGCCGGCCGTGCGCTGGAAGCCGCGCTCAACCGTGCTTTGGCGCTGGACGAGGACGCGCGCACGGACTTGCGGACACTGGCCGGACGGAGTGTCGCGCTGACGCTGGACTCGCCACCGCTGGCCTTGCGGGTGACCGTGGATGGCGATGCCTTGCAGGTCGGGCCGGTTGGCGATGCCGATCGCGCCGATCTGTCGGTGCGCAGCACGTTGGGCGGCCTGCTTAGGCAGTTGCCGATGTTGCGTCGTGACGACGCGCCGCCGGTTGGACAGCTGCGCATCGAAGGCGATGCCGAACTGGCGAGCCGCCTGCAGCGCATGGCCGAACGCTTCGATCCCGACTGGTCGCGCCCGTTCACCGCGGTGTTCGGCGAGGTGCTGGGTATGCAGATGGCGAACGGCATCGCCTTTGCCCTGCGCAACGCGCGCGACATGGGCAAGGAGTTCGCCACCAGCGCCGCCGACTACCTGACCGAGGAATCGCGTGACGTGCTGGGTCGAGGGGAACTCGATGCCTTCCATGACGATGTCGATGCGATCCGCGACGACGTCGAACGCCTCGTCGCGCGGGTGACGCGCCTCAAGGGTGCGGCATGAAATCGGTGCGCCGGGCCTGGCGCATCGGCCGCGTGCTGCTGCGCTACCGGCTGGACGCGCTGCTGGACGACACCCCGGCCGAGCGCTGGCTGAAGATCGCGCGTCCGTTCGTGCCGCGTGCCTCCGCCGACGTGCAGGCGATGCCGCGCGGCATGCGCCTGCGCCTGGCGCTGCAGGAGCTGGGCCCGATCTTCGTCAAGTTCGGGCAGATCCTCTCGACCCGCCGCGACCTGGTCCCGACCGACATCGCCGACGAACTGACGCTGCTGCAGGACCGCGTGCAGCCCTTCGATGGCGAGGAAGCACGACGCATCGTCGAGGCTTCGCTGGGCAAGCCGGTGGACGCGTCGTTCGCGCATTTCGACACCACGCCGCTGGCCTCGGCTTCCATCGCGCAGGTGCACGCGGCGCTGCTGGACGATGGCCGCGAGGTGGTGGTGAAGGTGCTGCGCCCGGGCATCCGCCGGCAGATCGACAGCGACATCGCGCTGTTGAACGACATCGCCGGCATCGTCGAGCACACCCATCCCAATGCCGACAAGATCCGTCCGCGCGAGATCGTCGCCGAGATCGAATCCACCCTCGCCGCCGAACTCGACCTGCAGCGCGAAGCCGGCAACGCCAGCCTGCTGCGGCGCAACTGGCTGGGCAGTGGCGACCTGTACGTGCCGGAGGTGATCTGGCCGCACACCGGCGAGCGGGTGATGACGATGGAGCGGGTGCACGGCATCCCCAGCGACGACATCGCCGCGCTCGACCGCGCCGGCATCGACCGCAAGGCGCTGGCCGCCAAGGGCGTGCGCGTGTTCTACGAGCAGGTCTTCCGCGACAACTTCTTCCACGCCGACGCGCATGCCGGCAACATCTGGGTCGATCCGGAGCGCCGGCAGAACCCGCGTTTCATCGCGCTGGACTTCGGCATCATGGGCCAGCTCTCGCGCGAGGACCAGTACTACCTCGCCGAGAACTTCATGGCGATCTTCAACCGCGACTA
>DAIRVA010000044.1:0-17954 GCA_036803045.1 Lysobacter sp. | reverse complement strand
GGCGGCCTGCTGCTGGACCAGGGCTTCCTGGCCGGCATGGGCAACTACCTGCGCGCCGAAGTGCTGTTCGATGCCGGCCTGCATCCGGCGCAGCGCCCGCGCGACCTCGACCCCGCGCGGACCGCGCAGCTCGCCGCCGCGCTGCTGGCGATCCCGCGCCACAGCTATGCCACCCGCGGCATCGAACCCACGCCGGGCATGCGCGCCGATTACCTGGCGCAGGGCGAAGGCAGCTTCCGCTTCCGCGTGTTCAAGCGCGACGGCCAGCCCTGCCCGCGCTGCGGCACGCCCATCGTGCGCACGCAGGCCAACAGCCGGCCGATGTTCCTGTGCCCGCGTTGCCAACCGGCATGAGTACGCCGGGCCCGCGCGGAGCTTTCGCTCTAAACTAGACGGATGCGACGCGACCCCCACTGGATCAACGGACGTCCCTGCACACCCGCCAACGGCCAATGGCTGGAGGTGTTCGATCCGGCCACGCGGGAACCGGCATCGCAGGTGGCCGATGGCGACGCAGGCGATGTCGATGCCGCCGTCGCCGCCGCGCAGGCCGCCTTCCCCGCCTGGTCCTCGTTGCCCAACAGCGCCCGCACGCACTGGATGGAGCGATTGGCCGATGCGCTGGAAGCGCGCATCGATGACTTCGCCCGCGCCGAGGCCATCGACGGCGGCAAGCCGCTGGCGCTGGCCCGCGATGTCGAGATTCCGCGCGCGGTCAGCAACCTGCGCTTCTTCGCGCATGCGGCCACCCAGTTTTCCAGCGAATCCCACCACGGCGAGGCCGGCCTGAACTACACCCTGCGCCTGCCGCTGGGCGTGGTCGGCTGCATCAGCCCCTGGAACCTGCCGCTGTACCTGTTCACCTGGAAGATCGCGCCCGCGCTGGCGGCCGGCAATACCGTCGTCGCCAAGCCGTCCGAAGTCACGCCGCGCACCGCCACGATGCTGGCCGCACTGGCGGCGGAAATCGGCTTCCCGGCCGGCGTGCTGAACGTGGTGAACGGGCGCGGCCCGACCGTCGGCGAGGCCATCGTCCAGCACCCCGGCACCAAGGCGATCAGTTTCACCGGCAGCAGCGCAGTCGGCCGCCGCATCGCCGGCATCACCGGGCCGATGCTGAAGAAGACCTCGCTGGAACTGGGCGGCAAGAACGCCACCCTCGTGTTCGCCGACAGCGACTGGCGCAAGCACCTGGATACGCTGGTGCGCAGCGCCTTCCAGAACAGCGGGCAGATCTGCCTGTGTGGTTCGCGCCTGCTGATCGAACGCGGCATTTACGACGCATTCCGCGAGGCCTTCGTCGAACGCGTACAGGCGCTGCGCATCGGCGATCCGCTGGATGACTGGACCCAGATCGGTCCGCTGGTATCGCAGATGCAATTCGACAAGGTGCTGGCCTGCATCCGGCGCGCCCGCGACGAAGGCGGCCGGGTGCTGTGCGGCGGCGAGGCATTGGATCGCCTCGGCTGGTTCATCGCACCGACCGTGATCGACGGACTCGGTCCGGAGTGCGCGACCAATCGCGAGGAAATCTTCGGCCCGGTGGTCACGCTGCAGGCCTTCGATTCGGATGCCGACGCGCTGCAGCTTGCCAACGCCAGCGACTACGGCCTGTCGGCATCGATTTTCACCAACGACCTCTCCCGTGCGCACCGCCTGGCCGCCGACCTGCGTGTGGGCATGGTCTGGATCAACACCTGGCTGATGCGCGACCTGCGCACGCCCTTCGGCGGCAGCGGCGCCTCCGGACTGGGCCGCGAGGGCGGGCTGGAGGCGATGCGGTTTTTCACCGAGGCGAAAAACGTGGGGATTGCCCTGTCATGAATCGATTCACTGTTGTTGCAATTACCTTAGTAGCCACCGCGCTGCTGCCGTGTGCCAGCGTGCGGGCGCAGGAGGCAGGTGGCGAAGGCAAATCATCCCCGCCGACGTTCTTCGAGCGCCTCAACCAGCAGAAAACCACCTTCGACGAATTCCGCTTCATGACCAGCCCGGAAGTGCGGGAGAACCCGCAGTGGCGCGGCATCGCGGCGCAAATGCTGGCCACCCACTACAGCTTCCTCGGCCGTCCGCTGGATGCCCTGCGCACTTTCCCTTTCCGGAAAGGCGACGCGCCGCGCGACGACCTGCCTTCGCCATCCACCCATCGCGCCGTGCCGGCCGTGGAATGGATCGCCGCACAGGCAGACGACTACCGCGTGGTCATGCTCAACGAGGCGCACCACGTACCGCAGACGCGCACGCTCACACTGTCACTGCTGCCGGTCCTGCGCCAGAAGGGCTACACCCACCTGGCGCTGGAAGCGCTGGCGAACGAGGGCAGGGATCCCCTGCCCCGTGGCTATCCGGATCGCGACAGCGGCATCTACACCCGCGAGCCGGTGTTCGCGGAGCTGGTCCGCGAGGCGAAGCGACTGGGCTATCGGCTGGTGCCGTACGAAGCGGCCGCAGCGCCCGGCAAGCGCCAGCAGGACCGCGAAACCGGGCAGGCCAACGCCATCGCCAAGGTGCTCGCCGACGATCCGCAGGTCAGGATGCTGGTGCACGCCGGCTATGCCCACATCGGCGAGGCGCAGCAGGGCTTGCCGGACGATGCCAGGCCGATGGCGATGGAGTTGGCGCGCATCAGCGGCCTGTCGCTCTTGACAGTCGAGCAGACATCGACCCGCTCCTTCGAAGCCGACGATGTGGACACGATCGGCCGCAAGCTGTCCGCGCAGTTCGCGGCAGGTGTGCCCAGCGTCCTGCTCGCACGCGAGGGCGGCGACGCATGGAGCAACAAGCCGGGCCTATACGATGTGTCCGTGCTGCTGCCGTCGCCGCCATCGACGCCGCTGCGTCCCGCCTGGCTGGCACTGGAAGGCCGCCGGCACGCCGTCGCGATCGACATGACGCCCTGCCTTGGCCACCTGCCCTGCCTCGCCGAAGCCCGCCATGCCGAAGAGGGCGATGACGCCATCCCGGCCGACCAGTTCCTGGTGCTGGCCGCCGACGAAGTCGCCGAACCGCTCTACCTCGCGCCCGGAAGCTACCGCCTGCGCCTGCTTGGCGGCGACGGCAAGGCGCTGGCGCAGCATGCGCTGTCCGTTCCCGCCCCCACACCCGGCTCGCCCTCGCCATGAACCGACTCGACGACCTCCTGCAAAACAACCGCGCCTGGGCCGAGCGCGTCTCGCGTGAAGACCCGACCTTCTTCGAACGCCTGTCCAGGCAGCAGGCACCGAAATACCTGTGGATCGGCTGTTCGGATTCGCGGGTGCCGGCCAACCAGGTGGTGGACCTGACGCCGGGCGAAGTGTTCGTCCATCGCAACATCGCGAATGTGGTCGTGCACACCGACCTCAACTGCCTGTCGGTGATCCAGTTCGCGGTGGACGTGCTCAAGGTCGAACACATCCTGGTGGTCGGCCACTACGGCTGCGGCGGCGTGCATGCGGCGCTGACCAATGCGCGCGTGGGTCTGGCCGACAACTGGATCCGTCATGTCGGCGATGTGTCCGCCAAGCATGCGGCGCTGCTGGAAGCCGCCGGCGGCGAGACGCTGCAGCACGACCGCCTGTGCGAGCTCAACGCGCTCGAACAGGTGGCCAACGTCTGCCAGACCACCATCGTGCGCGACGCCTGGGCGCGCGGGCAGAAGCTGGCCGTGCACGGCTGGGTCTATACGTTGAAGGACGGCCGTGTGCACGACCTCGGCCTGGACGTAGCGGCACCGGACCAATTGGAGCCTCAGTACGAGGCTGCGCTGGAACGCATCCGCACCGACCGCGAGGACCGCTGATGGCCGACGTGATCCAGAGTTCCAGCGCCCCCAGGCCGGTCGGCCATTACCCGCATGCGCGGCGCGTGGGCAACCAGCTGTTCCTTTCCGGCGTTGGTCCACGCGACCCGGCCAGCAACGGCGTGCCGGGCAACGTGCATGGCGAGGACGGCGTGCTGCTGGCCTACGACATCAAGGCACAGACCCATGCGGTATTCGCCAACGTGCGCGCCGTGCTGGAATCCAGCGGTGCCCGCTGGGAAGACCTGGTCGACGTGACCGTCTACCTCACCGACATGGCCGGCGATTTCCAAGCCTACAACGCGGTCTGGGCCGAACATTTCCCCGACGCAGCGACCGCGCCCTGCCGCACCACCCTGGGCATCACCGCGCTGCCGACGCCCATCGCGATCGAGCTGAAATGCATCGCACAGATGAAGGAGTAAGCCCATGCCCTTGCCCGGACCGATCGATTTCCAAGCCTGGATCGATGAACACCGCCACCTGCTGAAGCCGCCGGTCGGCAACAAGTGCATCGTCGATGACGATTTCATCGTGATGATCGTCGGCGGTCCCAATGCACGCACGGATTACCATTTCGAGGAAGGCCCCGAGTGGTTCCACCAGCTCGAAGGCGAAATGGTGCTGACGATCCAGGAGGACGGCCAGGCCCGCGACATCCCGATCAAGGCCGGCGAGACCTTCTACCTGCCGCCGCGCGTGCCGCATTCGCCGCAACGCATGCCCGGCAGCGTGGGCCTGGTGATAGAACGCAAGCGCCTGCCGCACGAGGACGACGCGCTGATGTGGTTCTGCGTGGAGTGCAACCACAAGCTCTACGAAGAGTTCTTCCACCTCAAGGACATCGAGCAGGATTTCTTCCGCGTGTTCGAGACCTTCTATCGCGACGAGGCGTTGCGTACCTGCACGCAATGCGGCACCTTGAACCCGCGCCCGTCGCGTTACGAGATGCAGGCCGACTCCCGCGCCGACATCACCTGACCCCATGCTCAAGATCGACGTCCACGCGCATTATTTGCCACGCCACTGGCCCGACCTCGCCAAGAAATATGGCGATGCACGCTTTCCTGTGGTCCACCACGGCGACGATGGCCGCACGCGCATCTATCGCGACGGCAAGTTCTTCCGCGAGATTTGGCCCAAGACCTGGGACCCGCAGATCCGCATCGACGAATATGCCGGCTTCGGCGTGCAGGTGCAGGTGTTGTCAACCGTGCCGGTGATGTTCAGCTACTGGGCCAAGGCCAACCATGCACTGGAGCTGCACCAGTCGCTCAACGACCACATGGCCGAAACGATACGCGCCCATCCGCGCCACTACGCCGGCATCGGCACCGTGCCCCTGCAGTCCCCCCAGCTGGCCATCCGCGAGCTGGAACGCTGCATGGACGAGCTGGGCTTGCAGGGCGTGCAGATCGGCTCGCACCTGCACCTGTCCGATGGCGGCCATTGGAACCTCGACGCACCCGAACTGTTCCCGTTCTTCGAGGCCGCGGCCGAGCTGGGCGCGGCGATCCTGGTGCATCCCTGGGACATGATGGGCACCGACACCATGCCCAAGTACTGGCTGCCATGGCTGGTCGGCATGCCCGCCGAGCAGTCTCGCGCCGCCTGCTGCCTGGTGTTTGGCGGCGTGCTGGAACGCTTGCCCAAGCTGCGCGTGTGCATGGCGCACGGCGGCGGCAGCTTCCCCTACACCATCGGCCGCATCGAGCACGGCTTCAACATGCGTCCGGACCTGGTCGCCACCGACAACTTCCGCAACCCGCGCGAGTATCTGGAACGCCTGTACTTCGACTCGTGGGTGGCGGATGACGCCGCGCTGCGCTACTTGCTTGAGACTTGCGGCAGCGAGCGCGTGATGCTCGGCACCGACTATCCCTTCCCGCTCGGCGAACAGGTGCCGGGCGAAGGCATCGAGCGACTTGGACTGGACGAAGCCGAGCGCGCCCGCCTCTACCACGGCACCGCGCTGGAATGGCTCGGCCTGCCCGCATCGAGATTCGCATGACCGACGATCGCTTCACTCTTGAATATGCCCGTGCACACGACGCCGAGTGCCCACTGCGCGGATTCCGCCACGAATTCCTGATCCCGCTGCACGACGGCCGGGAGCAGGCTTATTTCTGCGGCAATTCGCTCGGCCTGCAGCCGCGCGGCGCCCGCGCGCATGTCGAGGAAGTGCTCGACAAGTGGGCGACCGAGGCCGTCGAAGGCCACTTCACCGGCCAGGCGCAGTGGATGCCCTATCACGAGCTGCTGCGCGAGCCACTGGCTGCGATCGTCGGGGCCAAGCCAGAGGAAGTGGTGGCGATGAATTCGCTGACCGCCAACCTGCACCTGATGATGGTGAGCTTCTACCAGCCGAGCGCGGAACGCACCGCGATCCTGATCGAGGCCGGCAGCTTTCCGTCCGATCGCTACGCGGTCGAATCGCAACTGCGATACCGCGGCCTGTCGCCGGAGACCGAGCTGATCGAAGTCGAACCCGATCTGCCCGGCGGCGTGTTTTCGATGGAGGCCATCGCCCGCGCCATCCGCGACAACGCTTCGCGCCTGGCGCTGGTGCTCTGGCCCGGCGTGCAATACCGCACGGGGCAGGCCTTCGACCTGAAGGAAATCGCCCGCCTCGGGCACGAGGCCGGCGCCATCGCCGGCTTCGACCTCGCCCATGCGGTCGGCAACCTCGACCTTGCCCTGCACGATGACGGCGCGGATTTCGCGGTCTGGTGCCATTACAAGTACATGAACGCCGGTCCCGGCGCGGTCGGTGGTTGCTTCGTGCATGAGCGTCACGCCGAAACCGCGCGTCCGCGCTTCGCCGGCTGGTGGGGCAACGACAAGGCCGTGCGCTTCAAGATGGGGCCGCAGTTCGACCCGACGCCCGGCGCCGATGGCTGGCAGCTGTCGAACCCGCCGATCCTCGGCCTTGCGCCGCTGCGCGCCTCGGTCGAACAGTTCCAGCGCGCCGGCCTCAAGGCGCTGCGCGGGAAGTCGCGGCGGCTGACCGGCTATCTCGAGGCCCTGATCGACGCGCATTTGTCCGAGGCCATCGAAATCCTCACGCCGCGCGACGAAGCGCAACGCGGCGCGCAGCTCTCGTTGCGGGTGAAGGCGGGCGGCGATGCCGGCCGCAGCCTGTTCGACCACCTGCAATCACGCGGCGTGCTCGGCGACTGGCGCGAGCCGGATGTCATCCGCATCTCGCCCGCCCCGCTCTACAACAACCACGAAGACATCCTGCGCTTCGTGGGCGCAGCCAAGGAGTGGATCGATGCCTGTTGATCGCCATGTGACCCTCGTCGGCGCGGGACTGGCCGGTGCGCTGCTCGCCACCTTGCTGGCGCAGCGCGGATTCAACGTCGAGGTGTTCGAGCGCCGGGGCGATCCGCGCATCGATGGCTACGCAGGCGGACGCTCCATCAACCTGGCGCTCGCCGAACGCGGCCTGCATGCGCTTCGCCAGGCCGGCGCGGACGATCAGGTGCTGCGCCAGGCGGTGATGATGCGCGGCCGCATGGTGCATCCGCTCGGCGGCGAACCGCAGCTTCAGCGGTACGGGCGCGACGACTCCGAGGTGATCTGGTCGATCAACCGCGGCGAGCTCAACATCACCTTGCTCAATGCCGCCGAAGCCGCGGGCGCCAAGCTGCACTTCGATCGCGGGCTGGCCAGCGTGGACTTCGACGCCGGCATCGCCATCTTCCACGACGAACACGGCCGCGACCATCGCCATGCCTTCAACGCGCTGGTCGGTTGCGACGGTGCCGGCTCGACCCTGCGCGCGGAGATGGAAAAAGTCGCGCCACTGGGGGCGCGCACCGAATGGCTGGGGCATGGCTACAAGGAGCTGGAGATCCCGCCGGCCTTCGATGGCGGCTTCCAGATCGAGCCCAACGCCCTGCACATCTGGCCACGTGGCCGCTACATGTGCATCGCGCTGCCCAATGACGAGCGCACCTTCACCGTGACCTTGTTCATGCCCAACGAAGGCCAGCCGCCGAGCTTCGCCGACGTGCAGGACGGGGATGCCGCGCTCGCCCTGTTCGCCCGCGACTTCCCCGATGCGCTGCCGCTGATCCCGGACCTGGCCCGCGATTTCGACCGCAACCCGGTCGGCACGCTCGCCACGCTGTACCTGGAGCGCTGGACGCTGGACCGCCGGGCGGTACTAGTCGGCGACGCGGCGCACGCGATGGTGCCTTTCCACGGCCAGGGCATGAACTGCGCCTTCGAGGACTGCGTGGCGCTGGCGGACGCGCTCGAACACAGCGACGATGCCGACGCCGCGTTTGCCGCCTACGAGCGGCTACGCGCGCCAAATGCGCTCGCCATCCAGACCATGGCGCTGGAGAACTACCTGGAGATGCGCGACCGCGTGGACGACTACGACTACCTGCTGCAGCGCCAGCTCGAGCTGCAACTGGCCGAGCGCCATCCCGACCGCTTCGTCCCGCGCTACAGCATGGTCAGTTTCATGCGCGTGCCCTACGCCACCGCGTTCGAGCGCGGCCGAGTCCAGCGCGAACTGCTCATCGAGGCCACGCGCGGCAAGGCCTCGCTCGACGACATCGACTGGGTCTGGGTGGATGCGGAGGTGGCCCAGCGGCTGGCCGTCCTGCCGCCGGAGGCCTGATGGCCGCCAGCTTCCTCTTCTACGACCTGGAAACCTTCGGCAGCGATCCGCGCCGCACGCGCATCGCGCAGTTCGCGGCGATCCGCACCGATGCCGAACTCGAGATCATCGATGAGCCGATCAGCTTCTTCGTGCAGCCGGCCAACGACCTGCTGCCTTCGCCTGCCGCCACGCTGGTCACCGGCATCACCCCGCAGCAGGCCCTGCGCGATGGCGTGATCGAGGCCGAAGCAATCGCGCGCATCTTCGATGAAATGTCGCGGCCGGAGACCTGCAGCGTCGGCTACAACTCGTTGCGCTTCGACGACGAATTCGTCCGCTTCGGCCTGTGGCGCAACTTCTTCGATGCGTATGAGCGCGAATGGCGCGGGGGCAATTCGCGCTGGGACCTGCTGGACGTGATGCGGCTGATGCATGCCCTGCGCCCCGAGGGCATCGTCTGGCGGCAGCGCGAGGACGGCAAGGGCACCAGCTTCAAGCTGGAGCACCTGGCCGAGGACAATGGCCTGCGCGAGGGCATGGCGCACGAGGCCCTGTCCGACGTGCGCGCGCTGATCGGCCTGGCCCGAAAGCTCAAGACGGCGCAGCCGAAGCTGTGGGACTACGCGCTCACGCTGCGCGACAAGAAGGTGGCGATGCGGATGCTCGATCCCTTCGTGATGCAGCCCCTGCTGCACGTCTCACAGCGATTCCCGGCCACGCGCTTGTGCGCCGCGCCCGTGCTGCCGCTGACCCGGCACCCGCGCATCGACAGCCGCGTGGTGGTGTTCGACCTGATGCAGGACGTCGAGCCCTTGCTTTCGCTGAGTCCCGAGGAGATCGCCGGCCGGCTCTACGTCGCCCGCGCTGACCTGCCCGAGGGCCAGGAGCGCATCGCGCTCAAGGAAGTCCACGCCAACCGCTGCCCCGCACTGGTCGAATGGAACCATCTGCGCGATGCGGATTTCGAGCGCCTGGGTATCGATCCGGCCCTGGTCGAAGCACGCGCCGATCGTCTGCGCAAGGCCGGCCCGGCCCTGGCCGAGAAGATTCGCCAGGTGTACGCGGCTGCGCCGAATTTCCCGCCCGGCGATGCCGACGGCGCGCTCTACGAGGGCTTCATCCCCGACAGCGACAAGCGCCTCGCCGCGCAGGTCCGGGCCACACCGCCGCACAGGATCGCCTCCTCCGGTTTCGAGTTCCGCGATCCGCGGTTGCAGGCGTTGCTGTTCCGCTACCGTGCGCGCAACTGGCCGGACAGCCTTGGACTGGGCGAGCAGACGCGTTGGCGCGACTATCTGCGCGAGCGCCTGCTGGACGACGAATCGCTGGGCGAGGTGACCTTGCCGCGCTATCGCGCCCAGATCGATGCCTTGCGCGAAACCCATGCCGGCGACGATGCCGTCATCCGCCTGCTCGACCACCTTGAGGCCTGGGGCGACGAGCGCGAGGCCGAATTCGCATGAGCACGTATTTCACCGCCGGCAGCCTGAAGTTCCTGCGCGGACTGGAGCGGCACAACGAGCGCGAATGGTTCCTCGCCCACAAGGCCGACTATGAGGAATCCGTCCGTGCGCCGTTCCAGCGGCTGCTGACCGACCTGCAGCCCGCGATCGCCGCCATCAGCCCGCACTATCGCAGCGACCCGAAGACGGTCGGCGGCTCGATGTTCCGCATCCAGCGCGACACCCGCTTCGCCAGCGACAAGGCGCCGTACAAGCCCTGGCAGGGCGCGCGCATCTTCCACGAGCGCCGCAAGCAGGTCGCGGCACCGTCGTTCTACCTGCACCTGCAACCGGGCGAGAGCTTCATCGGCGCCGGACTATGGCATCCCGAAACGCATACGCAGCGGAAGGTGCGCCAGTTCATCTTCGACAACCCGGCGGCATGGGCGCGCGTGGCCCATGACGGCAGGCTGCGACGGCGCTTCAAGCTGGCCTCCGACGAGATGCTGGTGCGTCCGCCATCCGGTTTCCCGGCCGATTTCGCCTACCTCGACGACTTGCGGCATCGCAACTTCGCGCTGCTCGCCGCTCTGGACGATGACGCCATGACTTCGTCCGGATTACGGCTGCGGATGGAAAAGGACTTGGCGCGCCTCGCTCCGTTCGTGGATTATCTTTGTGCCGCACTGGACCTAGAGTTCTGACATGGGAAAGACCGCCAACCGGTTGCTGTTGATCCTTCTTGTCGGCCTGCTTGGGCTGGCCGGCTGGGTGGCTTCCGGCCCTTATCGGGCAATCCACGGCATCCGCCAGGCGCTGGAGGCGCGCGATGTCGCCGGACTCGAGCGGCATGTCGATTACCCGGCCTTGCGTGCGAACGTGAAGGCGCAGATCGAGGACCGCATTGCCCGGCAGATCGGGCGCCGCTTCGGTGCGCAGGCGGCAGGCGGCATGGCATCGGGCATCGCCGGCATGCTGTCGGACAACGCGGTCGACGCGATGGTCTCGCCCGCCGGCATCGCCCTGTTGCTGCAGGGACGCGCGCTGCGCAAGCGTCTGTCGGGCGAATCCGCCGCGAATGGCGGCCCCGCAGGCGCACCGCCGCCCTTCGATCCGCTGAAGAATGCGCGCACGCGCTTCGAGTCCCCGTCGAGGTTCTTCGCTACGGTGAACAGTGCGGATGGCGAGCCCGTCGAATTCCTGTTCGAGCGCCAGGGAATGAATTGGCGCCTGACCGACATCCGCCTGCCACCGCCCGGCGGCTAGTCCGCACCCGGTTCGTTGGCCACCCCGTGCGGCACGTGGCCGGCGGCTACATGGCGGCGCGCAGAATCGATGTTCTGCAGCGAGTCGTCGAAGAAGATGTCGGCGCCGAACGCTTCCAGGAAGGCGCCCTTGTCGCGGCCGCCGAGGAACAGCGCTTCGTCAAGCCGGACGCCCCATTCGCGCAGCGTGCGGATCACTCGCTCGTGCGCAGGTGCGGAGCGCGCGGTCACCAGCGCGGTGCGGATCGGTGCGGCATCCCCAGCCGGGAACGCTTCTTGCAGGTCGTGCAAGGCTTGCAGGAATCCGCGGAAAGGACCACCCGAGAGCGGTTCACGGGCACGCTCGCGCTCGTGGATACCGAAAGCCTCGATTCCCTGCTCGCGAGAGACGCGCTCGCTTTCGTCGCCGAACACCACCGCATCGCCGTCGAAGGCGATGCGCAATTGATCATGAAGCGATTCGGCCGCCCCCGTCGGGAGAATGGTTGCGGCGCCGATGCCGGCCTCAAGCGCCCGCCGCACCGATTCGGGGTTCGCGGACAGGAACAGTTGCGCGCCGAAAGGCCGGATGTAAGGCCAGACCGGCGCCCCCGAGGTGAACGTCGCGCGACGGATGTCCAGCCCGTGGTGCTGGAT
Organism: Lysobacter sp.; assembly: GCA_036803045.1. Classification (GTDB taxonomy): domain Bacteria; phylum Pseudomonadota; class Gammaproteobacteria; order Xanthomonadales; family Xanthomonadaceae; genus Solilutibacter. Next base: position 6,212 of record DAIRVA010000044.1, on the reverse strand, counting down.
GGAATTGAAGATCCGCAACCCGGTGTCGGCGGAGTTCCGCGAGAGCAGGATCACTTCCACGCGCGGCGCATCGGACGGTGCCCCGCTGTTGAGCGCCAGCAGCTTGCGCACCAGCGGGAACGCCATGCCGGGCGAAATCGGCTCGTCTTCCCGCGACCGCTGGTAGGCGCTGAACGCTTCGACGCCTTCGCGCTCGAACAGCAGGTGGCCATCCTCCATGTCGAACAGCGCACGCGCAGTGATCGCGATCACCAGCGGCCGATGTTGGGTAGCCGGCACGCTCATCGCATGAACACGGCGATTTCGGGGCGGTGGAGCCCGAAGCCCTGCGCGTAATCGACGCCCACCGCGGCCAGCGCTTCCGCCTGCGTCTGGCTGGAAACCCATTCGGCGACCACGACCAGCCCATGCTGATGCCCGATCTCGGTGATCGCCCTGACGATGGAGTGCGAAATGCTGTCGCGTTCGATCTCGAAGACGAAGGCGCCGTCGATCTTGATCTTGTCGATGCCGAGGTTCTTCAGGTAGCCGAAGGACGACATGCCCGCACCGAAATCGTCGAGCGCGATCTTGCAGCCCAACGCACGCAGTTGCCCGATCAGCTCGGACACGCGCCCGAGGTTTCGGACCGCCACGGTTTCGGTGATCTCGAACAACAGGCGACGCGGGTCGACTTCATGGCGATCAAGCGCATCGACGATGAAATCGACGATGGTATCGTCCTCCAAGCTGGCGCCGGAGAGGTTGATGGCGCACATCTCCAGCCCGGTGCCAGAGGGATGCACGCGGTCCAGATTGGCAAGTGTCGTCTCGATGACCCAACGGTCGATCCTGGGCATCAGCCCGAAACGCTCGGCTGCGGGCAGGAAGGCGCCCGGCGTCACCAGTTTGCCGGGCTCGTCGGCGAGCCGCAGGAGCACCTCGATGTGCGGACCACCCTTGTGGAGGGCGGGATTGAGAGGATGCAGCTCCTGGTAGGCCAGCATCAGGCGATTTTCGTCGATCGCCCAGCGCAGGCGGTTCGCCCACTCCATCTCGCTGCGGCGCTGCGTCGATGCGTCGTCGTCCTCGGAGTAGAAGTGCACGCGGTTGCGGCCATTTTCCTTCGCCATGTAGCAGGCGGTATCCACTCTGGCCATCAGCTCCTGCATGCTGATGTCGCTGCCTTCGATGAGCGCGGCGCCGATGCTCGCGCTGATCGTGTAGCTGCGCTGCTCCCACATAAACACGTAACCGTCGATCGCGCGACGCAGCGTTTCCGCACGCGCCATCGCGGCGCCGGCGTCGGACACGTCGTGGCAAAGCAGCACGCCGAACTCGTCTCCGCCAAGACGGGCAAGCACATCGTGCTCCCCCATCTGGTCGCGCATCACCATCGCCAGCTGCATCAGCAACTGGTCCCCGGCCATGTGGCCCGATGTGTCGTTGATCAGCTTGAACTGGTCGAGGTCGACGAACATCAGCACCCGCGGCCACTCTTGGCAGGTGGCCAGCGTTTCCCTGAGCCTGAGTTCGAACTCCTGGCGGTTCGGCAGCCGCGTCAGCGCGTCGTGGCTGGCGGCATAGCCAAGCCTTTCGGTGAGTTCGCGCTGCTCGGACACGTCGCTGGCGACCAACAGCCACATCAACCTGCCGTCGAACTCGGCCGAGGTGGCGATGACGTTCGCCCAGAACTCGGTGCCATTGGAAGCCGTCAACAGCGCCTCGCCCAGCAGGTTCTGGTTGTCACCGGCACTCGTCAGCAGGTCGATGATCGATGCCGGCAGGATCGAGGAGGCCGGCACCGCGCCCCCGCGGATGCCGAGCTGCGTGCGTGCGGCATGGTTGGCGTAAGTGATGTCGCCGGACTGGCGGTCGACGAGCAGGACCAGCGTGGGCAACAGCTCGTTGAGGCGCCGGAAACGCTCCTCGCTGTCGCGGTAGCGCGCGCTCATCGATTTGCCCAAGGCCAGCGCGCGCGAGCGGGTGCTCGCCACCGACCAAGCCAGGCACGCGAACAGGATGCTGGAGAGCACTCCGCCCCAGAACGTCAGCGAGCCCAGCCCTTCGGATGGAGGCGGATCCGCATTGTGGTAATCGATCCGCCACAACCTGCCGCCGTATGAAAGGGTGCCGGAAATGTCCTGCTCCAGGTTGGAGCCGTTGGCGCGGATATCGTCGTAGAGTGTCGACCTCTCGCTGCCACCACTGACGTCGGTCACCCGAATCTTGACCGGATGATCGCCATCGGATTTCACCGCGCCCTCGATGAGGGCCTGGACCACGAACGAAACCGCGATGCTGCCCACGAACCGTGGTAACCGCTCCTCTTCCGACTTCGGGCGGGGTCCGTGGCTGAACGCCGGCAAGCGCATGACGACGCCTTGGTTGGACTTGCCCTCGAGTTCGGTCTGCCTGAGCTTGAACGCCGGCGACATCCGGATCTGGTCGTCCTTGAGGGAATCCCACACCGTCTTGAGGTTGGCGGGCTGCGTGTTGACGTCCAGCCCGATGATGGCTTCGTTCTCGGGCAATGGCCGCGCGAAGCGGGTGATGAAATGGTCCCCGTCCGGCATCCGCACACGTTCGGTGAATGCGACTGCCTTCAGGCTCGGCGACAGCCCGCCGGAATTGAGGGTCTCGTAGGCCCGGTCGAAATCATCCGCATCCACATCCCCCGATGCCAGGAAGATCGCCTGCAGCGAGCGCAGGATCGTTTCGCAGCCGTCGAGCTGCTGTTCGATGGAACGCGTGATACGGCGTGCGGATTCCTCGAAGTTCCGGCGATATTCGCTCTCGTTCTTTTCGCGGTCGATCTGGTTGGCGGCGATGGTGATGACCAGGCCGATCACAAGTGCCAGCAGCGCCCATGACAACGAAGCCAGACGGCTCAGCCCACGCCCGGCCTCGGGTTCGATCGCGTGTTCGGCCTGCGACCAGGTCACGGTCGGTCCATGGCCCGGATCGGAGAAGGATGGCGCTGATCGTGCATGTCTTTTCCTGTGGTCGTCCGGGTCAGACCACGAACTGTTCGCTGAGGATGCGTTCTTCCAGGTTGTGTTCCGGGTCGAACAGCAGCGTCACCGTGAGGTTGCCCGACTCCCTGATGACGACCTCGACGACATCGCGCACCTCGTGCGAATCGGCGGTCGCGCTGACGGGCCGCTTGTATGGGTCCAGCACGCGGAACTTCACCTCGGTGGCGGCCTTGAGCACTGCCCCGCGCCAACGTCGCGGCCGGAACGGCGCGATCGGCGTCAGTGCCATCACGTTGGCGCCCAGCGGCAGGATCGGTCCGCCGGCGGAAAAGTTGTAGGCGGTGCTGCCAGCCGGCGTCGCGGCCATCACGCCGTCGCAAATCAGCTCGTCCAGGCGATTTTGCCCGTTGAGGTCGATGGCGACGTGGGCGGCCTGACGCGTCTGGCGCAGCAGCGAGACTTCGTTGTACGCAAGAGACACGACCGATGCTCCGGACTCCGTGAGCGCCGTCATCTCGAGGGGCCTGAGCACGGCCGGCTCCGCGATGCGCAAGCGCTCCAGCAATCCGTCCTCGCGGTGGTGATTCATCAGGAAGCCGATGGTCCCGAGCTTCATGCCGTAGACCGGCTTGCCAAGGGCGCCATGGCGATGCAACACGTTCAGCATGAAGCCATCGCCGCCGAGGGCGACCAGCACCTCGGCTTCGGCCGGAGCGCATTGGCCGTGCACCACGGTAAGCGCCTGCAAGGCCGCCTGCGCTGAAGCCGCGCTGCTGGCTAAGAAGGCGATGCGATCCGTATTCATCCAGCGGCAGGATACGCGATGCCGGTCTGCAGAAATGTGGCCTGCACCACATTCCTGCAGCATCGCCGCCCAGGCGGATGCATCAACCCCGGCTAGCGAGTTGCGCCAGGCGCTGCACGGCGACCGAGACGGTCGGGTAATCCAGCGTCTTCTGCGTCACCAACTCGTTCAACATGGACAGGGTGAAGCGCAGGGTCGGATCGTCGCGTTCCAGCCACGCCGCAACCTTGGCTTCCGCATCCTTGCCCGGCATTGCCAGGGCCTGCTCGGTCAGCTTGCGCATCTGCACGGCCAGTTCATCGCGGAGGACGCCACGTGCCACGGCATGCCAGCGGCCGTCGACCTTGAGCGCCTCGATCTGCTCGCGCAGCCAGGGCTCGTGCAGAGCATCACCCAACCGGAAATAGACCTTGGCCACTTCGACCGCGCGCAGCTTGCGCTCGCGCGCCAGCTCGATGATGTTCGGGCTCGGCTCGAGATATGGCAGCGCCGCAAGTTCGTCGGCCAAGGCGGCCGGCAACCCCTTGGCCCGCCATTCCCTGCGGCTGGCCTCGTAGGCCGGGCGCTGCGAGGACGGAAGGATGCCTTCCCCCGCACGGATGTCGCGGAAGCCATCGTGGTAGCGCTCGACCGCCTGCTGGATGCCGGGGATGACGCCGGGCCGCGACAGCAGCCAGCGGGTGAAGCTGCGCTGCACCTCCCAGATGACCTGCAATGCGTCGATCTGGGCGGATTCCGCGGCCTTGCCGTCGAGCGCGTCGATCTGCGTCCACAGGTCGCGCGCGTCCAGCGTTTCGCGGGTGATCGTGTAGGCTTTGGCGATCTCGCCGATGCTGCGGCCGCTGTCTTCCTGCATCCGCATCAGGAAGGTCGCGCCCATGCGGTTGATGGTGGAGTTGGTGACCGCCGTGGCGATGATCTCTCGCTTCAGACGGTGATGCTCCATCGCCTTTGCATAGCTGGACTGCAACGGCTGCGGGAAATACCGCACCAACTCCTTCGACAGGTAAGGATCCTCCGGCACGTCGCTCTTGAGCAGTTCCGGGTAGGCCACCAGCTTGGAGTACGAGAGCAGCACCGAGAGCTCCGGCCGGGTCAGGCTGAGGCCCTTGGCCTTGCGCTCGGCGACTTCGGCATCGCTCGGCAGGTTCTCGATCTGCCGGTCCAGCAGGCCCAGCGATTCCAGCGTGCGGATGAAATGCATCTTGGAGCCGAGTCGGGCCTGGCTCATGCGCTCCATCAGCGAGAGCGTCTGGTTCTGCCGGTAGTTGTCGGTGAGGACGAGCCCGGCGACCTCGTCGGTCATCGAGGCCAGCAGCTTGTTTCGCTCCGCCAGCTTGAGCTTGCCCTTCTGTACTTCGCCGTTGAGCAGAATCTTGATGTTCACCTCGTGGTCGGAGGTATCCACGCCCGCGGAGTTGTCGATGAAGTCGGTATTGAGCAGGACGCCGTGCTGTGCAGCCTCGACGCGGCCCAACTGGGTCAGGCCGAGGTTGCCGCCCTCGCCCACCACCTTGCAACGCAACTGGCTGCCGTCGACGCGCAACGCATTGTTGGCACGATCGCCGACATCGGCATTGCTCTCGTGGCTGGACTTGACGTAGGTGCCGATGCCGCCGTTCCACAGCAGGTCGACCGGCGACTTGAGCACCGCCGACATCAGCTCGGTCGGGCTCATCGCATCGATGCCGGCCTCGATACCCAGCGCCGCCTTCACTTCCTTGCTCAACTTGATCGACTTCTCGGCGCGCGAGTACACCCCGCCGCCCTTGCTGATCAACTTGGCGTCGTAGTCCATCCACGACGAACGCTGCAGCTTGAACAGGCGCTGGCGCTCCTTGTACGAGGCCGCAGCGTCCGGATCCGGGTCGATGAAGATGTGCCGATGGTCGAACGCGGCCACCAGACGGATGTGCTTCGACAGCAACATGCCGTTGCCGAACACGTCACCCGACATGTCGCCGATGCCGACGCAGGTGAAATCTTCCTTCTGCGAGTTGCGACCGAGGGCGCGGAAGTGGCGCTTGACCGACTCCCACGCACCGCGCGCGGTGATGCCCATGCCCTTGTGGTCGTAACCGACCGAGCCGCCGGAGGCGAACGCATCGTCGAGCCAGAAACCGTGCGCCTGGGCGATGCCGTTGGCGATGTCTGAGAAGGTCGCCGTGCCCTTGTCGGCCGCGACCACCAGGTAGGGGTCGTCGCCGTCGTGTCGGACCACGCCAGTCGGCGGCAGGACCTTGCCGTCGATGGACAGGTTGTCGGTGATGTCGAGCAGGCCGTTGATGAAGCGCTTGTAACAGGCCACGCCCTCGGCGAACCAGGCATCGCGGTCAACGGAAGCATCAGGCAGCTGCTTGGCGTAAAAGCCGCCCTTCGAGCCGACCGGCACGATCACGGTGTTCTTCACCATCTGCGCCTTGACCAGGCCCAGCACCTCGGTGCGGAAG
>DAIRVA010000043.1:0-20395 GCA_036803045.1 Lysobacter sp. | reverse complement strand
TCTGCTTGGCCATCGTCTCGATCATGCCCTGGCGGCGCTTGGTGCCGAACACCGCATCCTTGACCGTCTGCGCGAAGCTGCTGTCGTCGTTTTCATCGACGATGGGCTTGGCGGGTGGCGCATCGGCCGATGCGGTCGCGTTCTCGGCTTTCTTGAGCAGCATTTCGGCGGCGGATTCGCGGTCCACGGCGGTGTCGTACTTCATCCCGACCGGCGAGCCCGCGCGCACCTGCGTGCGCTCGGCATCGGTGATGGCACCCATCCGGCAGCCGGGCGGGGCGATGAGCGTCTTCTCCACCGGCATGGGCACGCCCTTGTCCTGCAGCGTGGACACCAGCGCCTCGCCGACGCCGAGCTGGCCGATCGCCTCGGCGACGTCCAGATCGGGGTTGGCGACGAAGGTCTCGGCCGCGGTCCTGACCGCTTTCTGGTCGCGCGGGGTGAAGGCGCGCAGCGCATGCTGGAAGCGATTGCCGAGTTGGCCGAGGATGTCCTCCGGCACGTCGTCCGGGAACTGCGAGCAGAAATACACGCCCACGCCCTTGGAGCGGATGATGCGCACCACCTGCTCGACGCGCTGCCTGAGGCTGGCCGGCGCATCGTCGAACAGCAGATGCGCCTCGTCGAACACGAACACCAGCTTGGGCTTGTCCAGGTCGCCGACTTCCGGCAACTGCTCGAACAGCTCCGACAGCAGCCACAACAGGAAAGTGGAATACAGCCGGGGTTTCAGGATCAGCTGGTCGGCGGCGAGGATGTTGATGATGCCGCGGCCATCGACCTGGGTGCGCATCAGGTCGGCCAGGTCCAGCGCGGGTTCGCCGAAGAAGCGGTTGCCGCCTTCCTGCTCGATGCGCAGCAGCGCGCGCTGGATCGCGCCGACCGACTGCGTGCTGACCAGGCCGTACTGGGTGGAGATGTCCTTGCGCTCGCTGGCGACCAGGTTCAGCAGCGCACGCAGGTCCTCCAGGTCGAGCAGCAGCAGGCCGCGGTCGTCGGCCAGCTTGAACACGATGTCCAGCACGCCCGACTGGGTGTCGTTCAATTCCAGGATGCGCGAGAGCAGCAGCGGCCCCATCTCGCTCACGGTGGTGCGGATCGGGTGGCCTTTCTGCCCCCACAGGTCCCAGAAGATCACCGGGTTGGGTTGCTGCGCGTAACCCTCGATGCCGATCTCGGCCACGCGTTCGTTGATTTTTTCGCTCGGCGTGCCGGCCATCGCGAGGCCGGCGACATCGCCCTTCACGTCGGCCACGAACACCGGAACGCCGAGCTTGCTGAAGCCCTCGGCCAACGTCATCAGGGTGACGGTCTTGCCGGTGCCGGTCGCGCCGGCGACCAGGCCGTGGCGGTTGCCGTACTTGGGAAGCAGGAAGACCTGGCCGCTCCCGGGAGTGGTGACCGCCTTGCCGACGAGGATCGGATTCATGAAGTTTTCCATGCGATGAACGGATCGATTCTATTCGTTCGGATGCCCCATGCGCGCCTTGTGGGTCATGTGATCGGCCGGTAACCTGCCACGTTTCCGCATCGGGTGCCGCGAATGTCCGCAGGTTGGCGCGTTCCGCTCAAGTTGTCCGCCTTGGCCGTGATCGGCGCATTGTCATGGTCGCAAACCGTCGGGGCGCAACGCCTGTCGCGGGCCGCAAGCGCCATCGTCGAGCAGGCCGTCGCCGCGGAGGCGCGCTTCAAGGCTGCGGAGGATGCCGATGCCAAGGCCGATGCCATCGCGGCGATGGAAAAATCGATGGCGGAGTGCGGCAAGCAGCGCGGATGCCCGATGGAGCAGTTGATGCCCGCCTATCGGCGCATGTTGCAGCCACCGCCTCCGCCCGAGGCGGTGGACGAAGGTGACGAGGACGAGGATCCGATCGACATCGCCGGCGATGCCGTGCCGCAGGGCGCGACCGCCGATGCGCTGCTGGACGATCGCAACAAGCGTTTCGTGCAGATGGTGCAGTTCAACCCGGCAGTGCAGGCCGGCATCCGCCGCTGGTTGACCGACATGCGGCCGTCCCTCATGGACAGCTACGTGAACTACCAGTACTTGCGCCCGTTGATGGCGCCGGCGTTCCAGCGCGCCGGGCTGCCGGAGGCATTGCTGTTCGGGATCATGGCCAAGGAATCCAACGGCAAGGTGCATGCCGGCTCGCGCGCGGGTGCGGTCGGCCCGCTGCAGTTCATGCCGGCGACCGGGCGGCGTTTCGGGCTGGGAGTGGACGGCACCGGCTTCGACACCCGCTACGACCCGCAGATGGCGTCGCAGGCCGCGGCCAGCTATCTGCTTGAGCGCTACGCCCAGCTCAACAACAGCATTGAGCTGTCGCTGGCGGCCTACAACGGCGGCGAGGGTCGGGCATCGCGCGTGTTCCAGCAGAGCGGCGGCCGCAATTTCTGGGATGTCAGCGTCTATGACCAGTTCCCGGCCGAAACCAAGGATTACGTGCCGATGGTGATCGCGGCGGCCTGGCTGTACCTGCACCCTTCGGAATACGGCCTGCGTTTCCCGCGCACCTGGGGCGCGGGCCGCACGGTGCAGATCCAGCTCAAGCGCGATGCATCGATCAACGAGCTGGGCATCTGCCTCGGCAACGCGCGCGGCACGGACGGTTACCTGCGCGCGCTGCGCAATCTCAATCCGCGCCTTACGCCCAGCGCGCCGCTCCCGCAGGGCGGCATGATCAACGCGACCGCCACCATCGCCACGCTCTACAACCGATATTGCGTGACCGGGCGCCGGGCGGAGATGGCGCACCAGTTGGTGAACAGCGAAGTCAGCCATGCGCTGGTGCGCGTCGGCCCGCTGGTTGCCGGCGATGGCGGAGACGCCGAGGGCGCGCCCGGCGCGGCCGCCGGTCCCGCGTCGGGCCAGTCGCCGGTTGCGGCCTCCAGGCCTGCGCCCAAGCCTGCCGCGCCGCGCACCCATCGCGTGGGTTCCGGCGACAACCTCACTGCGATTGCCCGCCGCTACCAGTGCGACGTGAAGTCGCTGGCAACCGCCAACGGGCTGAAAGCGCCGCGCTATTCGATCCGGCCCGGGCAGGTCCTCAAGCTTGAGGGTTGCGCGCGCTGAGCCGGGTCAGGTTTCGAACGACGCAAGGATCGGGCAGGGGGCTGTCGCATCGGCCCCGCATTCGCCGGCGAGCCTGAGCAGGCGGTCGCGGGCCTGTCCGAGTTCGGCGATGCGGCGGTCCAGTGCCTCGATCCTGGCTTTTGCCAGCGTTCGCGCACGCGCATGGTCCTGGCCGGCATCCAGCGCGATGAGCTCGCGGATTTCCTCCAGCGTGAAACCCGCTTGTTGGGCGCTGCGGATGAAGCGCAGCCGGCGCAGGTCGTTTTCGGAATAGCGGCGGATGCCCTCGCCGCGCGGAGGCACCTCGAGCAATCCGCGCCGCTGGTAGAAACGCACGGTTTCCACGCCGACCTTGGCAACCCTCGCCAAAGTGCCGATGCTCATTGCCATCGCTTGACTCCGTACCACGGTACGGCACCTATAGTGCCGATCCGACTAACGAAAAGCGAGCTATATCAAACGCCGCAAGCTGAAGTGCGCCTGCGTGGGCGGCTCGAGCAACCTGCCGCTGGGCATCGTGTCGCTGACCGAGAAACCTGATGATGATCGGGATGGCGCTTTGGATGGGCTGGCGCGCTTGGGGCGGTTGAGCGGGTTAGCCGGTCAACGTCGCTAATCGCTCACCCAGCCGTACCGGACTTTCCGCGTGCAGTTGGGGGGCGAGCTCGGCGACGCCCGGCGGCAGCAGGGTGATCACGGTCGAGCCGTAGTTGAAGCGGGCCATCTCCGCGCCGCGCTCGAGGCGGATGTTCTTGTCGCGCCATTCCTTGCGGGTGATGCGGTCGCCGTAAGGCGGGATCTCGATGCCGCTCCAGACCGTTTCCACGCCCGACACCAGCAGCGCGCCGACCATTACCTGCACCATCGGGCCGAATTCGGTCTCGAAATGGCAGACCAGCCGCTCATTGCGGGCGAAGAGGCGCGGCACCGAGGCCACTGCATCGGTGCCGACCGAGAACAACCGCCCCGGCACGTGCACGGTTTCCACCAGATGGCCATCGCAGGGCATGTGTACGCGGTGGTAGTCGCGCGGTGAGAGATAAACCGTGGCGAACAGGCCGTTGGCGTAAGGCGCGGCGGATGCCGCATCACCCAGCAACTCGGCGGCGGTGAAAGACTGGCCCTTGGCCTGGAAGATGCGTCCGTCCTCGATCGGCCCGCACTGGCTGATGCGGCCGTCGGCGGGCATCAGCAGGGCACGTAGGTCGGCATCGGGCACGCGTGCGCCGGGGCGCAGCGCGCGGGTGAAGAAGGCATTGAAGCTGGGGTAGGCGCGGGGATCGGGCTCGGCGGCCTCGGCCATGTCCACGCCGAACTTGTGGATGACGGTGTCGATCAACCACTGCTTGATCCGCGGGTTCCGCGAATACGCCAGCTTGCGTGCCATCGAGGAGAGCAGGCGATGCGGCAGCACGTAGGTGAGGGCGGTGACCGGACTCATTGCATGGCATCCGTCAGCGTGGCGAAATCGGTGGCGATTTTCCCCGGTTCGAATGGTGGCTGGATGACGCCGGCCATCCGGCCTTCGGGATCGATCACGGCCAGCGCCGCGGAGTGGTCGACGGCGTAGCGCTCGGGTTTGGCCGGATCGTCCGGCGGGTTCTTCATGAAGACCAGCGAAAGCCCGCGGGCGAAGGCTTCCAACTGCTCCGGCGTGCCGGTGGCTGCAATGGTGTCGGCTTCGAAGGCGTGCGCATAGCGGCCGGTGATCTCGGGCGTGTCGCGCTCGGGATCGACCGAGACGAACAGCACGCGCGGGCGGCGTGCCTCGGGGATGGATTTCCATGCCGCCTGCGCCTGCTTGAGCTGGGCCAGGGTGGTCGGGCACACGTCCGGGCAATGGGTGAAGCCGATGAACACCAGAGTCCAGTGGCCTTTGAGTGCGCCGTTGTCCAGCGGCTGGCCGTCGTGGCGGGTGAGCTGGAACGGTGGCAGGCTGCGCGGGGCCTCGAAGCGCTTCATCGTCTGCAGCGCAGGGCCGGCAGGTTCGGCGCTCGGCCGATTGCTGAAATGCCAGCCGGCGAGCAGCCCGGCGAAGGCGGCTGCGATGGTGAGGACAATGAGCGTGCTGCGGTTGAACATGGGGATTCCGGCGGTGCGAGCCCGGCCATGATACCGGCCGAAGCTATACTGCCGGACGATTTCCGCGAGCCACGCCACCGTGAACCCCGATGCCGCGCGCGAGCTGCGCACCCTGATCGATTTCATCCGCTACGGCGCCAGCCGCTTCAACGCCGCCGGGCTGACCTTCGGCCACAGCTACGACAACGCCATCGACGAGGCCACCCAGCTGGTGCTGCACGCCTTGCACATGCCGCATGACCTGTCGCCGGTGTACGGCCAGTCGCGGCTGACCGCGGAGGAGAAAGGCGAGATCCTCGAACTTTTCCGCCGCCGCATCGACGAGCGCATCCCCGCCGCCTACCTGACCGGCGAGGCCTGGTTCGCTGGCCTGTCGTTCAAGAGCGATCCGCGTGCGCTGGTGCCGCGTTCGCCCATCGCCGAGCTCATCGAATCCGGTTTCGAGCCGTGGCTGGGCGGCCGCGAGGTGACGCGTGCGCTCGACATCTGCACCGGCTCGGGCTGCATCGCCATCGCGATGGCGCACTACAACCCGAACTGGCAGGTCGATGGCGTCGACATCAGCGTTGAAGCGTTGGCATTGGCCGAGGAGAACAAGGCGCGGCTGATGGCCGACAACGTGCGCCTGCTCGCATCCGACCTGTTCAGCGCGGTCAAGGGCGAGAAGTACGAACTCATCGTCACCAACCCGCCCTACGTCACCCATGCCGAGACCGACGCACTGCCGGCGGAATACGCGCATGAGCCGGAGCTGGGCCTGCGCGCCGGCGATGACGGGCTGGATCTCGCCCTGCGCATCCTGCGCGACGCGCCGGACCACCTGACCGAAGACGGCCTGTTGATCTGCGAAGTTGGCGAGGCCGAACAAGCGCTGTCCGCCTTGCTGCCGGAGCTTCCGCTGATGTGGATCGAGTTCAAGGTCGGGCAGATGGGCATCTTCGTCGTCGAGCGCGCCGATCTGGTTGCCCATCACGCGCGCATCGCCGAGCTGGCCGCCGCGCGCGGATGAACAGCTTTGGGCAACTGCTGCGGGTCACCACCTTCGGCGAGTCGCACGGGCCGGCCATCGGCTGCGTGATCGACGGTTGCCCGCCGGGCATCGCCATCGCGCCGGACGACTTCGTGCGTGATCTGGAACGACGCGCCACCGGACGCAGCCGGCACACCTCGCAGCGCCACGAGGCGGACCAGGTGGAAATCCTGTCCGGTGTGTATGAGGGCGCCACCACCGGCACGCCGGTCGCGCTGCTGATCCGCAACACCGACGCGCGCAGCAAGGATTACGACGCCATCGCCCGCCAGTTCCGCCCGGGCCATGCCGATTACACCTACTGGCAGAAATACGGCGTCCGCGATCCGCGCGGCGGCGGGCGCAGCAGTGCGCGTGAAACCACGATGCGCGTGGCCGCCGGCGTCATCGCCAAGAAATGGCTGGCCGATCGCCACGGCGTGCGCGTGCAGGGCTGGCTGGCGCAGATCGGTGAAGTGCTGCCGAGCGCATTCAATGCCTCCGTCATCGACGCCAACCCGTTCTTCTGGCCCGATGCCGCGCAAGTCGCCGAGCTGGAAGACTTCATGGACTCGCTGCGCAAGTCCGGCGATTCGGTCGGCGCGAAAGTCGTGGTCGAGGCGACCGGCGTGCCGCCGGGCTGGGGCGAGCCGGTGTACGGCAAGCTCTCGGCCGAGCTGGGCGCGGCGATGCTCTCGATCAACGCGGTGAAGGGCGTCGAGATCGGTGACGGCTTCGATGCCGTCGCCCAACACGGCAGCCAGCATCGTGACCTGATGCATCCCGACGGCTTCGCCAGCAACCATGCCGGCGGCATCCTCGGCGGCATCGCCACCGGGCAACCGGTGCGCGTGGCCGTTGCGTTCAAGCCGACCTCCAGCCTGCGCCTGCCGGCGCCCACGCTGGATGTCGATGGCCACGCGGTCGAGGTGGTCACCACCGGCCGGCACGATCCCTGCGTCGGCATCCGCGCCACGCCCATCTGCGAGGCGATGATGGCGCTGGTGTTGATGGACCAGGCCCTGCGGCATCGCGCGCAATGCGGCGATGTCGGCGAGGTTTCCCCCCGCATCCCCTGAGAATCGAAGTGATGAGCGAGAAGAAGTTCAAGGTCGCGGTGGTCGGCGCCACCGGCGCGGTCGGCGAGACGATGCTGTCGATCCTGGCCGAGCGCAAGTTCCCGGCGAGCGAAGTGATCGCCCTGGCGAGCGAGCGCTCCGCCGGCACGGAAGTAAAATACGGCATCGACGACATCGAAGTGGAGGACCTGGCGACCTTCGATCCGACCGGTGTGGACATCGCACTGTTCTCGGCCGGCGGCGCCATCTCCAAGGTATATGCGCCGAAGTTCGCGGCGGCGGGCGCGGTCGTCATTGACAACTCCTCGGCCTTCCGCTACGACGACGACGTGCCGCTGGTGGTGAGCGAAGTGAACCCTGAAGCCGCGAAGAACCGTCCGCGCGGCATCATCGCCAACCCCAACTGCTCGACGATGCAGATGGTGGTCGCGCTCAAGCCCATTCATGACGCAGCCGGCATCACCCGCATCAACGTGGCGACCTACCAGTCCACCTCCGGCGCCGGCAGGAGCGGCATGGAGGAGTTGGGCCGGCAGACCGCCGAGTTGCTCAACTTCCAGACGCCGGAGCCGAAGAAGTTCCAGGCCCAGATCGCCTTCAACCTGATCCCGCAGATCGACGATTTCCTCGACAACGGCTACACCAAGGAGGAGATGAAGCTGGTCTGGGAGACGCGCAAGATCCTGGGCGATGACGCCATCCAGGTGAATCCGACCGCCGTGCGCGTGCCGGTGTTCTACGGCCATTCCGAGGCGGTGAACGTCGAGACCCGCAAGAAGCTGAGCGCCGAGGAAGTGCGGGCGTTGCTGGTGCAGGCGCCGGGCGTTGAAGTGGTCGATGAGCGCCAGCCTGGCGGCTACCCGACGCCGGTGACCCATGCCTCCGGGAACGATCCGGTCTATGTCGGCCGCATTCGCGAGGATGTCTCGCATCCGTCCGCCATCAACCTGTGGATCGTCGCCGACAACATCCGCAAGGGCGCGGCGCTGAACGCGGTGCAGATCGCGGAACTCGTTGCCTCCGAGGGCTGAAGGCCGCTAGAGTTCCGGTCGATCATGAGGAAATTCCTGCAAATCGTCGTCATGGCGATGTTTTTCATGTTGGCTGCGGTGCCTGCCTGGGCACTGGGGTTGGGACAGCTGCAGGTGAAATCCCGGCTCAACGAGCCCTTGCTGGCGGAAATCCCGGTGATTTCCTCCGACCCCGCGGAACTCGAGAGCCTGCAGGCGCGCCTGGCCTCGCCGGAGACCTTCCTCCGGGTCGGGCTGCCGTTGCCGGACACGCTGGTGTCCGATCTGCGTTTCGCGATCGTCCGCGACGCCGGCAACCAGCCAGTCATCCGGGTGACCAGCGCAGGCCCCGTCCGCCTGGCCGCATGGACCTTCCTGGTGGAGGTCGAATGGAGCCAGGGCAAGCTTGTACGCGAATACTCCGTATTGCTGACCACGCCGGAGGCGGTTGCGAATGCACCGGTGCCTCCGGTTGCGCTGCCGGTGCCGGAGGCCTCCGCTGCCATCAGTCGGCCGTTGCCCGCCGTGTCCGCCCCGGCGCCATCGCCAGTTGCCGCGAAGGCGGATGAAGCGCCGATGGCCGCGGCCATGGAAGCCGCGCGTTCGATCGGCGAGGTCCGGCGTGGGCAGACCCTCTCGCAGATCGGCGTCGCGATCAGGCGGCCGGGACAGGATCTCGGCGCGTTGATGGCGGCCCTGCTGGAATACAACCCCGATGCCTTCATCAACGGCGACATCGACCGGCTGCGCAGCGGCGCCCGCCTGCGCTTGCCGGCCTCGATGATGCGCGATGACGCCGTCGCAGCCTTCGCCGCGGATGCCGCCGCGCGTGCCGGTACCGGTGCCGCTGCGACGCGCCCCGCGGTCGACCTGGCGAACGGTGTCGCGGCTGCATCCGCGGTACCGCGCGCCGGCAACGCACGGACAAGGTCGATGGCACGGCTCGAGATCGTGCCGGCCGCGACGGGCGCAGCGTCGAAGCGCGTGGCCGGAAGTGCGGCCGGCACCGGTGGAAAAGGGGATGTGCAGATGAATCAGCAGTTGCAGGAAGCGCGGGAAACGGTTGCTGCCCGCGATGCGGAAGTTCAGGAGCTGAAGACGCGGGTGAGTTCGCTGGAGGCGCTGCAGAAACAGCAATCGCAGCTGTTGCAGATGAAGGACACCGCGCTGGCGGCCGCGCAACAGCAATTGCGCGAACGTCAGGTCCGTCCCGAGCCCGCGGCGGTACCGGCATCGCCCGGCATGATCGCGGCCTGGGTGGTCCCGCTCGCGTTGGCCCTGTTCGCGTTGGCGTTCTGGGCCGGGCGGCGCGGCCGCCGAGGAACCGACGCGGTGCGCCGGCAACAAGATGAGGATGCCCCCAGCTTCGCGCAACCCGATATCCCCGGGCGCGAAGAACCGGCGCTGTTCCGGGAATCTCCGGTAACGCCCTCGTCCGGACTGGACAGGCCGTCCTGGTTGCGCTCGCCGGCCCATGACAGGACAGTGGGCGATGACTCGACGTCAGCCGGGTCCGAGTCCGGCGAGCCCGGAGACTCATGGGATCCCGCCTTCGCCGATGCCGGATCCGCGCGCGCCGCCGGCGATGAGCGGTTGGCGCTGGCGCGGACCTATCTCGAGCTGGACGATCGCGCCACCGCGCGCCGCCTGCTCCAAGCCGTGGCCGTCGAGGGCGATCCCGCATCGGCATCCGAGGCGCGCGCCATGCTGGGTCGGCTGGGCTGAGGCCCGGCTGCTTGTCGGTGTCCCGCTACGCGCTCGGCGTCGAATACGACGGCAGCCGTTATCTGGGCTGGCAGCGGCTGGGATTGGCCGGCCCGACGCTCCAACAGACCTTGGAGGACGCGCTGTCCGGGGTCGCTGACGCGCCCGTTTCGACAATCTGTGCCGGCCGTACCGATGCAGGCGTCCATGCGCGCTGCCAGGTCGTGCATTTCGATTCGAATGCCGACCGGTCGCCGCGCGCCTGGATGCTGGGCACGACCAGCCGCCTGCCGCGCGACATGGCGATCCGCTGGTGCGTTCCGGTCTCCGACGATTTCAGTGCGCGGTTCTCCGCAAGGGCCAGGCGTTACCGCTATCGAATCATGAACCGTTCAGTGCGTCCGGCGCTTGGACACGCCTATTTGACATGGGAGCGGCGACTATTGGATGCCGAGGCGATGCACAGGGCTGCGCAGGCGCTGCTGGGCGAGCGCGATTTCGGCGCGTTCAGGTCCGCGCAATGCCAGGCAAACCATGCGCGTCGCGAACTCCAGGAGATCGAAGTGACAAGGAGCGGGGACATCGTCAGCGTCGAAGTGCAGGCCAATGCCTTCCTGCACCATATGGTCAGGAACATCGTCGGCGCATTGTCGATGGTGGGGTGCGGCGAGAGGCCCGTGGACTGGATCGCGGAATTGCTGGCGAGCCGGGACCGCAGGCTGGCGGGCCCGACTGCAGCGGCCGCCGGGCTGACCTTCCTCAACCCCCTTTACGATGCTGCCTGGGGACTGCCCGCCGAGGCGAGCCCGGGGCCGGCGGCATGAAGACGGCATCGGTACGCACGCGGGTCAAGTTCTGCGGATTCACCCGCTCCGGCGACATCCGGCTCGCATGCGAGCTGGGCGTGGATGCCGTGGGCCTGGTGTTCGATCCCGACAGCCCGCGTGCGCTGCAGGTCGAGGAAGCGCGCGCGCTCCGGCAATCGGTGGCTCCGTTGGTCAGCATGGTGGCCCTGTTCCGCGACAACCCGATCGAGCAGGTCCGGGAAATCGTGCGCCTGCTGCGGCCCAACGTCCTGCAGTTCCACGGCGAAGAGGAAGACGGCTTCTGCCGTACCTTCGGCCTGCCCTACATCAAGGCCGTGCCGATGGCGGAAGACAGCCCCATCGATGCCCGGTTCCTGCACGGACGCTGGCCGAATGCCTCGGCATTCCTGTTCGATGGCCATGCCGCGGGGGCGGCGGGCGGGGGGGGCCGTGCGTTCGACTGGGCCCGGCTGCCTGCCGAGACGACCAAGCCGGCAATGGTGGCCGGAGGGCTGGGCGTCCACAACGTCCACGACCTCGTCACCCATCACGCGCCGTGGGCGGTCGATGTCGCATCCGGGATCGAATCGGCACCCGGCGTGAAGGATGGCGATAAAATGCGGGCCTTCATTGCCGAGGTCCATCGTGCCGATTGTGAAAACGAACACGAATCCGGATACCGCTGGCCGACGCCCGGCAAGTGCGGCTGAGGACATCGCGGATTTCCACGCCTACCCGGATGCGCATGGCCATTTCGGCCGTTTCGGCGGGCGTTTCGTTGCCGAGACGCTGATCGGCCCGCTGCAGGAATTGGCCGCGGCCTACGACGCGGCGCGCGTCGATCCCGCTTTCCGGCAGGCTTTCGACGAGGATCTCGCGCATTACGTCGGCCGCCCGAGCCCGATCTACTTCGCCGAACGCCTGTCGCGGGAGGTCGGCGGCGCGCGCATCCTGCTCAAGCGCGAGGACCTCAACCACACCGGCGCGCACAAGATCAACAACACCATCGGCCAGGCGCTGCTGGCCAGCCGGATGGGCAAGACCCGCATCATCGCCGAGACCGGTGCCGGCCAGCACGGCGTCGCCAGCGCGACCGTCGCCGCGCGCCTAGGGCTGGAGTGCGTGGTGTACATGGGCGCGACCGACATCGAGCGGCAGAAGGCGAACGTGTGGCGAATGAAGCTGCTCGGCGCGACGGTCGTTCCGGTGACGTCGGGCTCGGCCACGCTGAAGGACGCGCTGAACGAGGCGATGCGCGACTGGGTGACGAATGTCGCCGACACTTTCTACATCATCGGCACGGTCGCGGGCCCGGACCCGTATCCGCGCATGGTGCGCGACTTCAACGCCATCGTCGGCCGCGAGGCCCGTGCGCAGATGCTGGCCGAGCACGGCCGCCTGCCGGACGTGATCACCGCCTGCGTCGGCGGCGGCAGCAATGCCATCGGCCTGTTCCATGCCTTCCTCAATGACCGCGAGGTGCGAATCGTCGGTGCTGAAGCGGCGGGCGAGGGCATCGCCACGGGCCATCATGCCGCGTCGCTGGCGGCGGGCCGCCCCGGCGTCCTGCACGGCAACCGCACCTACGTGCTGTGCGACGACGAAGGCCAGATCATCGAGACCCATTCAGTCAGCGCGGGCCTGGACTACCCGGGCGTCGGGCCGGAACACGCTTTCCTCAAGGATGCCGGGCGCGCCGAATACGTCGGCGTGACCGATGAGGAGGCACTCGCGGCCTTCCACCAGCTCGCGCGTACCGAGGGCATCCTGGCGGCGCTCGAATCCAGCCACGCCGTCGCGCAGGCGATCAAGCTGGCGCGCGAATACCCGCGCGACGCCGTCGTGCTGTGCAATCTTTCCGGCCGCGGCGACAAGGACGTGCATACCATCGCCGGGCGTGAAGGCATCCATCTCTGAATCATAGGAATCCCCAGATGAGCGACACACTGCAATCCGATCAGCTCGATCCCGCATTCTTCGAAGCGGTCAACGAATACATCGGCATCGCCAACAAGCAGTCGAAAACGCATGGCCTCAAGCGTGTCAGCGCGGCCGGACTCTATGCCGCCGCGCGTTTCAACGCGCATGCCTACATCGGCTTCCAGCGCGATGCGGCCGGCAGTCGCACCGAATTCCTCAATTACATGACGGACCTGTACCGCCGGATGCTCAACGAGCACCTCGACGCGATCGGCGCCGAACGCGGCATCGATGTCGGGCCGTCGGAACTCGAGTCCGGACCAGCCCCGGAAGCCTGACGATGGAAAGACTGGCCCTCGGGTTCGACCGTCTGCACCGGCAGCGGCGCAAGGCGCTGATCCCGTTCATCGTGGCCGGCGATCCGGGACTCGCGGCCACCGTGCCGGCCATGCATGCCCTGGTCGAGGCCGGGGCCGACGTGATCGAGCTCGGGATGCCGTTTTCCGACCCGATGGCCGATGGGCCAGTCATCCAGCGCGCGTCCGAGCGCGCAATCGCCGCGGGCGGAGGGCTCGATCATGCGTTGAGGAGCGTGCGCGAGTTCCGGACGCGCGACGACCGCACGCCGGTCGTGTTGATGGGGTACCTCAACCCGATCGAGATTCGCGGCGTCGAGCGATTCGCACGCGAGGCCGCGGACTGCGGCGTGGACGGCGTACTGCCGGTGGACCTGCCCGTCGAGGAAGCCGCTCCGCTGCAGGCCGGTCTCTCCGACGCGGGCGTCGCCCTGATCCGGCTGGTCGCGCCCACCACCACTCCGGATCGCCTCGAGCGGCTGGCCGCCGGTGCCGAGGGCTATCTGTATTACGTCAGTTATGCCGGCGTGACCGGCGCTGCTCAGCTCGATCCTGAGCGGGTGGCGGCCCGGCTGGCCGAGGTCAGGGCGATCTCCCCAGTGCCGGTGGTCGCCGGGTTCGGCGTGAAGGACGCCGCGGGTGCTGTGCGCCTGGGCAGCGAGGCCGACGGCGTGGTCGTCGGCAGCGCCCTTGTCGAGGCGCTGGCAGGCGCCGCCAGCCCAGACGAGGCCGCCCTGCGGGCCGGTGCCTTCCTGTCACCCTTGCGGGCCGCTCTGGACCGTGAACACGGCGGGCTGGGCTAGACTGACCCGCTGATCACGGCGGAAAATCCCGACGCATGTCCTGGCTGAAGAAACTCGCCTCCTCGCGCATCCGCACCGAGGCCGGCAACGAACGCAAGCGCAATGTCCCGGAAGGACTGTGGGAAAAATGCGAGCGTTGCGGCGCGGTGCTGTATCGCCCTGAGCTCGAGGAAAATCTCGAGGTCTGCCCGAAGTGCGGATTCCACATGCCGATCCGCGCGCGCGCGCGCCTGGACGGCTTTCTCGATATCGGCAGCGGCAAGGAGATCGGCGCCACCCTGGGCCCGACCGATATCCTCAAGTTCAAGGACCAGAAGAAGTATGCCGACCGCATCAAGGCGGCGCAGAAATCCACCGGCGAACGCGACGCGCTGATCACGATGGAGGGCCTGCTCAAGCAGCGCCCGATCGTCGCCAGCGCCTTCGACTTCGCCTTCATGGGCGGCTCGATGGGTTCGGTGGTGGGCGAGCGATTCAGCCTCGGCGCCGAGCGTGCAGCCGAGATCGGGTCGCCCTTCGTCTGCTTCTCGGCCAGCGGTGGCGCGCGCATGCAGGAAAGCCTGTTTTCCCTGATGCAGATGGCCAAGACCTCGGCGGCGCTCGGCCGCCTGCGCGCCAAGGGGCTGCCGTATATCTCCGTGCTCACCCACCCGACCACCGGCGGCGTGTCCGCCAGCTTCGCGATGCTGGGCGACATCAACATCGCCGAGCCCGAGGCGCTGATCGGCTTCGCGGGCCCGCGCGTGATCGAGCAGACCGTGCGTGAGAAACTGCCGGAAGGCTTCCAGCGCAGCGAGTTCCTGCTCGAGCATGGCGCCATCGACCAGATCTGCGACCGGCGCGAACTGCGCGACCGCATTGCCGATCTCGTCGCGATGATGATGAAGGAGCCGCATCCGCCCGAGGACACGGAGCTGGTCGCATGAACCGCAGGTACTTCGGCACCGATGGTATCCGCGGCCGGGTGGGCGTATCGCCCATCTCGGCCGATTTCGTCCTGCGCCTGGGCAACGCCTACGGCCATGCCTTGCGGGCGCGAATGGGGGAGGGGTGGCGCAAGCCGATGGTGGTGATCGGCAAGGACACCCGCATCTCCAATTACATGTTCGAGGCCGCGCTCGAGGCGGGGCTGTCCGCAGCCGGCGTCGACGTGCAGCTGATGGGGCCGATGCCGACGCCGGCCGTGGCGCACCTCACGCGCTCGCTTCGGGCCGATGGCGGCATCGTCATTTCCGCCTCGCACAATCCGCACCACGACAACGGCATCAAGTTCTTCTCCGCCGATGGCGAGAAACTGGACGATGCGGCGGAACTCGCCATCGAAGCCGCACTGGACCAGCCGTTCTCGACCGTGGCATCCGACCGGTTGGGCCGCGCCGTGCGCACGCGCGACGCCGTGGCGCGCTACGTCGAGGCCTGCAAGAACTCGGTCCCCAAGGGCTTCGACCTCAAGGGCATGCATGTCGTGGTCGACTGCGCCAATGGGGCCAACTACCAGTTGGGTCCGCTGGTATTGCGGGAGCTGGGCGCACGGGTGGATGCGATCGGCATCGATCCGGACGGACTCAACATCAACGACGGTGTCGGCTCCACGCATCCCGAGGCGCTGGCCGCCGAGGTTGTCAGGCGCGGCGCCGCGCTCGGCATCGCCTTCGATGGCGATGGCGACCGCGTGATGTTCGTGGACGAAACCGGCCGGATCTGCGACGGCGACGACCTGATCTACGTGCTGGCGAAGGATTGGCAGGCCAGCGGGCGCCTGCAAGGCCCCGTCGTGGGCACCCTCATGACCAATTTCGGGCTTGAGAAAGCACTCGCCGAGGCAGCCATCGGCTTCCTGCGCGCGAAGGTCGGCGACCGCTACGTGCATCAGATGCTGCTCGAGAGGCAGGCTACGCTCGGCGGCGAGGCGTCCGGCCACCTGCTGTGCCTGGATCGCACCAGCACCGGCGACGGCATCATGGCGGCGCTGCAGGTGCTGGAAGTGCTGGGCCGTACCGGGCAGTCGCTGGCGCAGGCGCTGCAGGATCTGCACAAGGTGCCGCAGAAGACCGTCAACGTCCGCGTTACGGCGGGCAGCAGGCCGGTGGACGATGCGGGCGTGCAGTCCGCCTTGCGCGAAGCACAAGAGATGGTGAAGGGCAGGGGGCGAGCCTTCCTGCGGCCTTCGGGCACCGAACCGGTGGTGCGCATCACGGCGGAGGCCGACGACGCCGCGCTGGTCGCCTCCGTCCTCGAGAAACTGGAATCGGCGGTCAAGGCCGCACTCTGACATCGCCAAGGGCAAACCATGAGCATTCCCACCCTCGACATCCGTCGTTTCACCCATCCGGCCAGTCTGGAAGACCGGGCTGCCTTCGTCCAGGAGCTGTCGGATACCTACCGCGAGTGGGGTTTCGCCGGCATTCGCGGCCATGGCATCCCCGATGCGCTGGTCGAGGCGGCCTATGCCGACTTCAAGGCCTTCTTCGCCTTGCCGGAAGCGACCAAGCAGCGTTACTACCTCGCGGGCGGCGGCGGCGCGCGCGGCTACACGCCGTTCGGCATCGAGACTGCGAAAGGCGCGCAGTACCACGATCTGAAGGAGTTCTGGCACATCGGGCGGGAGATTCCGCGGGACCATGTCCACGCCGACGTCATGCCGGCGAACGCCTGGCCCGACGAGGTGGAGGGCTTTCGCGAGCACGGCTACGCCTTGTACGAGGCGCTGGACCAGTTGGGTTCGCGGGTACTGGCCGCGCTGGCCCTGTCGCTCGATCTTCCCGAGGACTGGTTCGCCGACAAGACCGATGTCGGCAACTCCATCCTGCGCCCGATCCACTACCCCCCGATCACCACGCCGGACGTGCCCAACGTGCGCGCAGGCGCCCACGAGGACATCAACCTGATCACCCTGCTGGTCGGCGCGAGCGCCGCCGGACTGGAAGTGCTGTCGCGCAAGGGCGAGTGGGTGCCGTACACGGCCGAGGAAGGCACGATCGTCGTCAACATCGGCGACATGCTGCAGCGGCTCACCAATCACGTGTATCCGTCGACCACCCATCGGGTCACCAACCCCCCCGGGGAGGCCGCGCGCCAGCCGCGCTACTCGACGCCGTTCTTCCTGCACCCGAATCCGGATTTCCTGATCGATGCCTTGCCGCAATGCGTGACGGAAGACAATCCGAGCCGCTATCCCGCGCCGATCACCGCCCACGATTACCTGCTTGAGCGCCTGCGCGAGATCAAGCTGGCCTGATCGCGCGGCGGCAGGGCACCCACACTCATCTTCAAGGAAAACGCATGCGCCGCAAGATCGCCGCCGGCAACTGGAAATTGAACGGGAACCTGGCTTTCGCCGACGGACTGCTGGGCGCGCTCGACATGCCGCCGGACCAGGGCGTGGAAGTGCTGGTGTTCCCGCCGATGCCATACATCGCGGGCCTGGCGTCGAAGTTCGGTGGTCGCGGGATCGGTTTCGGCGCACAGGACGTCAGCGAGCATGCTAAGGGCGCCTATACCGGTGAAGTTGCGGGCGCGATGCTGAAGGAGATCGGCGTCGGGCACACGCTGGTCGGCCATTCCGAGCGCCGCCAGTACCACGGCGAGACCAGTGAAATCGTGGCCCGGAAGTTCGTCGCCGCCAAGGCTGCCGGGCTGGTCCCGGTGCTGTGCATCGGCGAAACGTTGGAAGAGCGTGAGGCCGGCCAGACCGAGGCGCGACTGGTGGAACAGCTGGATGCCGTCTCCGCGGAGGCGGGCCCGCAGGGGCTGGAAGGTGCCATCGTGGCCTACGAGCCGGTCTGGGCGATCGGCACCGGGAAGACCGCCACCCCGGCCCAGGCACAGGACGTGCATGCCTTCATCCGTGGTCACGTCGCCAAGCAGGATGCTAATATTGCCGGCTCGCTACCGATCCTCTATGGCGGCAGCGTCAAGGCCGACAACGCCGCCGAGCTGTTCGCGCAGCCCGACGTCGATGGCGGATTGGTCGGCGGCGCGTCGCTGCTGGTCGACGAATTCAACGGCATCATCGCTGCGGCGGTGGCCTCACGGAACTGAAACATGCTGCTCTGGGTCCTCAACATCTTCTACGTGCTGATCGCGATCGCCATGATCGCGCTCATCCTCATGCAACGCGGCGCGGGTGCGCAGGCCGGCTCCGGCTTCGGTGGCGGCGCCTCCGGCACCGTGTTCGGTGCGCGCGGTGCGTCCAACTTCCTCTCCAAGACCACCAAGTGGCTGGCCGTGGCTTTCTTCGGCATCACCTTGGGAATGGCGTGGCTGCATCTTTCAGGCTCGCGCAACGCGCAACGCCTGAACACCGATCTCGGCGTGATGACCGAGCAGGGCCGGCCTGCGGCGCCTGTCGCGCCCACGCCTGCCATCCCGGTCGCGCCGGCTGCAGCCCCGACGCAGCAACCGGCGACTGCGCCCGCCGCGCAACCGGCGGTTGTGCCGGTACAGCAAAACGCGACGCAGGAAAAGGCTCCGCAAGGCGGCTGACTCCGTTTACAATGCCGTCGTTCCCGAAGCGCGACAGCGTCGAAGGAAATAAGCCCAGGTGGCGGAATTGGTAGACGCACTACCTTGAGGTGGTAGCGGCTTAGGTCGTGGGGGTTCGAGTCCCCCCTTGGGCACCATCGCACGCATCGGGCCTCGCGGGCCCGGTGCTTGATCCAAGCATCGCCGCCCCGTGCGGCAAAGCCGAGAGCGCACGTGCTGGCCGAATACCTGCCGACCCTGCTGTTTCTGATAGTCGCCACCGGCATCGGCATCGCGCTGATCGTCATCGGCAACCTGGTGGGGCCGAAGAAACCCAGCGCCGAAAAGCTCTCGCCATACGAGTGCGGCTTCCTGCCGTTCGAGGACGCGCGCATGCAGTTCGACGTGCGCTACTACCTCATCGCCATCCAGTTCATCATCTTCGACCTGGAAATCATCTTCATCGTGCCGTGGACGCAGGTGTTCATGGAGATCGGCGCGCGCAGCCTGGTCACCATGGGCCTGTTCGTCGGGATGCTGTTCCTCGGTTTCGTCTACGTCTGGAAGAGGGGGGCACTCGAATGGGAGTGAGCCACACGCCGTTCTTCAACCCGCTGCCCGAAGGCCGGCTGGACGATCTGCTGCGCCCCGAGGGCGACAACCCGGTGATGCAGCAGGGCTTCGTCACCACCAGCATGGACGCGCTTTGGCAATGGGCGCGCACCGGCTCCATGTGGCCGATGACGTTCGGCCTGGCCTGCTGCGCGGTGGAGATGATGCATGCGGGCGCTTCGCGCCTGGACCTCGATCGCTTCGGCGTGGTGTTCCGTCCTTCGCCGCGTCAATCGGACGTGATGATCGTCGCCGGCACGCTGGTCAACAAGATGGCCCCGGCATTGCGCAAGGTCTACGACCAGATGCCCGATCCGAAGTGGGTCATCTCGATGGGCAGCTGCGCCAACGGCGGTGGTTACTACCACTATTCCTATTCCGTCGTGCGCGGCTGCGACCGCATCGTGCCGGTCGACGTCTACGTGCCCGGCTGCCCGCCGACCGCCGAGGCGCTGGCCTACGGCATCCTGCAGTTGCAGAAAAAGATCAGGCGCACCACGGTGTTCGGCGACGCGCAGGCTGCCGTCCCGGCCCACGCATGAGCGCGAACCGCATGAACCCTAACGCAGCGAATTTCGCCAACGAACTGCGCGCCCGCTTTCCGGGCTGCGAGGTGCATGTCGCCGACCCGCGCGGCGAAATCACCTTGCAGACGCCGTCCGGCGGTTGGCTCGAAGTGGCTCGCGCACTGCGCGACGAATTCGATTTCGAGCAGTGCGTCGATGTGAGCGGCATCGATTACCTCGGTTACGGCAGCGACGAATGGGACACCGACGTCTCTTCGCAGGGATTCAGCCGTGGCGTCGAAGGCCGTGGCCCGGGTCGCTTCAAGTGGGGCGAGGCCTTCACCGAGCAGGCGCCGCAACCGATCGGGGTCGAACAGGTGGAAGCCGTGCAGGGCAGGCGTTTCGCCGCCGTCGCCCACCTGCTGTCGGTCTCGCGCAACCA
The DNA here is from genome assembly GCA_036803045.1 of Lysobacter sp. Lineage (GTDB taxonomy): Bacteria > Pseudomonadota > Gammaproteobacteria > Xanthomonadales > Xanthomonadaceae > Solilutibacter. The sequence continues at coordinate 529 of DAIRVA010000043.1, read as the reverse complement.
GCGCCTGCGCCTGCGCGAGTTCTGCGCGGACGATTCGCTGCCCGCCGTCGATTCGCTCACCTCCGTCTGGGCCGGCACCGACTGGTTCGAGCGCGAGGCCTTCGACCTCTTCGGCATCGTGTTCCGCGGCCATCCCGACCTGCGCCGCATCCTGACCGATTACGGTTTCGTCGGCCATCCGTTCCGCAAGGACTTCCCGCTGATCGGCAACGTCGAGGTGCACTACGATGCCGAACGCCAACGCGTCGTGTACGGCCCGGTCACTTCGGTCGAGCCGCGCGTGGGCGTGCCGCGCGTAGTGCGTGAGGATTCCCGCATGGATACCGCGTCCGGCGAAGCGAAGGACATGAAGATCAATGGAGGCGCCCGATGAGCGCGCCCAGCCTGCAGAACCCGCCAGCCTCCGAGGGCTTCGCCAGCAACCCGACCGAAGCCCGCCAGGAAATCCGCAACTACACGCTGAACTTCGGTCCGCAGCATCCGGCCGCGCACGGCGTGCTGCGCCTGATCCTGGAGATGGACGGCGAGA